>PWGU01000059.1 GCA_003554605.1 Halorubrum sp.
CGGCTTTTATTTTCGACGTATTCCGTCACTCACCGGTTAAAACGGTTTTCTACGGCACCCATTCCGCTCACTTATTATGCGCTTCGTGTACGTACTTGAACGGTACCCCGGCGCGCTCGGCGGTATTCGCGTCCCGCTCGGAGTCGCCGATGAAGACGGCACGTGCGGGTTCGGCGCCGAGCGCGTCGATGGCGGCCAAAAGCGGCTCCGGGTCCGGCTTCCACGTCGAAACCGTGTCCCGCCCGACGACCGCATCCACCCCGCCGTCGATCCCGTGTGTCTCTAAGGCGATCCGGCAGGCGGCCTCGCAGTTGAGCGAGCAGACGGCCACGGGAGGGTCCTCACTCCCTGTCTCGGGGTCGCCGGGCGTGTCGAGCCGATCCGCGAGCGGGAGCCGGGTCGATCGTCGCGCCCCCTCGCGCTCGTGGCCGGCGATAACCTCCTCGACCGCCTCGCCGATCCCGTAGCCGTCGGCAGCTTCGAGCAACTCCCAGAGATCGCTTCCCGGACGCTTGATCGCGTGTTCGGCGTAGACGTCGATGACGTCCTCGGCCACCGCGTTCCAGTCGACCACGAGATGCACGAGGGTTCCATCGAGGTCGTAGACGACCGCGTCGTACGCCGTTGGGTCGAAGCGCACCGTCATCGTCCGTCCAGTACGCCCCGAGCGATGATCTCCTTTTGGATCTCGGTGGTGCCCTCGTATATCTCCGTGATCTTCGCGTCTCGGTAGAGCCGTTCGACGTTGAACTCGGTAACGTATCCGTAGCCACCGTGGATCTGGACGGCCTCGTTCGTGACCGACATGGCCGCCTCGCTCGCGGCGTACTTCGCTCGCGCGGCGGCGACGCGCGCGTCTTCGCCGGCCTCCCGTAGGCGGCACGCCTCCCTGACGAGCAGCCTTGCGGCCTCGATCTCCGTCGACATCTCGGCCACCTTGTGGCGTATCGTCTGGATCTCGGCGATAGGCCGGCCGAACTGCTCGCGCTCGTGTGCGTACTCGCGGGCCGCATCGAGGGCGGCGTCCGCAACGCCCACCGCCTGTGCGGCGATACCGATCCGCCCGCCGGTCAGGATCCGAAACGCCGCCGAGAGTCCTTCACCCTCCTCGGTGAGCCGGTTTGCCGCCGGGATCCGACAGTTCTCAAGCGTGATCTGTGTCGTGTCGGAGGCCCGCAAGCCGAGCTTCTCCTCTTTTCGACCGACGGTGAAGCCCTCGACGTCCGTCGGGACGAGGAACTGCGTGATCGATCCGGGATCGTCCGGGTCGGTCCGGGCGAAGACGATGGCGACCCCGGCACGCGAGCCGTTGGTGATCCACTGTTTCGTCCCGTCGAGTACGTACTCGTCGCCGTCGCGGGTCGCCGTCGTCGACATCTCGGCGGGGTTGGACCCCGCGTGTGGCTCCGAGAGACAGAACGCACCGACTGGGCGGCCGTCGACCATCTCCGGGAGCCACCGCTCCCGCTGGTCCTCCTCGCCGAAGGTCGCGATACAGGAGGTCGCGAGACAGTGCACCGAAAGCGCCGTCGCCACCGCGAGCGATCCGTATGCGAGCGCCTCGTTGACGACTGCGTATGTCGTCGCCTCGGCGTCGAAGCCGCCGTACGCCTCCGGGACGGTCAGCCCGGTCAGATCCAGCGCCGCGAGACCATCCCAGACGTCTTCCGGAAACGTCTCCGTTTCGTCGGCTTCCCGAGCCCCCGGACGGATCTCCTCGACCGCGAACTCCCGAACGAGGTCCCGGATCGCCGACTCCTCGGCCGAGAGCGCCGACCCAACGCGTGCTCCAGTCATACCCGTCGATTCTATCTCACACGGAAAAAGATGTGCGATCGGGTGGGGGGTGTGGCGGCAGGCGTTCGGTCCCGTCTCACTCCCAGAGCGGATAACACGCGTCACGGGGCGCTTCGCGGATCCGTTCGTTGTCGAGCAGCAGCGTCCCGGACTCGGCGTCCCCTTCCGGTGTGCACACCTCCCCGATACTCGCCCCCTCGATGCCGGCCGCCTCCAACGCGTCGAGGGCCTCCTCGACGCGCTCCTCGGGAACCGCCGCAAGCAACGCCCCGGAGCCGAACGTCGCGAGCGGGTCGACCTCCATCGCCTCACAGCAGGCCGCCGTCTCCGACCGGATCGGGACCCGATCGCGATCGACGGAGAGCACGTGCCCACCCGCGGCGGCCATCTCGACGAGCGCGGAGATGAGCCCACCCTCCGTCGGGTCGTGCATCGCGGTCGCCACGTCCCTGAGGGCTCGGGCGTCCTCGATGACGCTCACCGAATTGAGGAATCCCGCGGCCGAATCGAGCGTCTCCGCCGACACGCCTGCATCGAGACACGAGTCCCGGAAGTCGGTCGCGAGGATCGCGGTCGCCTCGATGGCGGCCCCCTTCGTCAGGATGAGGCGGTCGCCCACCGCGGCGCCGCCGGTCCGGAGGAACCGGTCAGTCGTCCCGAAGGCCGTCATCGAGAGCAGCGGCCGCTCCAGCGCCGGCAACACCTCCGTGTGGCCGCCGACGATGGTCACCGACGCCTCCCGTGCCGCGCGGTCGACCTGTGTCGCGATCGTCTCCCGAGTCCCCCGATCGTCGTTGGGCAGAAAGACCGTGTTCGTGAGCCACTGTGGGTCCGCCCCGCTCGCGGCGATGTCGTTACAGGCGACGTGGACCGCGAGGCGACCGACCGCCTCGGCCGCCAACGAGAGCGGGTCCGTGCTGACGACGAGGATCCGATCGCCGAGATCGATCGCGGCCGCGTCCTCGCCGTAAGCGGCACCCTGTATCACCGCCGGATCCTCGATGCCGGTCGCCGAAATCAGGTCGTTCAGGGCCGCCACACCGAGCTTTCCGGTCATTTTTGCTCCCGGAGCCAGCCGATGATCTCGTTCGGATCCGCATCCAGCCCGCCCCCCTGCGCGAACGTGGGCCCTCCACCGCCACCGCCACCGAACTCGTCGGTGATGTCGTCGACGAGCGCCCCAGCGTCCGTTTCGGTCTCCGACTCGCGGTCCACCGCGACGACGACGAACGGGGCCGGACCCGGGCCGACCGCCACGACCGCGTCCGGCGTCGCGTCCCCGCCATTCCCGACGACCGCCTCGGCCGGTTCCCGAAGGTCGTTCGGATCCGCTTCGTCAACGGTTCCGACCGCGACACGTGCGCCGTCGATGTCGATCGGTTCGAAACCGCCGAGCCGCGATTCGAGCCGGGCGGCCGTCGCCTCTTGTAACTCCGTCTCCAGTCGTGCGTTCTCCTCTCGCAGGCGATCGATGGACCCGACGAGCCCGTCGATATCCGAGTCGACCGCCTTCGCCGCGTTCAGGGCGGCGAGGTGGACGGCGGCGTTCCGGTCGATGGCCGTCGGCCCGACGGCGAACTCGACGCGGGTCACCCCCTTGCCGGGGTTCGAGCGGTCGAGCGTCTCGATCGGGCCGATCTCGGCGGTGTTTTCGACGTGGGTCCCGCCGCAGGCGGCCACGTCCCAGCCCTCGACGGTGACGACACGGACCCCCCCGTCGGTCGCTCCCTCGCCGGTCGCCCGCTCGCCCTCGGCCATCGCGCCCTCCTCCGTCCGGTCGTTGAACGCGATCCCCTCGACCGAACGGGCCTCGCTCGCCGACATCGTCTCCCAGCGAACCGGAAGCGAGTCCCAGACGGCACGGTTTGCGAGCCGCTCCAACTCGATCAGGTCCCCGTCATCGAGCGGCTCGTCGGCGGTCAGGTCCACCCGCACCTTCTCCGATGAGATGTCGAACCCGGCATAGCCGAGCCCGTCACAGACCCGTCGTGCAGCGCCGTAAAGTACGTGTGAGGCCGTGTGTGCGCGCATGCAGTAGGTCCGGAAGTGGTCGTCGATGACCCCGGCGACCGTCCCACCCGCGTCGAGGCCGTCGGGCTCCTCGGCGAGGATGTGGACGACCTCGCCGTCCCGCTCGATGACGTCGTCGACGACGATCCCGGCGAGCGTTCCCCGGTCGGCCGGCTGTCCACCCGATTCGGCATAAAAGTACGTCTCACCGAGGACGACCTCACGGCCGTCGATCCGCTCGATGTCGGCTTCGAACTGTCGCACGCCCGGTTCCGCGGGTGCACGTGAAACGGTCATATACTCCCGTGTCGCGCGCCGAGTAAATAGTTGGTCGCAGCGGCAGCCGGTGGCCGCTCCGGCCGACCACCCGTCCCGCTCACATGAAGTCCGCGATCCCGGACTGCTTGTTCGTGTCGTCCTCGAAGATCGATTCGAGGGCGTCACGTAACACGTAGAGCCGCTGTTTGGTGTACGGCCGGCAGCCGAACCGCTCGGCGACCTCGATCGCCGTCTCGACGTATTTGTTCACCGACCCCTTATGAACGGTGAGGTTCACCCGCCCGCCACACTCCCGGCAGTCGCCGGTGAGCGGCATCCGTCGATATTTTTCACCGCAGTCGAGACAGCGCGTCTCCTGTCTCGCGAACGCCCGGAGGTTCCCAATGATGTCCGGGAGGAAGTGGTACTCGATGACCCGCTCCGCGACGTCGGTCTCGTCGACCGCGCGGAGCTTCCGGGCCAACTCCAACTGGGCGTCCATCTTCTCCATCATGTCGCCGAGCGTCTTGTACGCCGAGAGGTCCGGCCCCATCGCGATGTCCGTCGTGTCGTGGGTGTGATCGAAGCCGCGATACTCGTCGTCGGTCCCGAGGGTGTCCTCGCCGAGCTGTATCAACTCCTCCACCTCGCCCGGGTCGGCCATCCGCCTGCTTGCTTCATACAGTTCGAGCGGATACCGCCGAACGATGTCCATGTTGTGCGCCTCATCGTCGATCTCGGACGGGTCGATCCGTGAGGACATCACGAGCGGTGCGTCCATTTTTCCGCCCCTCTTGTTTGGCAAAAAAGTCTTCGAGAAGTTCAACAATCCGTCCATCAGCAGCATTACGCAATCCTCGTCGCCATCGCACTGCCCTACCCACAGCCCGTTCGCCGCGAGCCGGTGGGTCTCTGCGACGGTGACACAGTACGTGTGATTGACGTCGCTTTCGATGTACTCCACTGAGGCAACACGATCGGTTCCGACGCCGCCGTCGGCGACGACAGCGGGCGCATTCTGCCCTCTGTGACCCTTCTTGGAGTTACGTTCGTCTGCGTCGGAAGGCAGGTCCGAAGGTGCCGGTACCGCATCTCCTACAGACAGCTCGCTTGCGCGGACTTCTTGAAGTGCTCCATCCTCTATTCGAAGCATCGTGTGGTCGGGCGTCACGCGGATCGACCGACCACCCACGGTCTCGATCCGAACGAGATGCTCATGGCTTCGATGCTTCGACACCGCCGTCACGGGTTGTATCGTTGGTTTTCCTTGATCGTCGATGGAGCGAACGACGACATTGTCATCCAGCTCCGTGACCAGCGTACCGATAGCATCCGACTCGGGATCAGTCAGCCGCTCCTCGACGAACGTGCGGATCGACGTCGTATGCCATTCGTCGCCGTCGCGATAGTCGATCGCCGTCTCCGGGTGGAAACAGTTCCGCCTTTTGGCCGCATGGAAGTACGGATGCGCGTAGCCGACCGCCGCCGAGGTGAACCCGATCACGCGGCCGACAGTCGCGGCGCTCGTGTGTGGGGCCATCCCGAAGACGAGTTCGCCGACGAGGTCGTCGCGCTCGTTCAGTTCATAAAAGCGATCGAGCCCGTAGAACTGCTCTAAGAGGTCGTCGACGAACGCCGCGGTCCGCATCATGTGTTCGGCCGCGCCGTCCGAGAGCACGATGTCCTGCACCTTCAACTCGACCAGCTGGTCGTCGTGTCGCAACGGTTCGCCGTCGATGTCGGTCTCATAGCCCAACTCGCGGAAGTGGTCGGCGGTCACGTCGAGTTCGACCGGCCGGACCGCCGTCACCGGGAGGTCGGTCATGTCGTAGCGGACCGTCCCGTCTTTAAACGAGGTGACGCCGTTTTTCGCGCGCAACACCCCCTTCTCGATCGGCTCGGGCGTCTTGTTCCGCGAGGTGAGCCCCTTCACCCCCTTTAATATCTTGAAGGAGCCCTCCCGCTCGCCGACCGCCGCCATCGCCGAATGGTACGCGTCGTTGAGGTCGACCTCCTGATACGCCGCGGCCGTCACCTCCCACCCGCAGCGGTGACACTCGACCCGACCGGCCTCGTCGGGCGTACAGACGGTTCCGCAGTCGCCACACTCGTAGTGCGGTTCGGTGTGTGTCCCACAGTCGGGGCAGTCCGCCCGGTAAGTGTGGGTTTCACAGTCCGGACATCGACGGTCGTTCACCTCGAGTTCGAGCCGCCCACGATGGCCCCGGTCGTCCATCTGCCGGGCGGCTTTCGAGACATCGCGTTGGGAGCCACCCGCCTCGCTGATCGGAAAGAGGGTGTGGACCGCCGGCGAGAGGTCGCGGCTCTCGGATTTCTCCGGGCGACCCATTCGATTCCCGATCCGGGTCGGCCCTCGCTCGCGCACGGTAAACGGCGCGACCTCGTTGACCGCTTTGATCGCGTTTGCTCCGTCGTCCCACGTGCGGGCGGCCGCCGAGAGCTCCTCCCACCCTTTTCGGAGCCCATCGTCGATCCCGAGCGAGCGCGCCAGCGGCCGCCACGTCGGGATTCGGATCGCATCGGCGGTTCGTGTGTGCTCGACGAGCAACGCCTCAAGCGCCGTCGTCGTCTCCGTCATCCGCTCGATCGTCAGGACTCCCTCGACGATCTCCCCCGATGAAACCGCCTCCGTGAGCGACTCGAACGCCTCAACGGTGAGGTCGTGCCAGAGATAGGTGTACTCCGGATGCAGCGGACAGTCGTACTCGATCGCCCAGCTCAACGCGGTCTCGACGGAGGGTTGTTCGAGGTCGATGTGGGGATCGTCCGCGAGCGCTTGTACGTCCGCGCCGGCCGCCTCGAACTCCTGGACCCACCATTCATACACGTAGGCGGCCGGCGCGAGCGCGTGGTTGTTCTCGACGAACTCCCCGAAGTTGACGAGGTACTCGCCGAGATCGAGGATTTGCTCGATCCCGTTGCGTATCGCCAGCGCCTCCGCCGGGTCGTCGATCCGACGTACCTCGCCGGTCGCGAGGCGGACCGTCGGGCCCGCGATGGAGTCGACCGGAACGACGCCGTGGGCCTTCCCTGGTCGCTCGGTTTTGATCTGCGTGCCGGCCGCGAGGAAGTCGTCGACGATGTGCATCGTCGCCGGATGGACCCCGCCGGTCGCGAAGCCGTGATTGCGCGCGCGACCGTAGCGGAGCCGGAACCCGCCGGCCTCCGAGGGATGGGTGAAGACCGGCCGCCCGGCGATGAGGTCCCGGAGGAACTTCTCTGCGGGCGGGGCCCGCGGTGGGCCGTCCGGGTCGTCATCGGCTTCAGCGTCCTCGTCGGCCGCTCCGTCGTCCCCCGCTGTCGGGTCACTTGACCCCTCATCCTCGTTTACGACCGCGTCGTCGCCGTTTGCCGCCGAGTCCGTCGCGTCCGTGACCGGGTCGTCGTCGCCGATCGTTCCGTCGATCAGGTCCTGCAGCCAGGGCCAGTCGACCTCGTCGAGTTCACGGGTGTATCGCTGTATCTTCGGCGCTTTCAACGCGATCCCCTCGGCGGCGACGAGACACATTCCGCCGCGGGCGGAGTTGGTGTCCACCCGCTCTAAGTCACGAAAGCCCGAGACCTCCTCGTCGCCGGTCGCCTCCCCGTCGAGCATGATGGGGATGTTCCTCGCGATGAACTTCGACTCCTTGTCCTTCGGGCTGTACTGTAGGCCGGTCTCTTTGTCATAGAGGCCGATCTCCTCCGCATAGCGTTCGACCTCCTCCGTCCGGGGGTGGTACTCCTCGATCCCCAAAAGCGACCGGGCGTAGTCGGCGACGAGCACCGACAACGCCTGTGCGGTCCCGCCAGCCGAGCGGATCGGTCCCGCGTAGTAGACGTTGACGAACTCGCTCCCGTCGTCGTTCGTGAGCAGTTCGACGCGGTCGATCCCCTCGATCGGCGCGGCGACGACCCCCTCCGTAAGCAGCGCAACGGCGGTACGAACCGCGCCCTCGATCTTCCCCTCGCGGGAGTCGTAGTCGCCGACGGTCCCCTCGACGAAGTCGGTGACGAGCGCGAGGGCGGCCTCCTCGCGGGACATCTCGCCTTCCAGCTCTCGGACCCGCTCCGCGACCCCCTCGATGCCGAGGATGTTCTCCACGCGGTCGGCCATGTCGCGTGCGACCGGGATCTCGATCTCCGGTTCAGGGTCCTTTCCCTGCCCCTTTGCGGCCTCGGCGACGGTGAACGCCTCGTCCAGGCGCTCCTCGATCCGCGCGAAGTAGCGCTCGTCGTCCGGCCTCATCGGTCGTATCCCCGTCCAAATCGACGCTCCTCGCCGCCCATCACAGCCACAGGTCCAGATCCGTGACAGGGTCGTGCTCGCGTTCGAGCGGCTTCGCGAACGCGCGGAGGTGACACTCGCCAGCCCACACGGTCGCGGAATCGAGATGTCCGGCGAGTGCTTGGCCGCTGGGCCGGGACAACACCGCGTGTGTGTGCGCGAAGACGTCGCCATCGAGCAGGGAGACGTTGCCGACGCAGGCGGC
>PWGU01000183.1 GCA_003554605.1 Halorubrum sp.
CGGACTCCCGCGTGTTGTTCACGAGCGGCTTCCTCGTCGTCTTCGCGGTCGTGTTGACCTACGGGATCTACTATCGCGGACTCTTCACGTTTCTCCCGGACGTCCTCTCCCGGCTGACGGTCTTTCAACCGATGCCCGTCGGCGGGGAGACGATAGACGCCGACCAGTTCGCCTACTCCGCACTCCTGCTCGTCGGGGTGTTCGGGCAGTACGCCGGCGGCCGGCTGAGCGACCGGCACCGACCCGATAGGGTGCTTATTATCCTGCTGCTCGCGGTCGTCGCGGGAACGCTCTCGTTCCTCCCGGCGAGTGCGGCGGGCGTTATCCCGCTACTCGCGATCTGTGTGGTCCTCGGGTTCACCATCTACGCGGTTGCACCCATCACTCAGACGC
Source organism: Halorubrum sp. (assembly GCA_003554605.1). Classification (GTDB taxonomy): domain Archaea; phylum Halobacteriota; class Halobacteria; order Halobacteriales; family Haloferacaceae; genus Halorubrum. The sequence goes on from PWGU01000183.1 coordinate 394, forward strand.
TGGTTGCTGAACACGCCCCGCCGGAACACCACGGCATCTCCTTCGGCTACACCTACCTCGGGACGTTCGGGTTTGGCGCGCTCGGGGCCTCGATCGGCGGGGCGGCGCTCACCCTCGGCGGCGAACCCGCGCTGTTTCTCGCGCTTGCGGGTGCGGCGGGCGTCTGCGTCCTCGTCGCCGCCGTACTTTCTCTTCGCACCCGATAAAGTGTATTCTACCCCGTTGAAATTCGTTAGACCTGATATGAGGGTCGTGCTGAATAGAGAACGCACCTGTATTCTTGGATGTCCCAGTTCGAGATGCGAATGAAAGTTTAATATCTTGACACCGCACCACACGGTATGGATGAACTGCAACAGGACGTTGCTGCGCTGTTGCAGACGGATCACGACGAGTTCGAGCATCGCGTCGCAGCGGAGGTAGACACGCTCAAAGCCGAACTCGAGGTTGGAACGTTCGACAACACACAGGCACTCATCGGTCTCGAGTACGAATTTTACGGGGTGGACGACGCGTCCGGTGCACTCCGGCGAGTTCCACGGTCGCTGTTGGAACTCATTCGATTCGAGAAAGAACTCGGGTTGCACAATGCGGAGTTCACGTCCAGCCCGCAGCCGTTGGGGCCACACGGACTGGCCGCGATCGAACACGAGATACAATCCGCAGTCCAGACCGCAGCCGCCGCCACTGCGCGTGTCGAGCCGATCAAGCTCGTGAGCGACGGCTTCTGGGTTATCCCCCCAGTGGGCGAAACCGCCGAGGAGTACCTTTCCGACACGACCAGCGTAAACGGGTTCAGCCTGGCAACGAACCTGAGTGACTCGCCCAGATACCACGCGATGGAGCAGTCACGATCCTATCAGCCCGACTGTCGGCTCGACGTGCCAAACGTAACAGCCCAGTATCAAACGACGGTGCCGGCCACACTGACATCGAGTATTCAGCCCCACTATCAGATGCCTATCGCCGCCGAGTTGCCGACCTACTTCCGGTATGCGATTCGAATCGCTGGACCACTAGTTGCGTTGGCGGCCAACTCGCCGCTGTTTCCACCGAGTCTCTACGACGAGGATACTACCGTTGAGGACGTTCTCGCTCGGGGGTACTTCGAGAACCGCGTGTTCATTTACGAGTCGATGATGAACGATTCGGACAGGGCGGCAAAAGTTCGCTTCCCGCGGGAGATCGAGACGATAGCCGAAGCGGTCGACCGGGTGGCTCGGGATCCGTCCATCGTACCGGCCCATCGTGAGGTCGAGTCTCGGTTCGATGATACGTTTCGCCACCTTCGGCACAAACACGGGAGTTACTGGCGCTGGGTACGCCCGGTCTTCGATGGGCCCACACGGGCTGCTGCCAACGCCCGTCTTGAGTTTCGGCCGTTGCCCGCCCAACCGACGCTGCGGGACTCTATTTCGCTGCTCGCCGCAGTCGCAGGACTGATGGAAGGCCTCGTCGCTACCGACCACCCCGTCACCTCCTTGCCCTGGGAGCAGGCCCGTGAGAACTTCTACGCCGCCGCGCGGAACGGGCTCGAAGCCGATATGCAGTGGATAACCGCGGATGGCCACGAAACGACAGCTATCGAGGAACTGTACACCGACCTGTTCGACCACGCCCAGCGTGGACTCGAAAAGCGGTGGTTCGACGCTGACACTGCCGCGGCCTATCTGTACCCGTTGCGTCGTCGAGCCGATCGACGAATAACACCGGCGAGTTGGAAGCGTGAACGACTCCGCCAGTACGGGGATCGGGGGTACAGTCTACAGGAAGCTGTTATGACCTCACAGCGCGACTACCTTAGGGCACAGGATGGCACGCTTACTGAGGGTACGTTTGCCGACTGGCCGGGTGTATGAACCGGGAGTTGCCGGCTTGATCATCCATTGTCTGCGTTATCACTGCCGTCACTCCTCCCCGCCCCAGTCACGGGTCACAGGCGTCTCGCTCGCGTTCACGTTCTCCAACAGCCATCCGCTCGCGTCCGCGACCGTCTCCGCATCCGTCGCGGTCACTTTTAACCGATTGTGCCGCTTCTCGCGATCCGGATAACAGCCCACCACGACGTCGAACCGCTCCATCGCCCCACGTAACGCCGGGATGATGTTCGCCTCCGGTTCGACCGTATAGAGGAACCGCGAGGTTCGATCGCCGGAGAACTCCTCGGCGACCCCGTCGAACATCGATTTGAGTTCGCCGGGGATCCCGGGCATGACGTAGACGTTTTCGAGGACACAGCCGGGGGCCAACCCGGCTTCATTTATGAGTGGTCGGGCACCTGTGGGGATCGCCGCCTCCGCTTCGACGTCGATCGCGAGGTCGCGGTTCGGGATCCGTTCACGAATTTCGGCGAGCCGCTCCTCCACCGCCGCAAGCGTCGTCTCCGTGGACGAGAGCCCCCGATCGAAGGCGTCTCCGACCGCCTCCATCGTCACGTCGTCTGGCGTCCCGCCGATCCCGCCGGTGACGATGACGGCGTCGAACGCCTCGGCGTACTCACGCACGTGATCGGCGATCACCGACCGGTCGTCGGGCAGCGAGAGGATCCTGGCGACCCTCGCGCCGCGCTCGGCGAGCCGTCCGGCGAGCCAGTTCGCGTTCGTGTTCACCGTATCGCCGGACAGCAGTTCATCCCCGACCGTGATCAACGCGACCTGCATACGTCATTCACGGGGTGCGACGGGCAAAAAGCCAACCCGGACCAGCCGTCGGTGGCACGGATTACCCCACCCCGCCGGCGACCCGGATTATATATACCCGTCCAACACCCCGATCGGATATGCTCATGACGCCGGGGCCGACCGCGGTCCCAGAACCCGTGCGCGCGGCGATGTCGGAGGAGCTTATTAACCCGGATGTGGACCCGCGGTTTCAGGACGTGTATCGGGACGTGGTTGACGACCTATCGGCGATATACGGGGTCGCCGGCGTCGACACCCACGACGTCGTCGTCCCCGGCGGCGAGGGGATCCTCGGGCTCGAAGCCGCCATCGCCTCGCTCGTCGAACCCGGCACGGAGGTCGTCTGTCTCTCGAACGGCCTCTACGGCGACGGCTTCGCCGACTTCGTCGAGGGGTACGGCGGCGACGCGACGCTCGTGACGACCGATCCGGACGGGCCGCTCCCGCTCGACGAACTGGAGGCGACCCTGAACGACGGGACGTTCGCGCTCGCCACGATGGTCCACTGTGAGACGCCGACGGGGACGCTCAACGACCTCGGGCGGGCGCTCGACCTGTTCGAGGAGCACAACGTGCTCACCGTCGTCGACGCGGTCTCCTCGCTCGGTGGCGTCCCCGTTCCGACGGATCGGATCGACGTCTGTCTGGGTGCCTCCCAGAAGTGTTTCAGCGCCCCGCCCGGCCTGACCACCGCCGCCATCTCGGAACGTGCATGGGAGGCGATGGAGGAACGGGCGGCGCGTTCGCTCTACACCAACTTCCTCCCGTGGCGAGACACCGAGGACGGGTTCCCCTATACCCACCTGACGAGCAACGTCGTCGCCCTCCGTACAGCGCTCGCGCTCGTTCGCGATGAGGGAATCGATGAGACTTACGCCCGTCACGAGGAGGTCGCGGCATACTGCCGCTCGCGTGCAGACGAGATCGGCGTGCCCCTATATCCGGACCCCAAGCGGAGTTCGCCGACGGTCACCGCGCTCCACGTCCCGGGGGAGGCGAAGGCGCTTCAAGAGCGGATCCGCGCGGAACACGACATCATCCTCGCGACCGGCCTCGGCGATGGCGCGGATGACATTCTTCGGATCGGTCACATGGGTCACGCCGCACGCCGAGAACGGGTGGCGCGGACGATGGACGCGATAGACGCGGTGATCGAATAGGGCTTGGCGGGGTGTGAACGCGGGCCCGCTCACTCCACCGCTTCATACACGACGAGATGGCCCGTCTCCTCGGCGTGTCGTTCCATAAGCGTCTCCGCCTCCGATGCACGCTCGGAGATGTACTCGGTCCGGCACTCGCGACAGACGACGTGATAACACTGACGGGAGTCGACGTTTGGCATACCCGATGAACGGGGCTTATGGTTGTAGTTATGCGGTGCTTGTCGTCGTGTCAACACGTGCCTACCGTACACCGAGCACCGGTTGATGCGCGCGATGAGAGGCCCGAACGCGGATCACGCGGACGGGTCGGCGCTGGCTTTGAAGAACCTGTCGAGGGCGACACCGAGCATATCGGGGCTGACCGGCGCGAACTCCGCACGCTCGTGTTCGGGCAGGTATCCACGGACGCCGTTCCACGAGTCACGGGCATATCGCGCGTCGAGAAGGGCCCGAACGCCGCGTTCGTCGCGGCCACGGATCACCCGCCCGATCGCCTGCCGGGCCTTTCGTACCGCCGGGACGGTGAGTGCGGTCTCGAAGCCGTCGTCGAACCGCCGGTCGTACGCGGTGATCACCGCCCGCGTCCGTGGCCGCGCCGTGTTGATGATGGGGACGCCACAGACGACCGCCGCCGAAAGCCGGTCGCCCCGGTAGTCGACCCCTTCCGTGAGCGTTCCCCGGAGGCTCGTTACCAACACCTTGTCGCCGCCGCCGAAGAACTCGTCCTTGAGCGACTCAGTCTCCCGGTCGCCGGTCGAGGCGTCGAGCAGGACGGGCTTTTCGACCCGCTCGGACAACGCCTCGGCCATCCACGTCGCCTCCGCATAGCTGGGCATTCCAACGAGAACGTTGCCGGGGTGCGCGCCGATCCGGGCCACAGCGTCAAGGTGTGCAAGCCGTGTCGCGTTCTCCTCCCCCGGCGGGCCGCGATTGTCGTGGGTAAACTTCGGCACGTCGACCGCGAGGCTCGCCCGGTTCGATTCGGGGAACGTCAGCCCGTACGTGCGCTCCTCGACGGGTCGGCCCTCGCGGTCGAGACGGTTGAGGCCGGTCACCTCCCGAAACACGTCGATCGGCTCAAGGGGGGCGCTCATGAGGATTCCACCGCCGAACTCGCCGATTCGGTCGCCGATCGGTTCGCTCGGAAGGCAGTTGTACAGCGCGAGACTCGCGTTGTATCCACGTTGCCACGAGTCCGCCGGCGCCGTCTCGTCGACCGTCCGTTCGAGGGCTATCGCACGGAAGAACGTCTCGTGGTCCTCCCGATACCACGCGTTAATTGTTCGGCCGACGCCGGGTGCCGCCCGTTGTTTGTCCTCCTCCTCCAACGAATCGAGGGTTCGTCCGACGACCGCTCCGACGGTCGCTGCCCGTGCCCATACCCGATCGCCGTATCCCGCCCGGCGCGCCCACGCCGTGATCGCGTCCTCGCCCGGCTCTTCGGGGTCCCGAAGTGGGATCTCCATGTCATCGAGGTCCTCCATGGACGCCCGCCAGTCAGCGCGCTCCCGGTCGAGATGTTCGATAACGCGCCGGTCCAACTCCTCACGCAGGTCCCGACAGAAGTCACGAAGCTCCTCGATCTCCGCGACCGTCACGTCCGTCTCGGCGAGTTCGCCACGAACCAGATCCGCGTCCTCGCCCGTGTCCGCACCCTCCCGGTCGAAAACGACCGGCTGGATGACCCGGGTTAGTTCCGCCGCCGCATCCCGTAGACTCGCGTCCGCGATCGCATCGCTCACGAGGTCACGGACGCGGGGTTCGAGCATATGGGCCTCATCACAGACAAGGAAGGTCGATTCATCGAGCAGCGCGCCGGTGAACGTCCCCGTCGTCACGGGGTCGAAGGCGTGGTAGTAGTTGCCGATGACGACCTCGACTTCCGGCACGAGCGCGCCCATCACCGAGTGCGGGCAGGAGCCGTGGCCCGCGGCAAGCCTGACCAACTCGGTCGGACCGAGATGTCCCACGTCGGTGAGATCGACCGGGACGGCCTCCAGCGGATCCCCGTCATCGGGGAGCTCATCGAGGAAACCGGCGTAGAACGGACAGAACTCCGTTCCGCGGAACTCCTCGGTATCCGGCCGGTACGGCGTCGGCTCGTCCGCGACGGTCAGGTACGACGCCGACGAATCGTCCGCGCCGGAATCGATGAGCCCGACCTGTTGTCCGCGTGCCTCGCTCACGAGGTTCGAGGTCGTCGTCGCACCGCCCTCGCCAACGAGCGATCGTGTCCGCTCGCGGAGGCCGTCACACCGCTCGTAGACGTTTTCTGCGTCGATCCCGCCACGGCTTTCCAAGGCGTATGGACAGACGTCGGCTTTCCCAACGAGGGTGAGCCCGGAGACGGGGTCGTAGCCCTCCGGCAGGTTCGCGTTTATCGCCCGAAGGTCGGTTTCGAACTGTCGGAGCTGTTGTTTGACGCTCGTGAGCACGAACACCCGCTCGAAGGGCGAGTCGGGGTCGCGAACCCGGTCAAGCCCTGCGGTCAACGCGAGCATCGTCTTTCCCGTCCCACACGCGCCTTCGAGGACGAGGAAACCGCCGTCCTCGGCGGCGTCGATGGCGGCGTCTATCCCGTCGGACTGCTCGGGATAGGGGTCATCGTGGCCGAACACGTCGGCCCACGGCGGGGTGTCAGTCACTGTGGCGGGGTTGTGCCCCACCGAATTTAAGCCTTGAGAGCGCGCCGGGTCGCCACCGCGGCTACCGGGGCGGGATGGTCACCGTGACCACGTTTCCGTCGTCATAACCGAACGCCACGTCCCCGTTGAGCTCCGCGAGACACCACGTCGCCACCCATAGGCCGATGCCGCGTCCGTGTTGCAACGGGGTCTCGTCGCCCGCGCGGAGCGAATCGGTCTCGATGGGCGGGATCCGTTCGTTCCGATCGCGGATCTCGATCCCGAGAGATTGGTCGGCGGCGTCGAACAGCCGAACGTCGACGCGCGGGTCGTCATCCTCGGCATGGACGATCGCGTTCTCGAGATACGTCGAGACGATGACGGAGAGGACGTCGCGATCGGTGCTGAACATCCCCGAACTCCGCTCATCGGTCACGGTGACCGTCGCCGCAGGATATTCCGTCATAAATTTCCCACGGACCTGTTGAACCACCTCCTCGACGTCGACCGAACGGGCGTTGAGCTCCCCATCTTGAATCGTATCGAACGTCCTGACCTTCTCCGCGATCCGTACCAACCGGCGTCCCGCGGCGGCGATGGTCTTCGCCTGTCCGCCCGTCTCGGTCCCCGACTCGTTCTCGGCGATCACCTCGGCGTAGCCGTTTATCACCGTCATCTCGTTTCGGAGGTTGTGTCTGAGGATACGGTTGAGCACCGCGAGTTGCTGTTTTCGTCGTCGCTCTTCCGTGATGTCATAGAACACGAGCAGGTCGCCGACGGCGTCCCCCTGGGGGTCCGAAAGCGGCGTGTGTGAGATCGCAAAAACCCCGCCCTGTCCCTCGTCGACCTCGATGTCGCCACGTTCGAGTAGCGTCGGGAGGGAGGCCCCGGTCACCTCTTCGATCGGGATCGGAAGGGGGGTCCCCGCGTCGATCCCGAACACCTCCACGGCGCGCGGGTTAAGTTGGACGATCCGTCCCTCGGTGTCCACGGTGAGCTGTGGCTCCGACCGACCGACGATCGTGGCTCGCTCGGCCGCCCGCTGTGTCGTCGGGCTCGTCTCGAACATCCGTGTGCCGACGAAGGCGTAGCCGTCCAGGAGTAGATGGGGGATAAACAGGATCGGGGTGAGGTTCAGCTGGGGGACGGGCCCGAGCTGGAACATCCAGAGTACCAACCCGATGGACGGTGGGACGATACTCAAGACGACGGCCGCGGCCTCGCGTCGGTAGAGCGTCCCATAATCGAGGATCGCTTCGACCAACAGGAGGACGCCGACACCGGTCACCGCGAAGCCGAACCCCAACGCGAACCAGGCCCACGGCTGGAGGGTAAACACGACCGTCGAGAGGCCAAAGACCGGATCGATCCGGAACCCGGTCCACAACATCCCGTGACGGGTGGTGGTGGCCGCGACGAGGGTCGTTACGAGCGGCACCGCCATCACCGCCGCAAAGACCGGCGAGCGAATGAGTCCGGAACGCCCGGAGTAGTCGAGGCCGAACCCGAGGAAGAAGGGGCCCATAAA
>PWGU01000166.1 GCA_003554605.1 Halorubrum sp.
CGGGTTCGAACCGTTCCCGATACGCCTCGGTCAACCGGCCGAGAAAGCCCTCGTCGGCATGGGTGACGTACCGGGGAGTGTGGTAGAAGTACCGATCGTCGGTCTCATCGACCTTCCGGCGTTCGGCATCCGAAAGGAGCGTCATATCCCGTTCAGGTGGCCGATACACATCAAGTATCGGGCGTTCTCTCGGACCACATTGCGGCCGGGGCCATGGGTCATCCATCCCTTCCTGCTCATACTTCACCCTAATCGCCATCGCTCGCTCGCGCGCACGCGCGCGAGGGATTCATCCGTCTCCAGCCCGTACCATGGATATGGACCCCAGCAGCGGGATCGGGAGCGACGAAGCGGTGCCCGACTACGAGCGCGTGGACGTGTCGGTGCTCATCATCGGCGCCGGAGCGGCCGGAGCCAGAGCGGCGATCGAACTCGTTGACCGGGGCGTCGATGACGTCCTCGTCCTCGGAAAGCGTGGCCACGGCGACGCGCACACGACGTGGGCCAGAGGGGGAATAAACGGCGCGCTCGGTACGCACGACCCCGAAGACGACTGGGCGATCCACGCCGCGGACACACTCAAGGAGGGGCACTTCATCAACGACCCCATGCAGGTGGAGACGGTCACGAAGGGCATGCCGGATCGCCTCCGGGAGTTGGACGAGGGGGGCATGGCGTTCTCCCGGACCGATGACGGCGAGATCGATCAGCGATACTTCGGCGCCCAGTCGTTCCGCCGAACCGCCTTTGCTGGCGACCACACCGGTGAGTCGCTGCTCGATACCCTCGTCGAGCAGGCACAGGACCGCGAGGTACCGTACCGCGAGAACGTGATGATCACGAAACTGCTCTCGGACGGTGACCGCGTGTACGGCGCGGCCGGCTTCGACATGGACTCCGGCGAGTTCGTCCTTTTTAACGCCGGCAACGTCGTCCTCGCGGCGGGCGGCTACGCAGCGGTCTACAACCGGCACACGTCCCGTGACGATGAGAACAACGGGGACGGACCGGCGCTAGCGTACGACGCCGGGGCGACGCTCATGGACATGGAGTTCGTGCAGTTCCATCCAACGGGGATGGCGGTCGACGAGGACGACCCCGATTGGTCGCCCTGGAGCGGGCGGCTCGTGACCGAAGCTGTCCGTGGGGAGGGTGGTCGCCTGTACAACGCCGACGGCGAGCGGTTCATGGAACGGTACTCGCCCGACCAGATGGAACTCGACGCACGCGACGTCGTCGCCCGCGCCATCGCCGCGGAGATCGCGGCGGGCCGCGGGACCGAACACGGCGGCGTCTACCTCGACATCTCCCATCGCAACGAAGCGTTTATCAAGGAACGACTGCCCCGGATGTACGAGCGGTTCGCCGACCTCGGGGTAAACATGGCCGAGGAGCCGGTCGAGGTCGCCCCGACCGCCCACTACGGGATGGGTGGCGTCCGCGTCGACGCCTACGGCGAGACGGACGTCGACGGGCTCTTCGCCATCGGGGAGACGATGGCCGGCGTCCACGGTGCAAATCGACTCGGCGGCAACTCCCTCGCGGAAACGGTCGTCTACGGCGTCATCGCCGGCGAGCGGATCGCCGACCGCATCGACGGACCGGGGACGATCCCCGACGCGATCTTGGGGTCGGTCTTCGAACCGCACCTCACGGACCTCGCTGCGGTCGCCGACCAGGGGGGCACCCACGAGGTCGAGACGCTCCTGGCCGAACTGCGCGACCTCATGTGGACGCACGCCGGCATACTCAGGGACGACTCCTCCCTGCGTGAGGGGCTCGACCGCCTCGCTGACCTCCGCGAGCGGGCGGCGGACGTCCGGGTCGGCTCCCGGACCGGCCGCTCCTTCGAGTTCGCCGTCGACCTCGGGTTCAGCCTCGTCGTGGCGGAAGCGATCCTTCGGGGCGCGATCGAGCGAACGGAATCCAGAGGGGCACACTACCGTACGGACTACCCGGAAACGGACGACGACTGGTGTCGAAACGTCGCCTTTGCGCCGGCGGATCTCGGCGGCATGAAGCCGCACACGGTCCCCGTGGCGGACCCGAGCGCGGCGGTGCAGTCCGCGCTCGATGCGGGCTACGAGTTGGACTACCACCAGCTCGAATAACGCGCGGTCCCGTGCGGACAGGCCCCCGCACAGCACGTCAACACGCCGCATTCGCTATCTCCATCCTTTTGACCGCCCACCCCGAATCGTGGGTCGATGACACGCTCACCCGAGGGGATCGACCTCGAGTTCGTCGAACTCGGCCGCACCGGCATCCGTACGAGTGAACTCCAGTTCGGAACGTGGCGATTCGGCCGAACGACGGAGGAGGGACACACGGAGATCGACGAAACGCGGGCCCACGAGCTCCTCGACGCCTACGAGGCGGCAGGCGGTCGGTACATCGACACCGCCGACGTCTACGGCGGCGGCGCGAGCGAGGAGTGGATCGGCGACTGGCTCGAAGGGCGCGACCGCGAGCGCTACACGGTCGCCTCGAAGATCTACTGGCAGATCCGCGAGGGCGACCCGAACAGCGTCGGGACGAACCGCAAGAACATTCGCCACCGCGTCGACGCGCTGCTCGACCGGCTCGGAACGGACTACGTTGACGTGCTCTACATCCACCGGTGGGACGACGAGACGCCCGCCCGCGAGCTGATGAAGACGCTGAACGGGCTCGTCGAGTCCGGAAAGGTTCACTATCTCGGTGCCTCGACGATGCGGCCGAACGCATGGAAGGTCGCGCGCGCGAACGCCATCGCTCGCGCCGAGGGGTGGGAGCCGTTCACCGTCCTCCAGCCGCGTTACAACCTCGTCGACCGCGAGATCGAGGGCGACTATCTGGAGTTCGCCCGGCAACGTGACCTCGCGCTCTGCCCGTGGAGCCCGCTCGGACAGGGCTTTCTCACCGGGAAGTACGATCGCGACGAGGACCTTCCGGAGGACTCCCGGGTCGCGGAGTCGAGCCGGTTTCGTGACTCCTATCTCACCGCCGAGAACTTCGACCTCCACGACGTGCTCGACGAGGTCGCCGACGAGGTGGACGCCTCGCCCGCCCAGGTCGCACTCGCGTGGCTCTCACACCGCGAGGGCGTCCCCGCGCCGATCATCGGTGCGCGAACGGTCGACCAGCTGACGGAGAACCTCGCGGCGGCGACGATCGACCTCTCCAGCGACCAAGTCGACCGGCTGACGGCGGCGAAAGCCGGCCCCTACGACGGGCTCTAACGGCCCGTTTATCCCTCCAAGCGGTGACGAGGGCGGATCCGTGGTCACGAGGGCGGGTCCGTGGAACAGACCATCGACGAACGACGCTACTGAATTATATTCTATCGGAAATCTACTCTACAACATTATATTCACAGAAACGAGACTCAGGCTCAGAAAGGGGGAGAAGATCGCATCTTTCGTGTACTTACACCAACATTCATAGTTCTGGATCCTGATGGCCGTTATATGGCCAGCCAACAACACGACCGGACCGAGATCGAACGGCTCGACCGCGAGTACACCCTCGGGACGTGGACTCGACAGGCGGATTTCGACCCGACACAGATCGTCGATACCGAGGGACCACGGCTCATCACGGCCGATGGCGACTCGATCCTCGATTTCAGCAGCCAGTACGTCTGTACGAGCCTCGGCTATGACGCCGAGCGGGTCGCGGACGCGGTCGCAGAGCAGATCCGCACGGTGCCGTACGTCCATCCCGGGTGGTCGACGGAGCCACGGGCACGGCTCTCGGAGAAACTCGCGGAGATCACCCCCGGCTCGTTGACAAAGACCTTCTACTCGACGAGCGGGACCGAGGCCAACGAGGTGGCGTTTAAGATCGCTCGATCGTACACGGGCAAACACAAGATCCTCTCGCGCTACCGCTCGTATCACGGCGCGACCGCCGCCTCGCTGTCGGCCTCCGGCGACCCCCGCCGGGTCGCACAGGGGCCTGAGATCCAACCGGAAGTGCCTGGCATGGTGAAGGGGCCGGACCCATACGCGTACGGATCGAGCCTCGATCCCGAACAGAGCCTCGAATATATCGACGAGATGCTGGCGCTTGAGGGAGGAACCGTCGCGGCCGTCCTCGTCGAGCCCCTCGTCGGCTCGAACGGCGTGTTGACCCCGCCGGACGACTACCTGCCGCGGTTAAAAGAGATCGCCCACGACCACGGCGCGCTGCTTATCTGTGACGAGGTGATGACCGGCTTCGGCCGGACCGGCGAGTGGTTCGCCTCCACATTGTATGAGACCGAACCCGACATCATCACGATGGCGAAGGGGCTCACCGGCTCCTATCAGCCGCTCGCGGCGACGACGGTCACGGCGGAGATCGCCGAGCACTTCGAGGAGAACCTGCTCAACCAGGGTCACACCTTCTCGGGACATCCCACCGCCTGTGCGGCCGGGTTGGCGGCCATCGAGACCTACGAGGAGGACGGCCTGCTCGACCGCGCGACGGAGATGGGCGCATACCTTCGCGAGGAGCTTGACGCGCTCGCCGAGCGACATCCGAGCGTCGGGGAACGCCGCGGGATCGGGCTCCATCAGGGGATCGAGTTGACCCGCAGCGAGGAGAAGCGGGTCCCGTTCGAAAAGCGTGAGGACAAGGTCTCCCGCACGACGACCGTCCTCGATGAGGTGGGTGCCGCCGCGCTCGCGGAGGGCGTCTACTTCTACACGTCGGTCAACACGATCGTCGTGACGCCGCCGTTGACGATCGGCGAGGAGGAGGTCGACGAGGCGGTCGCCGCCCTCGACGTCGCCCTTGAGATCGCCGACGACGCCATGGACTGAAGCCCCCCTCCGGCTCCTCACTCGGAGAGGACGTTCTCGCGCATCTCTTCGGACATGTTGGCGAGGATCCGCCCGTCGGATTTGATCTCGTCCATGACGAACGTTGAGGAGGTCTCGTTTACCCCGTCTATCGTCACCAGCTCCGCGATGACCTCGTTGACCTGGTCGCGGTCCTGTGCCCGGAAGGTGACGATGAAGTCGACGTCGCCCATCGTGTAGTAGACGTCGTTGACGCCGGCGACGTTCGCGATCCGCTCGCCGGTGTCCGCGGCGTACCCGGACTCGTGTGTCACGGAGACCTCCGTGATCACGAGCATCTCCAGGCCGAATCGGTGTGGGTCGAGGTCGGCGGAGATGCCGGTTATCACCCCGTCGTCTTTGAGCTTGTTGAGCCGGTAGTGAACCGCCGACTTCGAGAGGCCGACCTCCTCGGAGAGGTCCGCTAAGTTGAGGTCGTGGTCCGATTCGAGGTGTTCAAGGATCTGTAAATCGACGTCGTCGAACTCCTTCTCGACAGCGCGCGTTCCCATCCCTTCGATGATCGCAGAGGTGATTTAAAATAGTTGTTGGGTGTGGGGAACGAGTTGAATCTATTTCAGCGCCCGCCGACCACTGCCCGATCGGTACTATTGTGAAATGTTCTGCTCACACCTAAAAAATAGAACGAAATCGTGCTTTCCTGCATCAGATGGGAGGAATTTCTACATCTGCGGATTAGATCGAACTGGTCCTAATATTTAATATCGGTTCTCGGCGATGTGGCGGTATGGATCTGTCGACTGTTGTTGATCGGCGATCGGTTTCAGGGCCGCCCGACGGTGGCCACGGCAACGGAGTCGAACGGACCGTGGTATGGTGTCGGAAGGAGCGGACGACATCGACCGACCGCCCGACGACGGAGGCCGCACGATCACGATGAACGGGCTTCCCGACGTCTACGGCGGCGAGGTGCTCCACGTCGAACTCGGGACGGGTGACGCCGATCGCGAGCCGATCGACCCGGAACACGCACGCCTGTTGCTCGGCGGGAACGGCTTCCTCGCCAAACAGGTGTACGACCACGTGCCGCCGACGAGCGGCCCGTTCGATCCGGAAAACGTCCTCGCGCTCTCGGTCGGCCCGATGAACGCCACCCCGTTTCAGAGCACGAGCCGCGGCGTGGTCGGCTTCATCAGCCCGATGACGAACGGCTTCTTCGACAGCACCTTCGGCGGCACGTTCCCACGGGCCCAGAAGACGACCGGCTTCGAGACGGTCGTGCTCCACGGTGCCGCCGAGGAACTCTCCTACGTCCTCATCGACGAGTCCGGTGCGTCCGTCGTTCCGGCCCCCGACCTCGCCGGCATGGAGACCTACCGAACCTGTGAGGCGATCCGCGAACGGGAGGAGGACGGCGACGACGTCCACGTCCTCGCGGCGGGTCCCGCGGGCGAGAACCTCGTTCGATACGCGTGTCTCGTTCATAAGGGCCGGGACCGTGAGGGGGTCGCCGGCCGCGGCGGTGCCGGTGCCGTCCTCGGCTCGAAGGGGATCAAAGCGATCGCGATCCGCGAGGGTTCCTTCGAACCACGACTCGCCGACGAGGACGCCCTCCGTGAGCTCGCGGCGAGCCGAATGGGGCTGCTTTTGGCGGAGACGGAGATGCTTCAGGAGTACGGGACGAGCGGCCTCGTGAACCCGATAAACGAGATGGGGAAACTCGGGCGACGGAACAACCAAACCGAGCAGGTCTCGCTTGAGACCGCCGACCGCATAAGCGGCGAGACGCTCCGCGAGGAGTACGTCACCGAGCACACGACCTGTGCGAACTGCGCGGTCCGCTGTGGCAAACACGTCACCGTGGAGTCCGAGGGACTCACCGACGCGAAGATCCCGGAGTTCGAGAGCCTCTTCGGGACCGCGACCATGCAGGACGTCTTCGAGCCCGAACAGGTGATGGCCGTCAACGACCGCTGTGACCGCCTCGGCATGGACAGCATCAGTTGGGGGGTCACCGTCGCCTTCGCGCGTGAGTGTGCCGAATCCGGCGTGCTCGACACGACGGAGTTGCGGGATGTCGACGCCGATCGTCTCCGGTTCGGCGACGCCGACGGGTTGGTCGCACTCGCGGACGACACGGCCGCACGGGAGGGGGTTGGCGATCGGCTCGCGGAGGGTTCGTTCCGACTGGCCGCGGCCCTCGGCGACGAGGCCGAGGGATTCCTTCACGGCTCGAAGGGCCTGGAGTTTGCCGCCCACTCCCCGCGCGGGCTCAAGGGGATGAGCATCGGCTACGCCACCGCGACCCGCGGTGGGTCACACCACGACACCCGTCCGACCCTCCAGTACGACGGCGAACACACCGAGACGACGGACGGGACGGCCGAGTTCGCCGCCCGCTCACAACACTTCACCGCCCTCGGCGACTCGCTCACGCAGTGTCGGTTCGTGAGCGAGGGCGGCTGGGGCAAACGGGTGAACGAGCGCTATCGCGACGCCATCGTCGCCGCGACCGGCTGGGAGTTGACGCGCGAGGACGTCGAACGGATCGGCGAACGGATCTACAACCTGGAACGGCTCATAAACGTCGAGCGCGGCATCGCCTCCCGCGAGGCCGACACGCTCCCCCATCGCGTCACCCACGAACCGATCCCCGAGGGGCCCGCCGCGGGAATGTACTGCCCACCCGAGGAGCTCGACCGGATGCTCACCGAGTACTACGCGTTCCGCGGCTGGGATGACGACGGGGTTCCGACCGACGAAACCCTTGAGGCCCTCCGTATTCCGGACTGTGTCACCGACTGACGCGCGCCAACTGACGGACGCTGACGGCCTTTTTAAACCGATTACTCCCCTTCGACGCCCGCGGCGCACTCGCGGATCAGCCCGTCGACGTTCTCCGGGAGGGTCGGATGATACGCTCGATCCGGCATCTCGCGAACGTCGAGGCCCATCTCGACGGCGATCTGGAACGTCTTCGCCATCGTGTCCGCGTGATAGTGTAGGCCCTGCCAGCCGAGGACCGTGCCGTCCTCGGCGTCGACGACGAGGCGGCCGAGCCCGTGCGGGACGTTCTTCGATTTAAATACCCCGTCGGAGTCGGCCGTTCGCGTCGCGACGACGGTCGCGTGGCCCGCCTCCGTCGCCGACCGCGCCGTGTGGCCGACCCGCGCGAACGGATAGACGCCCGCCCCGGAGAAGACGACGTGGTGGTGGACGTTCGTGTACGGCTTCGCCGCGCGGCCGTCGATGTCTCGAAGGATGTTTTCTGCCGCCTGAAAGCCCTGTTCCTTGGCGACGTGGAGGATCGGCTCCCGTGCGTTGACGTCGCCGACGACGAACGTCCGGTCGTCGTTCGGCGGGCGCATCGTCGCGTCGATCCAGCCCGGCTCGGGCGCGAGGGCGGTGTTGTCCAGCCCGAGGTACTCCAGGTTTGGCTTCCGGCCCGTGAACTGAAAGACCGCCTCCGCGTCGACGTGGGTGCCGTCGTCGAGGTGCAGCCGAACCCCGCTTTCGGTCCGCTCCAGCGACTCCTCGTAGACCTCGGTACGGATCTCGATGTCGAACTCCTCGCGGTAGATGGCGAGCAACTCGTCGCCGAAGGCGGGCTCCGCCTCGTCGAGCGGCCGCTCGTCGTGTTCGATCACGGTGAGGTCGACGCCGGCCTCCGCGAGGTACGGGGCCATCTCCATGCCGACGTAGCCGAACCCCATCACGACGCCCGTCTCGGGGAACTCGGTCGCGTGTAGCGTGTCCTCGCTTTTATATATCCGATCGCTCACCGCGTCGTAGCCCGGTAGGTCCGGGTCGTTCGGGACCGAGCCGGTCGCGATCACGACGTAGTCGGCCTCGACGACGGTCCCGTCTCCGTCACCGCCGGTTTCGCCCCCACCGCCTCCACCGTCTCCGCCGATCTCGACGACATGATCGTCGAGGAAGCGCGCCGGCGCGTGGTGAAACTCGATCCCGTCGCGCTCGGCGAGTTCCTCGATCCCGGCTCGGCGGTGGCCGGCCCAGCCGCGGGTTCGGTCGTTCTTCTCGGCGACGATCCGTTCGAGGTCGAGCTCTGGGGGCTCGCCGGTCAACCGGCCGTCATCGCGGGCTTCGAACCGATGGGCGGCCGCCGAAAGCAGCTCCTTCGATGGCATACAGCCCTCAAGGATACAGAGCCCGCCGCCGGGGTCCCCGTTATCGACGAGGGTGAGTCGGTCGATGGCGTCCCCGACGTGCGGGGCGAGGTCCCCGGCGACGGCGGCACCGGCGCTGCCGTAGGCTCCGATAACGACGATATGCATAGTTGATCCCCAGCCCGCCGGCTACTAAGGGTTGCTTACGGCGGCAGAGGTGGGCAGTCGGTTATATACCCTGCCGCTAAACCTCGACGCTCACCGGTCGATCCCGCCGCCGGGGCTCACCGGCCGATCCCGCCGGCACCGTCCACGACCGCCTCGACCTCCTCGGGCGTGACGACCGCGAGGTCGCCCCCGATGGTCCGTTTCAACGCGGCCGTCGCCGCGGCCCACTCCAGCGCGTCGGCGACGCCGCCGCCCCGAAGCCGGTTCGCGAGGAATCCTGCGACGAAGGCGTCCCCCGTGCCGATCGCATCGAACGTCTCCGCCTCGAAGACCTTCTGTTGGTGGACCTCGCCGTCCCGAAGCGCGATGGCACCCTCGGTTCCCCGCGTCACGACGACCGTCTCGAAGTCGAACTCGGCGGCGAGCCCGTGGGCGACCTCGATCGCCTCGCCGTCCCGCCCGAGCACCGAGCGCGCGTCACGGTAGGGCGCAAAGAGCAGGTCGATCTCGGCGAACAGCTCCTCATACGCTTTGCGGGCGTCCTCGGGGCTCCAGAGTTTCGCGCGGTAGTTGAGATCGAACGAGCGTGTCACGCCCGCCTCGCCCGCCGCGCGCAACAGCGTCCGCGTCGTCTCCGCGGCCGCCTCCGAGAGCGCGGGGGTGATCCCCGTCGTGTGGAACCGTTCGGCCGACTCGAAGACGTCGGTCGGGAGCTCCTCGGGCGTCACCGTCGTGATCGCGGCGTCCGCGCGGTCGTAGATCACGGACGTCCCTCGCGGGTCGCCGCCGGTTTCGAGGTAGTAGGTCCCGAGGCGGGTCGTTTCGGGATCCGCCCACGAGACGCCCGTCTGCACGCCGTGGCTCCGGAGTTCCGAGACGATCCGCCGCCCGAGCGGGGAGTCCGGGAGCTTCGAGACCCACGCCGCCTCGACGCCGAGCCGAGCCGCGCCGACGGCGACGTTGCTCTCGGCACCCCCGGCACGCGCTTCCAGCTCGCGGGCCGTCTCCAGCCGTTCGCCGTGTGCGGGCGAGAGCCGCAGCATGGTCTCGCCGAACGTGACGAGCTCCGTCATGCCGACCAGCTCCCTGTCACCGGTTCCCCGAACGTCGTCGATTCGGATCGCATACGCGCATCTCCACGGGGGGAGACAAAAGTGGCGGCGATCGGGGGCCCGTTTTTCGTCCGTTTTATCCTAGGAACCGGCTCACTCGGCCCGCCGGCCGGCGTGTCCGGGGTAGTCCCGCTCGAAGCGGTCGCCGATCTCGTCGTGGTCGATACGGATCACGACCGGCCGCCCATGTGGACACGCGAACGGGTTCTCACAGGCGTCGAGCCGGTCGAGCAGGTCGACGACGCTCCCCTCCGACAGCGACGTGTTCCCCGTGACCGAGGGATAGCACGCGAGGTCGGCGAGCAGTTCGTCGACGGCGTCGCGAACCGGCTCGTCGCCGTCGGCGGCGTCCCCGACGAACGCCGAGAGCACGTCCCGAAGCAGCCCCGGATCCAGCGCCGCGTCGAAGACGGCCGGGACGGCCTCGACGCGAACCGTTCGCTCGCCCTCACGGCTCGCCCGGAAGCCGACCGATTCGAGTTCGCCCGCGAGGTCCGCAAAGAGCGCGGCCTCCCGCGCGGTCAACTCGACGGTCACGGGCGCGGCGAGCGCCTGTGCGTCGACGCCGTCCGCGAACGTCGCCCGCAGCCGTTCGTAGTTCACCCGCTCGTCGGCGGCGTGCTGGTCGATCAACACCAGCCCGTCGGGCGCCTCGGCGACGACGTAGGTGTCGTGGAGCTGTCCGAGCACCCGAAGCGGCGGCAACGAATCGTAGGTTCGCTCATCGCGTGTCTCGCCGCCCCCGAGGGTCCGTTGGCTCGTCGCTATCGGCGTCCCGCGGGTCCCCTCGCTCTTGGGCGTCCCCTCGTGGGATTCGGGCTCGGACGCGACCTCCGAGGGCAGCCGACGTCCGTCCTCCTCCGGCTCCCCGCTCGCCTCCTCCTCGTCGGACCCCTCCCTGGCGTCTTCCTGCCACGTCCGCGGCGAGGGGCGCTCGGGTCCCGTCCGGGAGGCGGCGTGTTCCGGCGTTCCGGCGGGGCCCTCGGGCTCACCCGTCGGCGAGGTGGCCTCGCTTTCAGCGTCCGTCTCACTGACGTCCGGTGCCCCGGCGACGTCGGTCGTTCCGCCGCGGGCGCTCCCGCCGCCGAGGTCATCGACCGCCCACGCGTCCGCGTCGTCCGGGGATAGCTCCCGGGCCGCGATCGAGTCGGCATCGTCGCCCTCGACCCCTTCCGTAACGTCATCGCTCTCGAAGGTGTCGTCCTCGCCACCCTCCCCGGCGATCCGTTCGGCTCCGGCGTCCTCCTCCCCGGCGTCCCCCTTCCCCGCCCCGCTCGCCCGCTCGTGCGGGGTTCCGGCGCCACCGAGCGTTCCGTCCGCCGGCGTCTCGGGCGTGATCGGGGTTTCCGCCGGCGCGGACCGGCCACGCGGTGCGGTCGACCGGATCAGGCCGTGGGAGATGAGCGCCTCGGCGGTCGCCGTCTCGACCGCGTGACGAACGGCGGGTTCGCGATCGAAACGGACCTCCAGCTTTCGCGGGTGGACGTTCACGTCGACGTCGCCGGGCGGGACCTCCACGAAGAGCACCGCGAATGGGTAGCGGTCGGGCGCGATCTGCCCGCCGTAGGCCTCGATGACCGCCTCGCGGAGGGCGCTCGCGGTCACGTATCGGCCGTTGACGTAGGTCGCGAGGTAGTCGCGGCTCGCCCGCGTCGTCTCCGGATGTGAGACGAGCCCGGAGACGCGGATGACGGGTTCTCCACCGTCGTTCTCGTCGCCGTCGTCGCCGTCGCCGTCGTCGCCGTCGCCGTCGCCCTCGGCATCGGTCACCCCGGCCGTGCCCGGCGTCCATGACACCTCGCGCATCGACTCCGCGACCTCGCGTCCGTAGACGGCGAGCACCGCCGATCGGAGGTCGCCGTTGCCTTCCGTCGCGAACGTCTCGCGGCCGTCGTGTTCGAGCGAGACGGCGACGTCCGGGTTCGCGAGGGCGTATCCGGTCACCACCGTGTTCACGTGGTCGAACTCCGTCGCGACCCGCTTGAGGAACTTCCGGCGGGCGGGGGTATTATAAAACAGATCGCTCACCTCGACGGTCGTCCCCTGTGGTGTCCCCGCGGGCCGAACCTCCCCGACCGTGCCCCCCTCAACGGTGATCTCCGTGCCCGTTTCCGCGCCGATCGCCCGCGATCGGACCGTCATCCGGGAGACGCCGCCGATGGTGTAGAGCGCCTCGCCGCGGAAGCCGAGCGTCGAGACCCCGTGATCGAGGTCCTCGATCGTCCCGATCTTCGAGGTGGCGTGTTCGGCGACGGCCGCCTCCAACTGATCGGCGGGGATCCCAGCGCCGTCGTCGCGGACGCGGATCCCCTCGGTGCCGCCGGCTTCGACCGCGACGGCGACGCGGCTCGCGTCCGCATCGAGGGCGTTCTCGACGAGTTCCTTCACCACGCTCGCGGGCCGCTCGACGACCTCTCCGGCGGCGATCCGCTGTATCGTTCGCTCGTCCAACCGTTCGATCTCGGGCGGCTCCATTCGATCAACTCCTCGGCGAGCGCGTACTTGAACCCGTTGTCGACTCCGCACGAACCGTCCGTGACCTACTGTTTTGCGGCACGAACCGTCCGTAACCCGCCGATCACGTCCTGCTTATCACGACCCGTCCGGCGTCCGCGGCAGGCGGATCGTCACCGTCGTTCCCTCCCCCCGTACGGAGTCGACCCCGATGGTTCCGTCGTGCTCCTCGATGATCTTCCGACAGAGCGCGAGGCCCATTCCGGTTCCCGACGCGGCCGCCGGGTCGCCCCGATAGAACAGCTCGAAGACGTACTCCAGCGCCGCGGGGTCGATCCCTGGCCCGTCGTCGCTCACGGTCACGACGTGGTCGGTCCCGTCGCGCTCGGCGGCGATCCGGACCGTCACGGCGGCCTCGCCGGCGTGCTCTATTGCGTTCGCGATCAGGTTCTGGAACGCCCGTTGGAGGAGGTGCTCGACGCCGTATACGGTGGGGAGATCCGAGACGACCACCGTCGCGTTCGCGTCCTCGACGGTGTATCGGAGGCTCTCTCGGGCGTCCTCCACGACGCGATCGAGCCGCACCGGTTCGAACGCCGTCCCGTCGCCCCCGACGTATGAATACTCGAGGAGGTCCGCGATCATCTCCTGCATCCGTGCGGCGTTGCCGCGGGCGACCTCGAGGAGCTCGGCCTGCTCTGTGGTGAGCGTTCCCTCGCTCTCGGCCGCCAGTCGTGTGAGGTAGCGCTCGGTGGTTCGGGCGGGGCCACGGAGGTCGTGTGAGACGGCTCCGGTGAACGCCGCCAGCTCGGCATTGGTTCGAGTGAGGTCCGCGAGCTGTGCATCGATCTCCGCCCTGAGGGCGTGGGTTTCGGTGATGTCACGGATCGTGACCGTCCGACCGATGTGGTCGCCACCGAGGTCGTACAGCGGGACGACCGTGTACGCCACCACGAACTCCTCGCCGTCCACGGTCCGAACCGTCTCCCCCTCGACGGCTCCGTCCTGCCTCTTACCGGCTCTCTCGTCTCGTCCACCATCGGCCGCTTGTGCTTGCTCTACGCCGGCCGTTTGGCCCCGGTCCGCGCCATCGGTTCCGCCGATCCCCCGATCGGGATCCTGCTCTGTCCCGTCGTGTGTCGCGTACGACGGAAACACGTCGGCCATCCGCCTCCCGATCGCCGGCGCGGGGGATTCGTCGTCGTCGAGTATTTCCCCGGCGGCCGGATTGTAGTCGACGATCCGCCCGTCCCTGTCGACCACGACGACGCCCTCGGTCAGCGTGTCGACGACGAACTCGCGGGCGACGGGCGCGAGGTCCAACAGTCGGTAGCGGTAGAGCGCGACCGCGAACAGGACGCCGGTGACGACGAAGCTGAACGCCGTCAGGTCGAGCTGCTGTGGGGCGTACACGCCCGCGTGAAACGAGACGTTCGTGACCATCGCGGCGAGCGCGCCGACCAGCAGCAGCCACACCTGTCTGCGGTACACCGACGGCACCCACGTGAGCAGCTGTGCGAAGAGGACGACGCCCGCCGCCATGAGGGCGTACCCGTAGGCCGCGTGCGCATAGAACGCCGGCCCGAACGTCTGATCGAGCAGCAACAACGGGGTCCCTGCGACCGCTTCGAGCCCCCGTGACTCCCGAATGAGGCCGTGGGCCGGGTTCGTCCAGACGAGCACGAGATAGATCGCCCCGGGGATCGACAACGCGCCGACGGTGTAGCGGGTGACGAACCGGTCGCGGCCGGTGTACTGCAGCGCGAAGGCGATCCACGCGACGGGAACCGCCGCGGCGGCGATATGGTTGACGTTCGCCCAGAGGATCGCCGTCGCCTCCGTCGTACTCGCGATCTGGAGGGCGTACGACACCGCCCACAGGATCATCCCACCGACGAGCGCGAGAAAACCGTCGCTTCCGGTGACTTCGCGGTTGCGCCAACTGACGACGCCGACGACCGCCATCGCGCCCGCCGCGAGGAACAGGAGCGCGACGAAGACGCTGATCTGATATCCCCCCACTTCGACCGTCCCGGTCGCGAGGAGGTGGCTCCAGTCGGTCCCGCCGGTCACCTCGTGGACTGGGCCATTCCTCCGGCCGTGGTCGATCGGGTCGATACCACCGATACCGCGTTAAAGCTCTTAATTGTCTATCCTTTTCACCCCGATCAGCGCCGATCCCGGAGGTCGAACCCGTCGATGTCGGAGTCGCGGTCGGCTTCCTTCCCGTCGATGTCGGGGTCGTGGTCGGCTTCCTTCCCGTCGATGTCGGGGTTGCCCTCGGTGAGCCCCGACGCAAGCCCGGACCCGAGGTCGTAGGTGTCCCGGATCGTCCGTGCGAGCACGCCGTCCCGATCGAAGGCGACGTGGACGAGGACGAAGGAATGGTCGGCGGGCCGTAACACGAACACCTCCCGGGGCTGGTCGTCCGCGAGCCGCTCGTTCACGCGGGCGACGAGCGGCTCGATCGGGAGCCGACCGGCCCGGAGATCCCCGAAGGTGTCGCCACCGGGGCCGTCCGCGAACAGGTAGAGCGCGCCGTTCGGCTCGCCGTCGGTAGAGCGCGTCGTCACCGATCCGAACGCCTCGCCGTCCGCACGGAGCGCGTTCCACGCCTCGACGGCCGCCTCGAAGATCCCCGTGACGTCCTCGGCGAACCGAAACCGATCCTCCCGGACGACGGCCACCTCGGTGAACCACGCAGTTCCGTCATCCCACGCCAGCGTCGCGTCGACGACCACACCCGGCACGAGCGCGTCGACCTGCGTTTCGAGCTCGCCGTCGTAGCCCTCGGCCGAGACGAAGAGCGGGTCGAAGGCGTTCGCCGCCCCGGGGGCGCTCGGATCTATCGGTTCCGGCGGAACCTCGACCAGCGTGAACTCCTCCGCTGACTCGTCGACGTCCGGGCGTTGTCGGCGGTCGTGGACCCGAAACCGGCCGGTCGTCGTCGGTTGCATACCGTTCGATCGGGCCCGTACCGGTTTAAGAGAGGTGGATCGTCGGGGGTCCGCGCTCGGCTTCGGTCCCCAGGTTCATCGGTTCGATGCGGCTCCGCCGACCGTACCGAACCGTCCGGCGGCCACACAGGTATATAAACCGTCGGCCGCGGGGGACGTCCCGGTATCCCGCGCGCATTTATATACCAACGCACGCGGATCCGTGTCGTTATTTGACGGGCGGCCCAAGGATCGGCAAATGGGGATCCTCGAGGACAAATCCAACGCCCGACTCTTTTATAAATACCTCTCGAAGGTCTACGACCAGGTCAACCGCTTCAACTGGACCGAGGAGATGCGCACCGAGGCGTTGTCGTGGCTGGAGTTCGGCGAGGACGACACGGTCCTCGACGTGGGCTGTGGCACCGGGTTCGGCACCACGGGGCTGCTCGAACACGCCGACGACGTTCACGGGCTCGATCAGAGCATTCACCAGATGGAGAAGGCGTTCGAGAAGTTCGGCAAGCACGACCGCGTGAACTTCTATCGCGGGGACGCCGAGCGGCTCCCGTTCGCCGACGACACCTTCGATATCGTCTGGTCCTCCGGGTCGATCGAATACTGGCCGAACCCGGTCGCCGGGCTCTCGGAGATCCGTCGGGTGGCGAAACCCGGCGGGCAGGTGCTCGTCGTCGGACCCGACTATCCGCACAACCGGGTGCTGCAGCGCGTCGCCGACGCGATCATGCTCTTTTATGACGAGGAGGAGGCCGATCGGATGTTCACCGAGGCCGGCTTCGAGTCGTTCGAACACCACATCCAACGCGCTACGCCGCAGAGCCCGCGGGCGATCACCACCGTCGCGCAGGTCCCCGAGGAGTAGCCTTCGACCCCCTTCGACTCCCTTCGACCCCCTTCGACCCCCTTCGACTCCCTTCGAGCCGTTGCCTTCGACCGGCCCCCTTCGTCAGCCATGTTCCTGATCGCGTTCGGTTGTCGTTCTCGCTCACCCCGGCTCCGCGACGGTCTCCGCGCTCGCGACGGGCCTCCCGTCGACGACCACCTCCACCTCGACCGTCCGCCCGGTCGCGATGGTCGGGTCGTTCGTCCCCGCGACGGTGAACGCCGCCGACTCGCCGGCGACCCAGTCATCGTCGCTCGCGGCGTTGAACGGTCCCGTCGGCCCGGGACGGAAGCCGGTCGCCGAGAAGAACGGGACCGGCGGCTGGTGTTCGAGGGGCTCGCCGTCGACGGCGACCCGGATGTCGAGTTCGTCCACGTCGAGCCGGTCACCGCCTCTGTGTGTCAGGATCACCCGCTCGCCCTCGGCGGTCGCCCCGATCGCGGCGGTTTGCGTCGGATCCGCCGAGAGCGCTTCAGTCGCCCCGAACGCCATCGTCGCGACCGACCCCGCGAGCACGGTCGCGATGGCGACGAGCAGGACGACGCCCACCGGCGCGAGCCCCCGATCGGCCGCGTCGCTCGCGGGCACCGCCACCGGTTCGTCTCCGTCCGGCCGCTCGAGTCCGCCGCTCACGCCGATCGCTGCGTCGTCATCGGGTAAAAGGGGTTCCAGCGTCCCGTCCGCCTAGTCGTCCGTGAGCCGCGGCGTTTCGGTCGGTTCGATCCCATCGACGATGGCCACGCGTGGCTCGTCGACGACGGTGATCCGGTAGGTCTCGGACGGCGAGAGCGTCCGGAGGGTTCCGTCGGCGTCGGTCGTTCCGATCGTCTCGCTGTCGCCCCCGCCGATGCTCTTCGTTACGGTGACGTCGTCGACGGGGTCACCGTCCTCGGCGTCCGCCACCGTTACGACCACGGGGCCGCCCACGTAGCTCCGATCAACGGTCACGTTGTAGCCGTCGCCGACCGCGTTTTCGGCCTCGAAGTCGGGGAACTCGGCGAGGTCGATCCGCTGATGCTCGACGAACACCTGATCCGTCCCGCCGCTCACGAAGGTCCGCAGTTCGCCGAACTCGTGGCCGACGGTGACACGATGGACCGCACCCGCACCGAAGGCGCTTGGCTCCCTGAGCGCGACGGTTTCGGGATAGCTCTCGGCGGTCACGTTGATCGCCCGATCGCCGGTGACCTCGCCGCCGCCGCGGTCCCAGCGATCGTTTCGTGTGGCTTCACGAACGTACTGGCCGGCCTCCTCATCGATCGTCGCCAGCACGACCGCGTCCTGGCTCGTCTCGACGTGGATGTCGCTCCCGCCGGTCTCCCCGCGGACGGCCGCGAGCGCCTCGTCACGGACGGGTCCCTCGTAGACCTGTAACTGGACCTGTAGCTCGTCGAGGCGGCTCGGCGCGCTGAACCCTTCGGTCTCCGTGGCGAGGTCGTCAAGGACGTCCAGCCGCTCGTCGTACTCCTCGGCGATCGCGGCGACCTCAACCAATTCGTTGAGGAGTTCACGATCGGAGATCTCGCCGTTCGCGTGTGCGTCGACCGCGGTCATCTGCCGGTCGTGCAGGCTCACCTCGTCCTGTTCGACCCGGTTCACCGCCGCGAGGATCCGGCGTTGCCGGTCGGCGTCCGAGTCCGCGCTCTCGATGTGTCGGGTGATCACCGCCGTCTCCATCTCCGCGTCGGCGGTGTCGACCGCCAAGCTCATCGAGGTCCCGAGGTTTCCGTCGTGAACGGTTCCGCCGCTTCTGACCTCCGCGTCCGCCGGCGTCGACAGCACCCGGAAGGTGCTCCCGGCGTCGATCTCCTCGAGTTGTCCGAGCGCCGCGTCGCCGCTTCCGCCGTCGCCATCTCCGCTCCCGTTACCGTCGTCCCCGTCGCCATCGTCGTTCGTCCCCCCGACGGTGGCGTCATCGATCGGATCCGTCACGGCCGACGTCTCACCGGCACCGCCGGTCGAGGCGACCGCACCGGCGGCTCCCGCGACCAGCATCACCAACGCCATCAGGACGGGGAGGGCTCGCATACTCCGCCGTTCGGTGCCCATCGGTCAAAAAGCCTCCCCCACGTCGCTCCCCCCCGTTGCCTCCGCCGATCGATCCTGTCATCCCCGTCGATCGATCCGTCCGGAACCGCGGGAGGGGAGACCGATCGTCCCCGAGGTGGGCGAAACACCACCCCATGGAAAGGGTTTTGGCCGGTCGCCGAGACGACACGTTGTATGCGGTGTCCCGCCTTTCACCTCCTCCTCGTCGCGTTCCTCGCCGTCGCGCTGGCCGCGGGCGGCGTCGCCGCGAGCGACGCCGGTGGCTCGCCCCTGACGGCACCGGACGCGACGACAGCCCTCTCGACGCCCTCCATAGACGAGTCCTCTATAGACGAACCCTCCATAGACGGCGACACGTCCGCCGGGACGATCGAACGCGCCGCCGTCTCGGCGGATGACACGGCTCCTCCGGCGCTTTCCGGCGGTGAACCCGCCTCCGTGCAATTCAACCCGGCGACCGAGACCGAGATGCGCGTCGAACTCGACCCGGACCGCGACGCGGAGTGGACCGTCATCGTCCGGTATGAGCTCACCGACGCGAACGAGACGGCCGCCTTCGAGACCGTGGCCGAGCGATACCTCGACGGCGAGGTCGGCCCGAGCGAATCGCTCTTCGAGAACTTCGCGGCCGGCGCGAGCGAGAACACCGACCGTCAGATGGCGATCGAAGACGTCGATCGATCGGTCGCCGTTCTGGACGAGGAGGACGGCGACCTCGACGACATGGACGTCCCCGAGGACGTCGTCGCGGTCGGCGAACTACGGCTAACGTTCACGTGGACGGCGTTCCTTGAGGAGGACGGGGACGACCTGGTGTTGGGCGACGCGCTCACCACCCCGACGAACGGCACGTGGCTTCGGTCGCTGGAGGACGGACAGACGATCGAGGTGACCCCCCCGAGCGGATACTCGGTCTCCGTGACGTCCCTCCCGATCCGTGATAGCGCTGTGATCATCGAGGGGCCGGTGACGTTCGATGCGGATGAGCGGGTGGAAGTCGTCTACTCACAGACCGGCGTCGCGGCGGCCGGCGACCTCCCCTGGACGCTGATCGTCGGGGGGATCGTCGTCGCGGCGTTGCTCATCGCCGGTGGCCTCCTCGGCTACCGGCGGTCCGACGTGGGCGACGGCGGGGCCCCCGCGGAGGATGTAACCCGCCCGGGAGACGCACCCGGTCCGGGGATGGCGGAACCGACCGGGTCGACCGACGCGGGGGCTTCCGTGGGCGAGGGATCCAACGGCGTCGGTGCGGACGCGGATCCGGCCCCGGAGGAGGATCTCTCGCTACTCTCGGACGACGAGCGGGTCGAGCGGCTCCTCGACCGCAACGGGGGTCGGATGCGACAGGCGGCGATCGTCCGCGAGACGGGCTGGTCGGACGCGAAAGTCTCACAGCTTCTCTCCCGCATGGCCGAGGCGGGACAGGTCGAGAAGCTTCGACTCGGGCGGGAGAACCTGATCTCCCTGCCGGACGGCGAGGAAGGGGCGACTCGTGGGACCGATGGGAACGGCGAGACGGGGACGAGCGGTGAGAACGGCGAGACGGGGACGAGCGGTGAGAACGGCGAGACGGGGACGGATAACGGGGAGTCCGAGAGCCCGAGCGAGACGGGCAGCGGTACGGTGTAGCCGGTTACGGTCGTTTACCGACCGATCACCGTTCGACCGTATAGATTGCCGATACCCGGTCATCCAGGCGATCAACGCGCAACCACCGACGACCGGTTCCGAAAACCCTTACACCCCGTCCACCGGAGTAGGGATCATGAAGGTTCTCGTAACCGTCAAGGAGGTCGCATCGGCCGGTGACGACTTCACGATCGAGGGCACCGGGATCGCCGAGAGCGACCTCGAATACGACCTCAACGAGTGGGACGACTACGCGGTTGAGGCGGCCGTCCAGCTCGCGGAGGCCGGGGTCGCCGATGAGGTGGTCGGCGTCACGATCGGCCCGGAACGCGCCGAGGAGACGATCCGCATGGCGCTCGCGAAGGGGGTCGACCGAGCGATCCGTGTCTGGGACGACGCGTTCGCGACGGGCTTTCCGGACGTGGCCTCGAAGGTCGACGTCTTCGAGGCGGTCGTCGCCGAGGAGGAGCCCGACCTCGTCCTCTCGGGCGTGCAGGCGGCCGATGACGGTTTCGGGGCCACCGGCGTCGCGCTCGCCGAGCGGATCGGCTTCGAGCACGCCGCCGTCGTCAACCACCTCGACCTCGACGCCGACGCGGGCCTCGCGAACGTGCACCGCGAACTCGAAGGCGGCGTCGAGGAGTTGACCGAGGTCGACCTCCCCGCCGTGCTCACGGTCCAGACCGGGCTCAACGAGCCGCGGTACGCGAGCCTCCGGGGCATTCGGCAGGCCCAGCGCAAGGAGATCGCGGCGACCACCCTCGACGACCTCGGGTTGACCGCCGAGGACGTCGAGAGCGCCCTGACGCTCACCTCGATGTACGAGCCCGAAAGCGAGTCCGACGCGGAGCTCATCGAGGGCGACGCCGGGGAGGCCGCAACCCGCCTTGCGACGATCCTGCGCGAGAAGGGGGTGGGTGCGTGATGAGCGACGTGCTCGCCGTCGCCGAACACCGCCGCGGCGAACTCCGCGATGTCTCTGCCGAGGTCATCATGGCCGGCCGGGAGCTGGCGGACGCGCTCGGCGGCGATCTCCACCTCGCGGTCGTCGCCGGCGACGTCGACACCTTTGCCGACGAGTTGAACCGGGAGGGTGTCGACGCCATCCACACCGTCGCCGAGGGCGAGGAGTTCGACCACAACGTCTATCAGGCGGCGATCGCGGCCGTCCTCGACGGGACGGACGCCGCGGCCGTGGTCGCACCGAACTCCGTCAACGGCCTCGATTACGCGCCCGCCGTGGCGGAGCAGCACGGCCTGCCGCTCGTGACCGACGCGATCGACTTCGAATACGACGACGGGTTGACCGTCACCCGCGAGATGTACGGGTCGAAGGTCGAAACGAGCGTCGCGGTCGAGGGCGACCGCTTCGCGCTCACGATCCGCGAGGGCGAGTGGGAGCCCGCGGCGGGCGAGGGTGACGCCCCGATCGAGCCGGTCGCGATCGACTCCGTCGAGTCGGGCGCACGCGTGGCCGGCTTCGAGGAGGTCGGCGGCGGCGATGTCGACATCGCGGACGCGGACGTGCTCGTCTCCGTCGGCCGCGGCATCGAGGAGGAGGACAACCTCGAACTCGTCGAGGAGCTCGCGGAGGCGCTCGGAGCGACCCTCTCTGCGTCCCGACCGATCGTCGACAGCGGCTGGCTTCCGAAGAACCGGCAGGTCGGCCAGTCCGGCAAGGTCGTCACCCCCGATGTCTACCTCGCGGTCGGCATCTCTGGTGCGGTTCAACACGTTACCGGGATGAAGGGCTCGGACACCATCATCGCGATCAATAGCGACCCGAACGCCCCGATCTTCGACATCGCCGACTACGGGATCGTCGGCGACCTCTTCGACGTCGTCCCCGCGCTGATCGAGGAGTTCGAATAAGCGGTGGGCGGGTCGCCCCGGCACGCCGTGGTGATCGATCCACCTGTCTGAACTCGCTCACTTGACCGTTCGTTTACCCTCAATTCAGTATCGACCAAGATCCGGCAAGATGATCGCCGACGGGCGTGGTTTTCACCGCCGCCGTGTCACGTACGGGTGAATGACGACCGACGATGACCGATTCGGCGTTGAACACCTCCTCTCACGGCCCATCCGGGAGACGATGGACGAGGAGGGATACGGCGCCTGGCGCTCCTTTACCGACCCCGACGCGGTCCCGCTCAGTTTCGGCTTTCCGTACCCCGACTCGTTTCCGCTTGAGGACCTCTCGGCGGCGGTTGCGGACC
This sequence comes from Halorubrum sp., assembly GCA_003554605.1. GTDB lineage: Archaea > Halobacteriota > Halobacteria > Halobacteriales > Haloferacaceae > Halorubrum. The sequence goes on from PWGU01000166.1 coordinate 22,365, forward strand.
TCTTCACGGCCGAACCCGACACGGCGCTGCAGTACACCGGTCCCGGCTATGCGATGTCGTTGCCCGGGATCATCGCCGAACGCGCCCGTGAGCGAGGGATCGACTGTACCCCCGGGATGGTCCACCTCACCAACGGTGCGACCCACGCGATCGACACGGTCGCACAGGCGTTTCTCGACCCCGACGACCTCGTGATCTGTGAGGCGCCGACGTTTATGGGGGCGCTCCGGCTCTTCCGGAACTACGACGTCGAGATCGAGGGGATCGACGTCGACGCCGACGGTCTCGATGTCGACGCGCTCGCCGCGACCCTCGCGGACCGGCGGGCCGCCGGCGAAACGCCGCCGAAACTGTGCTATACGATCCCTAACTTCCAGAACCCGACGGGGACGACGCTGGCCGCGGAGCGGCGTGAACGGCTCGTCGAACTCGCCGTCGAATACGACTTCGTCGTGCTTGAGGACGACCCGTACGGCCGGCTTCGATACGACGGCGAGGAGCCGCCGTCGCTACGGACGTTCGATCCGGATGGACGGGTGATCCGTGTCGACACCTTCTCGAAGACGATCGCCCCCGGCGTGCGGACCGGGTGGATCATCGCCGACGAGCCCGTTATCGAACAGTTCGGGCGGGTCGATGCCGGCGGCGAGAACCGGTTCACCCGTGGGGTCATCGCCGCGTACGCCGCGGACGGGCGGCTCGAAACCGCCATCGATGAGCTGTGTGCGGGCTATGAATCCCGCCGCGACCGGATGCTCGCGGCGCTCTCTGCGCACATGCCGCCGGGGACGACGTGGAGCGAGCCGTCCGGGGGGTTCTTCATCTGGGTCACCTTCCCGGAGGGTGTCGACGCCGAGGCGATGATCGACGACGCGATCGCGGAGGGCGTCACCTACCTCCCGGGGAACTCGTTTTATCCGGACGACCGTGGACGTCGACACGCGCGGCTCTCGTTCAGCGAGGCGGACCCCGACGCCATCGAGCGCGGGATCGAGGCGCTTTCACGGACCGTCCGCGCGGCCATGGACCCGGTTGAAGCGGGCGAGTGAGCGGCGTCTTCGCTGTCCCGCTCTCGGGGCGTTTATCACCCTACCGCCCCCTCGATTTCATATGAGCGATCCCGCAGCGCCGGCGGCCGCGAGCGCCACCGGACGGGAGATCTGGATCGAGAAGTATCGGCCACAACGGCTCACGGACATCCACGGGCAGGAGGAGATCGTCGAGCGTCTTCAGAGCTACATCGAGCAGGACGACGTGCCGCACCTATTGTTTTCAGGGCCTGCTGGAGTGGGAAAAACGACCGCGTCGACGGCGATCGCCCGCGAGATCTACGGTGAGGACTGGCGCGGAAACTTCTTAGAGCTCAACGCCTCGGACCAGCGCGGGATCGACGTCGTTCGCGATCGGATCAAGGGCTTCGCGCGGTCCTCCTTCGGCGGCGAGTTCCGCATCGTCTTTTTGGACGAAGCCGACTCGCTCACCTCGGACGCGCAGGCGGCGCTCCGCCGGACGATGGAGCAGTTCTCCGATAACACCCGATTCATCCTCTCGTGTAACTACTCCTCGAAGATCATCGACCCGATCCAGTCCCGCTGTGCAGTCTTCCGGTTCTCGCCGCTTTCGGACGAGGCGGTCGCCGAGCAGGTCCGCGAGATCGCGGCCGCGGAGGAGATCGAGATCACCGACGACGGCGTCGAGGCGCTCGTCTACGCGGCCGCCGGCGACATGCGCCGGGCGATCAACTCGCTACAGGCGGCGGCGACCACGGGCGAGGTGGTCGACGAGGAGGCGGTCTACGCCATCACGGCCACCGCCCGTCCCGAGGCGATCGAGGGGATGATCACCGACGCGCTCGACGGCGACTTCACGCGGGCGCGGGCGACGCTCGATTCGCTTCTAACCGAGACGGGGATGGCCGGCGGCGACGTGATCGACCAGATCCACCGCTCCGTGTGGGAGTTCGGGCTCTCAGAGCGGGAGGCGGTTCGCCTGATGGAGCGGGTCGGCGAGGCCGACTACCGCATCGCGGAGGGTGCGAACGAACAGGTCCAACTGGAGGCGCTTCTCGCCTCGCTCTCGCTGTCGGAGTAGCACCCGATCACCTTCCCCCTTCGGTGACGACGATCACCCGGAGGTCGTTCACGTTCGTGCCGGTCGGACCCGTTTTAAGCAGCGCGCCGGCGTCCTGCAGGACCGTGGCGACGTCGTTGCCGTCGAGCGCCGCCCGGGCGGCCCGTTCGGCAGCGCGCGTTTCCCCATCCCCCGGTTCGTTGCCCCCGCCGAACGTGGTCGCGTCGACGAGCGCGCCGGCGGCGTCGGTCGGTCCGTCGATCCCGTCGGTGTCGACGGCGGCGACGACCACCCCGGGCTCTTTGACGGCGAGCCCGCAGGCGGTCGCGAACTCCTGATTCGGCCCACCCACGCCGTGATCCGGGTCGAGCGTGACGGTCGTTTCGCCGCCCGAAAGGAGGACACAGGGCGGCTCCGCCACGCCCCCCTCACGCCGACATTCGTCGGCGACGGCCGCGTGAACGATCCCCACCTCGCTCGCCTCGCCTTCCACGTCGCCCGCGAGCGTCACCGCCCGGTAGCCGGCGGCGGTCGCGACGTCGCGTGCGGCACGGATCGCGGTTCGGCCGTTTCCGATCACGGCGACGTCGACGCGCTCGAAGAGCGGGTCGTCCGATGTGGGCGTCTCCGGACGCTCTCCCTCGCGGCCTGCCCGGAGATGTGCCCCGATCGCCGCGGGCGCGTCGATCCCGTACCGGTTCAACACGTCGAGCGCGTCGGCGTACGTCGAGGGGTCGGGGACGGTCGGCCCGCTGCCGATCACGCTCGGGTCGTCGCCGACGACGTCGCTCACGAGTAGGGTTATGACCGTCGCGGGCGCGGCGGCGCGGGCGAGTTGACCGCCTTTCACCCCCGAGCAGTGTTTCCTGACGGCGTTGATCTCGTCGATGGTCGCCCCGGAGGCGATCAGGTCGTTCGTCACGGTTCGCAGGGCGGGTAACGTGACTCCCTCCGCGGGCGCTGCCACCAGCGCGCTGGCCCCGCCGGTGATCCCCGCGATCACGAGGTCGTCCGGGCCGGCCGCGGTCGCCACGTCGAGGATGCCTCGGGTGTGATGAACCCCCCGCTCGGTCGGGATCGGGTGGTCGCCGCGGCACTGCTCGACCGTCCGCGTCTCCACGGGTGCGTCCGTCACGACGATGCCTGAATCCAGTCGGTCGTCGAGAACGTCCTCAAGCGCCGCCGCGAGGGTGCCGGCGGCGTTGCCCCCGCCGAGCAGGACGACCTGGTCGTACCCGTCGAGGTCGTAACTCGACTCGGTCCCGTCGACCGACCGCACGGTGAGGGTCCCGTCCGTGAGGTCGACGGCCGACTCGACGAGCGCCCGTGGGTGGGCGGCCTCGATCCCGGCGCTCAGGCAATCGAGCGCGAGCGCGTGCGCCGGCGTCCGTGCGTGTCGTTCGCGATCCTCGATCTCGACGCCGCGACGCTCCGGGGATTGTTCGGTCATGCGTTCGCTTCTCGCGCCCGGCAAAAGAGTGGGTCGGTGGATTCACGGTCCGCGTCCTCTCCACACCGGATCGCGTCCTCTCCACGCCGCTCCGCGTCCTTTTCACTCCCGTTGGGTATCGACCCGCCAGTCAAGTGCGGTTGTGTTCATCGCCTTTTTCGGGTTAGTTACACAATCAGCGGCGTGAGATGACGATATGGTTTTGTGGGATGGGGTCGAAAACGGGACAATGGGTGATCCGGACCGCGAGGGCCCGCCGACGCTGCTCGACAGCAAGCGGGACGCGACGCGCTATCAGGTGCTCGTGGAGATCGCGGCCCGCCAGCCGGCGGTGAGCCAGCGGGAGATCGCCGATACGATCGGCGTGACCTCCCAGGCGGTGAGCGAGTACGTCCGTGACCTCGTCGAGTCCGGCTACGTCGACAAGGGCGGCCGCGGACGCTACGAGGTCACGAAGGAGGGCGTCGACTGGCTCATCTCCCGAACCGACTCGCTGGAAACCTACCTCGATCGGGTGAACTCGGACGTCCTGGGGAGCGTCGCGGTCGACGCCGCCGTCGCGCTCGCCGACGTTCGCGAGGGCGATGAGGTCGGGCTCGTGATGCGCGACGGGGTCCTCCACGCGGACCCGGCCGGCGGCGGCGCTACCGCGGTCGTCATCGCCGACGGGGAGCGCGGAGAGGCCGTCGGCGTCACCGACTTTGAGGGGTTCGTCGACTACGCGACCGGCCGCGTGACCGTCCTGCCGGTTCCCGCGGTCGCCGATGGCTCCGCCCCGTCCTCCGCGGCGCTCAGCGAACACGCGCCCGGGGACGGGCTGCTCGCCGTGGCCGGGACGGAGGCGTACGCGCTGGTCCGACGGGCGGAGCTTGACCCGGATATTCGATTTGGGACCGTCGAGGCCGTCGCCGAGGCCGCGCTCCGCGGGCTCGACGTGCTGCTCGTCGCCGTCGGCGACGACGTGCCCCGACACACCACCCGTCTCCGTGAGCGGAACGTTCCCCATTCGGTGGTGGACGCCGCGGACTTCCGATAGGGATCGGTGGTGCGTCGGCTCCGGGGCGCGGATAATATAAAAGGGATCCGTCGATCAGTGGGAGCCGTGGACGTGCTCGCGGAGCGCATCGATGCCGTCGAAGGCCTCGTTACAGACCGCACAGATGTCGTGGTGCAGCGGGAGGTGTTGGGTGAGCGCGGCGACCGACTCGAACGTTGCATCGCATGAGGTGCAGCTGTGTGCCATTGTATTAGTAACTCAGCGCGCAAAGTATAAAAACCATTGTTATAAAATGGCTATCTAAGTTCATACAGATTACTAATTCTCTGCCCCTGTATTGTGATCCGCTTCCGGCCTGCTCCCCGTGGTTTAAGATACCTCGCCGCGTGGGTGCAGCTATCCAGATGACTTCCACCGACGTGTCCAACGATGCGGATGCACACGGCGACGAAATATCCCCGAATGCGGCCGAGGACGCGAGCGCGTCGCCCGGCGCGCTCTCGGCGATCGGCGACTCGCCGATGATCGACCTCCCAACGCTCTCGCCGTCGGACGGGGCCGCCATCTCGATCAAATGGGAGGGCGCGAATCCGACCGGGAGTTTAAAAGATCGGATGGCGCTCGCGATGATCGAGGCCGCCCGCGAGCGTGGGGACCTCGCACCCGGCGAGCCGGTCGTGGAGTTCACCGGCGGGAGCACCGGATCGAGCCTCGCGTTCGTCTGTGCGGCGCTCGATCACCCCTTCTCCGTCGTTACCGCCGACTGCGTCGCCGAGGAGAAGATCGCCTCGATGCGGGCGCTCGGCGCGCGCGTCGAAGTCGTCGAAACGCCGGACGGGGTCCCATATGACGGCCTCTTTGATGACCTCCGGGCGGCCGCCGAGCGGATCGCCGACGGCACGGGCGCGTACTTCACGAACCAGTTCGAGAACCCCGACCAACTCGACGGCTACGCGGCGCTCGGCCGGGAGATCCTCGCGGATCGTCCGGACGTCGACGAGTTCGTGATGACCGTCGGGACCGGCGGCTGTGCGATGGGGACCGCCCGGGCGTTACGGGCGGCCGACGCCGACGTTCGTGTTTCCGTCGTTGAGCCGGCCGAATCCCCCGTCCTCACCGACGGGACGACCGGCGAACACAGCGTACAGGGGACCGCCATCGTCGGGTCGCCGCCGCTCGTCGACCCGGCGCTTTATCACCGTGTCCACACCATCCCCAACCGCGAGGGGATCGACTGCGTCCGTGAGATCGCGACCGAGGAGGGGCTGCTCGTCGGCACGAGTACGGGCATGAACGTCGCGGCCGCCCGCCGGATCGCCGCCGAACGCGACCCGGACGAGCGCGTCGTCACGATCGCGTGTGATACCGGCTTAAAATACCTCTCGGAGGGGCTCTACGAGGGACTTGAGGGCTCGACGTTCTGCCTCTGTTGATCCGCTACGGCCGGCCGCCGAGCGACTCCTGTTCGGCACGATCCCCGCCACGGAGGCGACGCCGCCGTTTGTCGTAGGCCGCCTCCAACTTGGCGTTTGTCGCCCGCGAGACGAGATAGCAGTCGGCGTCGCCGACGTCTGCGGGATGTGCGCTCGCGATCCAGACGTGGCCGTCGCCCGCCGAGAGCGAGTCCGCCCAGCGCTCGGCGGCCGCCCGGCTCTCGAAGGCGTGGCGGGACCCCTCCTCGAAGACGAGGAGGCCGACCTTCGCGTTGCGCTTTCGCGCCGAGGGTTTGACCGCGACGACGACGCTCACGGTCGTCGTTCCGTCGGCATCGAATAAAAACCCCCGTCGGACGCGCGGGGGACCCCTGCCATCGCCAACGGACCGCTTATAAATACGTGAACCAGTCGTCGTGCTCGTCGGTCCGGCGTTCGACCAGATCGAAGAACGCCCCCTGCAGCTCCTCGGTGACGGGACCGCGGCTGCCGGAGCCGATCTCGATGTCATCGACGGTCCGGATCGGGGTCACCTCGGCGGCCGAGCCGGGGAAAAAGAGCTCATCGGCCGTGTAGAGCTGTCCGCGGGAGATGATCGCCTCGTCGTGCACCGTGTAGCCCCGCTCGCGGGCGAGCGTGATCACGGTGTCTCGGGTGATCCCCTCGAGGATCGACTGGGCCGGCCCGGTGGTGTAGATCCCGCCGTCGTTGACCATGAAGATGTTCTCGCCGGGGCCCTCGGCGACGTTGCCCTCCTTATTTAAGACGATTGCCTCAACGTAGCCGTTCCGGCGGGCCTCCTCGCCGGCGAGCAGCGAGTTAACGTAGAGCCCCGTCGTCTTCACGTTCGTCGGGATCTGTGAGGAGGCGTGTTTTCGCCAGGAGGAGACCATCACGTCGACGCCGTCCTCGAGCGCCTCCTCGCCGAGATACGCGCCCCACGGCCACGCGGCGACGACGAGGTCCGTCGGGCAGTTCGCCGGCGAGACGCCGAGGGTGTCGTAGCCGTAGTAGGCGATCGGCCGGATATAACAGGATTCGAGGTCCTGTCGGCGGAGCAGTTCGAGAGTTGCGTCCGTGATCTCCTCGCGGTCGTGTTCGATCTCCATGTCGTACACCTTCGCGGAGTCGAAGAGGCGGTCGAGGTGCTCCTCCCAGCGGAAGATCGCCGCCCCCTTCTCGGTGTCATAACAGCGGACGCCCTCGAACACCCCGCTGCCGTAGTGGAGGGCGTGTGTGAGAACGTGGGTCGTCGCGTCCTCCCAATCGAGGAACTCCCCGTTCTTCCAGATCGTGTCGACGTCCATCTCGTCGAATCCCATGGATGAGCGTCGGCGTCCCGTAGCTTAAAACTCACACATCCGTGTGACGATGTGTCGGGTGCCGACGGCGCATCCGCCCGTTATCTTCGAACGGTCAGCCGCTCGTCTCCCCCCGGAACGTCAGTCCATCCCGAAGGTCCCTCGCGTGTGCGAGCAGGCTCTTCCGATCGATATCGCGCTCGTCGGTTCCGCTCTCCACGTCGCTCCCGGCGGTCCCGGCGGTCACCGTCAGGTGGCCCATCTTTCGCAACGGACGC
>PWGU01000062.1 GCA_003554605.1 Halorubrum sp.
CGAAATTGGGTGGCTGGGGAGTCCCCGGCCCCAATTCTCCCCGGCCCGTCGGGGCCGGGGAAGCAGTGGGCCAACGCGGATTTGAACCGCGGACCTCCCGGTTATCAGCCGAGCGCTCAACCTGACTGAGCTATTGGCCCAGGTGAGCGCATTCAACCGTTTTGTAGGGACGTGTTTAAGGGTTTCTTTTCGGGTGTCGACCCGCGGTCAGCCGATTCTGCGGCCCCTTCCAATGCGGGGACTCCACCCCCGTCGTTCACTTCGAGCGCTCCTCCTCTTCGACGCGGTAATCAACGTCGACCACGTCGTCCGCGCGGTCCTCGTCGGCGAACCGGTCTCCGCCGCCGGGGCCACCCGTCCCGAACGGGTCGCCGTCGGGATCGTCGGGCCCGGACCCCCAGCTGCCGGTCCCCGACTCGAAGCCCTCGAAGTCGTCGTCGGGACCAGGAAACCCACCCACGTAGACGTTTCCGGTGACGAACCCGTCCGTCTCCCGGTCGATGTAGGGGATCACCACGTACCGCTTTAACGCCACCCGGATCGGGACCCGCGAGAGCGGGAGCGCGAGCAGGAACCCGATCGCGTCGGTGACGAGCCCCGGCGTCAAAAGCAGCGCGCCGGCGGCGATGAGCAGGCCGCCGTCGAGCAACTCGTCGGTCGGCGGCTCCCCGCGGGCGAGCTTCCGTTGCACCCGGGCGATCGTGGCGCGACCCTCAGCGCGCAACAGCAACATGCCGAGGATCGCCGTTAACACGACGAGCGCGACGGTCAGAACCGCCCCGAGCCGTGTCGCGACGTAGATCAGAAAGAGGGCGTCGACGAAGGGGACGACGAGGAGCAACGCGAGCAACGTTCGCGGGCGCATGTCACCTCCTTCCGGCCGGGAACGGATAGCCCTTTTCGTCCCGGCCGGCGGATGAGCCCTCCCGACACAGCCGCCGACCGCCACGGCTTTGAGCGACCGGGCCGACCGACGGATATGAACCTCGTCGGCGCGCTCGGCCGCGATCCGCCCGACCGCGACCCCCTTCCCCGATGGGTCGCCCCGCTGCCGAAGGCGTTGGAGGACGTCGCCTATCGGTTCGTCTGGGTCATCGTCGCGATCAACCTCGCGGGCACCGCCTTCGGCTTCTGGTACTACCGGTTCCAGTTCGGACGGATCGTCCCCGAGATGTGGATCTTCGTGCCGGACAGCCCGCTGGCGACGCTGTTTATCGCGCTCGCGCTCACCTCCTGGGCGGTCGGGAAACCGAACGACTACCTCGCGGCGCTCGCGTTCTTCGGGAACATCAAACTCGGGCTCTGGACGCCGTATGTCCTCGTCGCGTTCGCACCGGGCTTCCTCGCGACCTCATCGACGCCGATGTACCTCTTTTTGTTCGTGAGCCACCTCGGGATGGCGCTGCAGGCGTTCGTCCTCCATCGGATGACCGACTTCCCGATCAAGGCGGTCGCCGTCGCGGCCGCATGGTACACCCTCGATCTGCTCATGGACTACTTCGTCCCGATCGTCGGCGACGTCACGCACACGCCGCTGCCGTATGCGGGTGCGGAACCGTGGTTTACCACCACCGTGCTGCAGGTCGCGGCCGCCGGTGCGGTCGTACTCACCATCATTCCGCTCTTTTTGGCGCTCTCGACGCGGGTCGCGACGCTTCGGGCGCGCCGGTCGACCGCCGCCTGATCGGCTGTCTATTTTAAGTCGGTTCCCCGTTTCCGTACGGTATGAGCGCTTACGAGCGGATAGCCGACCTCTCCGTGACGATCGAATCGGTCGCCCGCCGACGGTATACCGCAAATACGACGAGCGGGTTCGAGCGGATGACGACGGAGTTTCGACTCTCGGGCGACGGCCTCATCGGCCGGGGCGAGGACGTCGCCTACGACGTGGCGGATCACGACGCGCTCGCGGCCGTCGACCCCATCGACCTCGAGGGGGAGTGGACGGTCCAGGAGCTCTCTACCGCCCTCGACGATCGGGACCTCTTTCACGGCGAGGAGCCCTCACGGCCCGCCGCGCGCAACTACCGCCGATGGGCCCTCGAAAGCGCCGCGCTCGATCTCGCACTTAAACAGTCGGGTGAGTCGCTCGGGGAACGACTCGGGATCGAGCCGGAGCCGGTTCGGTTCGCCGTCTCCACGCGGCTCGGCGACCCGCCAAGTGCCGACCGGGTCGAGGCGCTGCTCGGGCTTGACCCGGACCTGGAGTTCAAGTTGGATCCGACCCCCGACTGGCCGGACGTCCTGTTCGTCACGCTTCGCGAGACCGACGCGGTTCGGGTGCTCGATTTAAAAGGGTGGTATGAGGGAACGGAGGTCGACGTTGAGGCCGACCCGGAGCTTTACCGCGACGTCCTCGCCGCGTTCCCCTCCGCCGTCGTCGAGGATGCCGCGTTCACGCCTGAGACGACGCCGCTTTTGGAACCACAGGCGGACCGACTCGCGTTCGATTACCCGGTCGACGGGGTCGAAAGCCTCCGGTCGCTCCCCGTCGAGCCCGGCTGGTGTAACATCAAGCCCTCGCGCTTCGGGAGCCTGAAGTCGCTGTTCGAGACGCTCGCGTACTGCGAACGGGAGGCTATCACCTGTTACGGCGGCGGTCAGTTCGAACTCGCCTGCGGTCGGAGCCAGATCCAGACGCTCGCGGCGCTGTTCTATCCGGACGCGCCGAACGACGTCGCCCCCGGCGTCTTCAATGACCCCGACGCCGCCCCGCCGTACCCGAAGAGCCCGCTCACACCCGATGGCGACGCCGACGGCTTCGCGTTCTGAGCGCCGGGGTCAGCCCCCGAGGAACTGCTGGCGAACCTCCTCGTCGGCGAGTAACCGATCGCCGGTGTCGACGTAGCCGTTTTTCCCCTGCGCCACGACGTAGCCGCGATCACACCGCCGTAACGCCTCCTTCGCGTTCTGTTCGACCATCAGGATCGCGGTCCCGTCGTCGTTGATCCGGTCGATGCGGTCGAACATCTCCTGTACCAAATCCGGTGCGAGCCCCGCGGAGGGCTCATCGAGCAGCAGGAGGTCCGGATCGAGCATCAGCGCCCGCCCGAGCGCGACCATCTGGCGTTGCCCCCCGGACATCGACCCGGCCTTCTGGGTCTTTCGTTCGCGAAGCACGGGGAAGCGGTCGTAGACGTGTTCGAGCCGGTCCTTCGGGACCTCATCGAGGATGTACGCCCCCATCTCAAGGTTCTCCTGGACCGTGAGCGCCGAGAAGACGTTCTCGTTCTGTGGGACGTAGCTGATCCCCTCGTGGATGATCCGCTCCGGCGCGAGGCCGTGGATCGCCTCCCCGTTGAGTTCGATCGTTCCGCCCATGTAGGTCGTCAGCCCGAAGACCGACTTCATCACGGTCGATTTGCCGGCCCCGTTCGGCCCGACGACGGTCACGTATTCACCAGATCCGACGTCGAGGTCGATGCCGTTGAGGATCTGGAGGTCGCCGTACCCGGCGTCGAGGTCGCGAACCTGTAACAGCTCGGAATCGGGTACCGAGGCCATCGGGTCGGTGTTCGCCGAGATGTCCCCGGCCGTCGGTGTCGCGTCGGTCGTCGAATCGTCGTCGCTCATACGTCCTCCCCCAGGTAGGCCTCGATCACCCGTTCGTCGTTTCGTATCACGCTCGGTTCCCCCTCCGCCAGTACCGACCCTTGATGCATCACGATCACCCGCTCGCAGTGTTGCATGATCACGTCCATATCGTGTTCGACGAGGAGGAACGTGTACCCCTCGTCTTGGAGGTCGTGGATCCGGGCCAGCAGCTTGTGTTCGAGCGTCGGATTCACGCCCGCGAGCGGTTCGTCGAGAAGCAGCATGTCGGGCTCGGTCATCATCGCTCGCGCCATCTCCAACAGTTTCCGCTGGCCGCCGGAAAGCGACCCCGCGGTCTGTCCGGCCAAGTGGTCGATCTCGAAGAACTCGAGCGTCTCCCACACGCGCTCTCGAAGCTCCTCCTCCTGGGCGACGACCTTCCCTCGGGCACCCGGAACGACGGATCGCCAGAGCGTCTCGCCGATCTGCCCCTTCGGTGCGAGCATGAGGTTTTCCAACACGGTCATCTCCTCCAACGATCGAGCGATCTGGAAGGTCCGAACAAGCCCGCGGTTCGCGATCTGATCCGGGCGTAACCCGGTAATCCGTTCGCCCTGGAACTCGACTCTCCCCGAATCGGGCTTGTGTGCCCCGGTAATGCAGTTGAACGTCGTGGATTTGCCCGCGCCGTTCGGGCCGATGAGCCCCGTCAGGCTGCCCGCCTCGACGGCGAAGCTCGCATCGTCGACAGCGACGATGCCCCCGAAGGTCTTGCGCAGGTTCGCCACGCGAAGCGGCGTGTCGGCGGGGGCACCTGCGGACTCGGGCTCGACGTTCGCCTCGTCAGTTGCAGCCGCCCGGCCATCGGTTTCCTCCGCCGAAATGTCCGGTTCACTCATCCTCCTCACCCCGGTTTGGTCGGTTCAGATCGACCGCCGCCGCGGTCTCGGTCCGATGGCCCATGATGCCGTCGGGTCGGTTCTGCACAATAAGGATCAATACGATCCCGAGCAGGATGAACTGCAGCGCGGAGATGTTGTCTATCGTATACGCCAACATCGGCTCGGCGTTGAACACGCTGACGAGGGGATCGGCCGCGCCGGCGAACGTTCCGGGCGCGTCGATCAGGTCCAACCTGGCGTCGACGATCCCGCCGATCCGCCGCGGTGCCAAAAAGAGCAACGAGACGAAAAACAGCGCACCAACCACGCTCCCGGTGTTCGATCCGGACCCGCCGATGATGACCGCGACGAACACGTAAAACGTCACGATCGGACGGAAGGAGTCGGGGCTCACGAAGCCCTGGCTCCCCTGCCAGAGGATGCCACCGAGTCCCATCAGCGCACAGCCGAGCATGAACACCTTGATCTTGAATATTCGGGTGTCCTTCCCGAGCGACTGGGCGACCAGTTCGTCCTCGCGAATGGATTTCAACACCCGCCCGAACGGCGAGTACCCGATCCGTCGCAACAGCCAGTAGAAGCCGATCATGATCCCGAGCATCACGAGCGCCCAGGTGAACCGACGGATCACCGACGCGGCGACGAGCGTCACCTCCTCCCCGCCGATCCGGACGACGAACAGGTCGATGAGCGCCTCGCCGGCGGCGGTATCGAACAACGCATCGGTCGGTCGAGCGGGGAGGTCGATCCCGCTGCCGCCGCCGGTCGCAAAGCCGAACCGATCACGCGTCCAGTCCGAGAGCGTCCGCGAATTTAAACTGAGACGGATGATCTCAGAAAGCCCGAGGGTGACGATGGCGAAGTAGTCCGCACGGACGCGAAGCGCCGGCACCGCCGCGACGAGCCCGACCAGCGCCGCCGCGATCATCCCGCCAATGACGCCGATCGGCAGCGGCAGCCCGAGGCCCTGTCCCGACACCGCATCCGGTGACGTCGAGAGCAGCGCCATCGTGTAGACGCCGACGGCCATGAACCCGGCCACGCCGATGTTGAACAGCCCGGTGTATCCCCAGTGCAGGTTCAACGCCAGCGCCAACATCGCGTAGGCGGCAAAGAGGAAGGTGAGCTCGCGCCACGCGGAGGCGATGGCGTTCGGCGTTCCCGTCGTGATCCCGAGCCGTAACAACACGAAGATCATGAACAAGGTGTACACCGCCACCATCGCCGTAGCGACGATCAGGACGTCGCTGCGTTCGATCCGGCCGAACATATCCGCGAACACCGCACGAATGCTTCCGTCCCCGGGCGGATCCCCGCCCGATTCCGGTCCCGATCCCGACTCGCCCGTCATGCGGTCGACACCCCGGCGAAGATCCCCTCGGGACGGTATAACAACACGAGGATCATGATCGCGAACGCCGCGGCCGCGTTGAAGTCCGACGGGATCCAGATGAGCGAGACCTCATGTACGAGGCCGATAACGAGGCCGCCGGCGATCGCCCCGTAGATAGACCCGATCCCGCCGAGGATGACGGCGGCGAAGATGAAAAGCAGGAGGAACCAGCCGATGTTGAACTCGGCGGTGCCCCGTTCGAGGACGTAGAGATATCCCGAGATACCCGCCAATCCGGCACCGAGTACCCACGTCGCCTGCACGACGCGCTCGGTGGGGATCCCGGTGACGAGCGCGAGGTCCTTGTTGTCCGCCATCGCGCGCATCGCCTTGCCGAGTTTCGTCCGCTGTAACAGGAGGTGCATCGCGACCATCAGCGACACCGCAATGATAACGAGCGTGAGGTCGTGGAGGTTGACCGAGACGCCGAGGACGTCGCGTCGGACGCCCTCCGTGGACGTGATCCCGCGATTTCGGCTCCCGTAGATGAACTGAATGACGTATCGGAGGATCAGCGCGACGCCGATCGAGGCGATGAGCAGCGCGATCCCGCCGCGGTCACGCATCGGTTTATATACCGTTCGGTCGATAGCGAGCGCGACGGCGACCGTGAGCGACGCCGCGACGAGTGCGCCGATAGCCACCGCGAGCGGCGCGCTCACGATCGATGCGCCGATCTCGGTCGGTCCCGGTCCGCTCCCGGCACGGACCGTGAGGAGGTAGCCCACATCGGCGAGTCCCCAGCCTGCAACCAGCAGCGCCGCCCCCCATCCAGTGAACGCGCCGGTCGTGAGGAGGTCCCCGTGCGAGAAGTTCGCGAAATTGAGGATGCTGTAGGTCATAGAGAGGCCGATACCCGCGAGTCCGAAGATCAACCCGACGACGATCCCACTCCAGAGGAGGCTGGCAAAGCTTGCGAGGGTCGTTTGTCCTCCGAACGTGATCCCCCAGAGAAGCGGAATTTCGATCGCGGCGAACCGCGCGAGAAGATCGAGTAGCAACGCCCCGCCCACGACGGCGACGAATCCAACGACGAGTGCGTCGGTCGACGGTCGGTTAGTGATCGTATGCTTAACAATGCCCATGTCCCAAGTTCACATGATACCTCCCTCATTGAACGCTAAAGTACTCTTCGCTCAAACCCGGCGCTCCTCGGACCACGCCGTTCCGCGTTCACCGCCCCGAACCGGTTAGGCCTCCCCATACACCGGGACCGCCGCGCCGCTCGTCACGTTCGCGGCGTCCGAACAAAGCAGCGCCATCACCCGCGCGACCTCCCGTGGGTCGACCCAGTCGTCGCTCGGCGTCATCATCTCGCGGTTCATCGGCGTGTCGAGCACGCTCGGCATCACCGCGTTCGCGCGCACCTCTCCGACGTTTTCCTCGGCGAGGGTTTCCGTGAGGATCCGCACGCCGGCCTTGCTCGCCCGATAGAGGCCGTCCCCGGGACCGCCCTCCAACGACGACCGTGCGGAGACGGAGACGATGGACCCGTCCGTCTCACGGAGATGCGGCAGGGCGTGTTTGCTCACGAGGAACATCGTCCTGAGGTTTACGTCGAAGAGCAGATCGAAGAGGCCGTCGTCGGTCTCCGCGATCGGATCGCCCCCGCGCCACGTCCCAGCGATGTTGAGCAGGTGGTCGATCCGCCCGTGCTCCTCGGCGATCGCCGAGATAACCCGCACGACGTCGTTTTCGTCCGTCAGGTCCGCCTCGTGGAAGGTCGTTCCCTCGTCGAGTTCGAGCAGGGCGTCGTCCTCGTCGGGACGACGAACGTCCACCGCGGCGACGGTCGCACCCGCCTCCCGAAAGGTCGCCACCGCGGCGCTCCCCAACGCGCCGGATGCCCCGGTTATCACCGCCACGTCGCCCTCGAAATCGAATTGTACGTTCATGGGACATGTTATCGCCCCACGATCATAAATACCGTACCCGTGATCCAGGGGGGACTGACGTGGTCGACCGAACGCTCATAGCCCCCGCAATCGTCGTCCAAGTATGAACGACCGCGTCCTCGTAATCGGGTTGGTCGTCGTCGGCCTCGCGCTGATGGCGAACCCGCTGTACCTCCCGGTCGCGGTCGGCGAGCCGAGTCCGGTCTACACCCACGCCGTCCAGCCGGTCGGCCCCGACAGCCCGACGTACGGGGAGGCGGACGTGATCGACCGCGACGACCTCGACGCGGACGCCCGGGAGGCGTTCGACCGTGCCCACGCGGATCCGGAGGATGCCTTCGTTCTTGAGGACCCCGACGAGCGTGCCGGGTCGCTCGCGTATCCCACGGAGCCGACGCTCGGCGACGGGCTACTCATCGTGCGTCACGAGGGGGACGACTACGAACTCTGGACCCGAACCGTCGAGCGTGAGCCCGGGCCGGTGGTGGCCCAGCGTGCCGTCGTGCAGCCGGCCGCCTTCCTCGGCGGGTTCCTCGCGGTGGTCGCCGCCGTCGCCGTCGCGATACGGGGCCG
>PWGU01000002.1 GCA_003554605.1 Halorubrum sp.
ACCGACCGAACCGACAGCTACGGCGACGTGCCGATCGCCATCGTACTCACCGGGAGTTTCGCCGTCGGGACGCTCGTCATCAGCTGGAGCCGTGATTTCGTCTCCATCGCCATCGACATCGAGGACTTCCTTTTCGGGAGCCTCGCCATCGTCACGGCGACCGGCGCGCGCCTCGTGGCGCTCCTGTCCGTCGTCGTCGTCGCGCTGGTGATCTACAACTACAAACAGTTCCTCTTTATCACCTTTGACGAGCGTGCCGCGAGCGTCGCCCGGCTGAACGTGGACCGGTACAACGCCCTACTGATCGTGATGACAGCCACGGTGGTCGTCGGCGCGATGCAGATCCTCGGGGTCATCCTCGTCGCCGGGCTGCTCGTGATCCCCGTCGCCGCCGCCTCACAGGTCGCCCGGAGCTTCCGGGAGACGCTGTACCTCTCGGTGCTCGTGGGGCAGGTGGCCGTCCTCGGCGGGCTGGCCGTCTCCATCGGCGCGAGCCTCCCGCCGGGCGGGTCGATCATCGTCATCGCCATCGGGGTCTACCTCGTCGCGGTGGCCGTCTCCGACCGGTCGACGTCGCTGTCGATGCACTGATCGCGGGGCGGAGTCCCCCCGGGCGGCCCCGGTGGTCGCCTACGATCGGTTCTCGGCGTCGATCCCCCGAACTCTTAGGTCCGGGTCACGACGGACAGGTATGGCAAACACGGAAACCTACACCGTGACCGGACCCGATGGCGACGAGGACACCGTCGAACTGCCCGCCGGCCTCGTCGATCTCCTCACCGAACAGGGCGAGCCGTCGACCCGCGTGATCACCGACGTCATCCTGCAGGCGATGGCACAGCAGGCACACGTGATGGTCCATCACGGCCACGGCGACGTCCCAGAGGACCTCATCGAGATGAACGACACCGCGGAGGAGCTCTTCGAGGAGCGATTCGGCCAGTCGCTGCAGGACGCGCTCGGTCACTCACACTGAGCGGATCGGAGCCTCCGTTCGCCGTACGGACAAGCCTCAAAACGAGCCGACGAGCGACCGCTTAAACCGACGCGGACCGTACTGTGAGTATGGTGGACGACACGACGGCCCCGGTGTTGATCTTCGATGGCGACTGCCCGTACTGTTCGATCGCGGCGGTCGCGCTCCGTCGGCTGGATGGCGTCGTCGCGGTCCCGTGGGAGGCCGATCCGGTCGGCCCATTCCTGGACGCGCAGTTCGGCGCACGCCCGTTCGCGATGGTACTCGTCGACCCGCGTGAGGGACGGGTGTATGCCGGTCGGGCCGCCGCCGAGGAGCTCGCGACTCGCGCGGGCACCCCCGGCATCGTTGGCGGCCTCGTGCGGGACAACTACGACCGGATCGCCGACGTAGTCGGGACCCTGTCGGGACGCGGACGGGACCCGGACGACTACCACGAGGTGTATCCACTAACCGACGACGCCCGCGGGCGGATCGATGAGCTCCGGGCGGCCGCGAGCGACCCGCCGGAGCCGACACCGTGAGCGCCGACCGTGACGACCCGCCCGCTGCGGGGGGAACCTACACGCTCCTCATCGAGCTTCCGACCGCGGCCACCGTGGAGGTCGGCGCGCTCGGCGCGGTGGATCTCCAAGCCGGTGGGTACGCCTACACCGGAAGCGCGCTCGGGACGGGCGGCTTCTCCCGGGTCGACCGCCACCGTCGCATCGCCGACGGCGAACACGACGTCCGCCACTGGCACATCGACTACCTCCTCGGGCAGCCGAGCACCCGGATCATCGACGTGACGAGAAGCTACGGAGCCGATATCGAGTGTGCCGTCGCCGGGCGATTGCCGAGCGGGCCGGTCGACGGGTTCGGCGCTTCCGACTGTGACTGCGGCTCACACTTGGCACATATGGACCGCATCGACGCGCTCGCCGAGCGAGTGGAGCGGGCACACCGACGGGCCGCCGCTCGGGCCGAGCGAGGGGACGCGGGTGAGACGACCGGCGATGATCGCGGGTACGACAACAGGCCAAGCCGTCACTGAAAGGAGATCCGACGTTATCGTCGGGCAGAGCGGATAACGTCGGTCCGGGGCGGCCGCCCGGGCAAAGCGGCCACCCGCGGGTTTGCACGTCCACGCCCCGTCCGGGCAGACCGGGGGTGGACGGCTCCGTCCCTTCGGACGGACACGTGACCTGAAGCGGCCACGGACGACGGGCCGGGCAGCACCGTCGTTTCGGGCCCTCTGAGCCCGAATGATTGCCGGTTTACCGGCACCCCGGCACCATGTGAGTTGGTGTCATTCGATTATAAGTCATTCGGCGCTATCGTCGCCGGACCCCAACCGGCGCTTCGGACCCGGCACGGCGCGATCGATCCAATGTTTGCCGAAATCGACCGCTCAGGGGCCGTCCTGGGCGACATCATAGCGTTCGAGGACGTCTCGGAGCTGTTCACGCCGCCCGTCGATCGCCTTCCGTCTAAGCGCCTCCTCGTCGGCCGTCGGGCAGTGAACGTCGGGGACGGCCGTCGGCGAGCCGTCCTCATCGAGCGCGACGAACGTGAAATACGAGGTGGTCGTCCGCCGTCGCTCGCCGACTTTCGGGTCCTCCGCGTGGACATCGACTTTGACCTCGAGGCTCGTCCGACCGGTGTTGAAGACGTAGCCTTCGATCACGGCGACCTCCCCCATCTCGATCGGCCCGATAAAATCGACGTGGTCCATCGAGGCGGTGACCACCTGACGGTTCCCAAAGCGCATCCCGGCGATGGCCCCACAGATGTCCATCCAGTGGAGAACGGTTCCACCCAACGCCCGTCCGAGGTTGTTCGTCTCGTTCGGAAACAACAGCTCAGTCATCTCGGTGTAGGACTCCGCGAGCGTGGCGGTCGTGGCCATGTTAATATATCCTGGCTGCCGGCGACTTGAACGCGCCGGACGGTGTTACCCACCCGTCCGTGATCACGGATTCGACCCGCTCTCAGCGATCGCCACCTGAGTCGCCGAAGCGGATCGAGTCCGGGGGTCGGCCGGCCTCCGAGATGACCTCGTCGCTGACGACGATCGGACAGTCGACCCGAACGGCGATCGCGAGGGCGTCCGAGGGACGCGCATCGAAGACGAACCGTTCCGGTCGGCCGTTTTCGTACCGTTCCGCGTCGATCTTCGCGTAGAAGGTCCCCTCGGTGAGGTCGTCGATCCGCACGCGGTCGATCGCACCCCCGAACTCGGTAAGCATCTCCACGAGCAGGTCGTGGGTGAGGGGACGGTCGAACGGCTCTCCCTCCAAAACGGTCCCGATCGAACGCGCTTGATCGCCGCTGACAAAGATCGGGATGTACTCGTCGCGCGCGGAGAGGACGACGGCCGGGACATCACCCCCCGGGGCGGACCCGGCTCCCACACCGACGACCTCCGCTTCGTGTTCCATGGACGGATCATCGACGCCGCGACATGAATACCTGTCCCCCGTAACCGGCCGCCGAAGCCTGCGGACACCCCACCGGGCGATGTGCTAGCTGGTCGGACTCACAAACCCTAAACGCGGTCGAACAGTACGGATGGGTAATGACAGGGACGGCCGGAAACGCGGACGAACCGACGGTAAGGGATCCACCCGGCGACGATGGATCCCCCGTCGACCGCGAGCCGGGGACGGTGACAGTCGTCGGGACGGCACACGTCTCCGAACGGTCCGTCGAGGAGGTCGAAGAGACGATCACCCGCGAACGGCCCGACGTGGTCGCCGTCGAGCTCGACGAGGGGCGTTATCGGCAGATGCAGGGCGAAACGCCCGACGATCTCGACGCGAGTGACCTCCTGAAAGGGAACACCGTCTTTCAGTTCCTCGCCTACTGGATGTTATCGTACGTCCAAACCCAACTCGGCGAGCGCTTCGATATCGAGCCGGGTGCGGATATGCAGGCGGCGATCGACGTCGCCGAGGGACTCGGGATCGACACCGCGCTCGTCGATCGCGACATCCAGACCACGATCCAGCGGTTCTGGGCGCGGATGACGATAACCGAGAAGCTCCGGATGGTCGGCGGGTTGGCGTTCGGGATCACGGACTCCAGGGTCGTCGGGATCGTTGCCGGACTGTTCGTCGGCATCTTCCTCGGCCCGGCGATCGGTCTCTTCGGGGGCTCACTCGGGGTCTCGGAGGCGCTCCTGACGAGCGTGACCGCCGGCGTGCTGACCGCCATCGTCGTCGCACTCGTGGTCGATACGGTCGGCAAGGCCGGGTTGTCGCCGGACGGCCGCCTCTATGCGGCCGCCGGCCTCGGCCTCGGAGGGGGCCTCGCGGTCGCCGTAACGGGTATCGCGGACGGCGTCGTGGCGACGTATCTCGGCGGGTTCACCGTTCGCGCGATCGGAAGCTTGGGGCTCGGGATCGGCCTCGGCCTCATCGCCGGGTTGGCGGCCGCGGGGGTGATCGGCCTCTTCGGGAGCCGAGAGCCCGGCGAGTACGGCGGTATCGAGGACCTCGATATGGATCAACTCACCGACGCCGACGTCGTCACCATGATGATGGAGGAGTTCCGGCAGTTCTCCCCGGGCGGCGCGGAGGCACTCATCGACGAGCGGGACGCGTTCATCGCGCATCGGCTCGTCGCACTAAAAAACGCCGGCTACGACGTCGTGGCGGTCGTCGGCGCGGGCCACCGAGCCGGTATCGAGCGATACCTCGCGAGCCCCGAAACGCTCCCGCCGGTCGCCGACCTCACCGGCCGTGAAAGGGGCCGCCGCTTCCCCTGGCTGAAGGCGATCGGCTATCTGATCCTGATCGCGTTCGTGACGTTTTTCATCCTGCTCGCGATGGCGGGGGTCCGTGACGGCTTCCTGCTCCGGCTGTTCGGCGCGTGGTTCCTGATCAACGCCTTCTTCGCGTTCACGTTCGCGAAGGTCGCGGGCGCACGGTGGTCGTCCGCAAGCGTCGGCGGCGCCGTCGCGTGGATGACCTCGATCAACCCGATGTTGGCACCGGGGTGGTTCGCCGGCTACGTGGAACTGCGAAAGCTCACGGTGAACGTCGGGGACATCGGGACGCTCAACGAGCTCCTCTCCGATGAGACCAAGGGGCCGGGCGAGCTCGTCTCCGCGATGCTTGAGGTTCCCCTGTTCAAGCTCATCGTCGTCGTCGCGATGACGAACCTCGGGAGCATGGTCGCGAGCTTCCTCTTCGCGATATACGTCATCCCGGCGATGTTCGGCGCGGAGATCGGCGGCGTCGACGAGGTCTCACAGCTGATGATACAGGGCGCCCGGAACAGCGCGGACCTCATTCGTGGGCTGGTGACCACGCTCCAAACATGACTGGCCTCGTTCGCGGCCGGCGCATCGCCGGCCTCTATTTCAGCGGGACCGAACTCAAGGACCTCCTCGTCGCATGGGCCGCACTCGGCGTCGCGTTCATGTTGTTCTTCGTCGGTGGCACGGCCGGGTTTGATCGACTCCTGGCGGCCGGGCTCGTGTTACCGCTCGCGGTCAGTCTGGTCACGGCCGGGATCGCGTTTCTCCTGCATGAAGTCGCACACAAGGTCGTCGCAGTTCATTACGATCAGATCGCGGAGTTCAGAGCCGACAATGGGATGTTGTTCCTCGCGGTGATGAGCGCCCTGTTGGGCTTTATCTTCGCCGCACCCGGTGCGGTTCATCACCGCGGTCGACTCACCGAACGGGAACATGGCCACATCGCGATCGCGGGTCCCGTCGTCAACCTCGTGTTGACGGTCGTCTTCGTGCCGGTGTTCGTCATCGGCCTCCTGATCGGGAGCCCGATCGTGGTGCTCGTCGGCGAACGCGGGATCGCGATCAACCTCTTTCTCGCCGCGTTCAACCTGATCCCGTACGGCCCACTCGACGGGAAAACGGTGATCGGCTGGAGCAAGCCGATCTGGGCGTTGACCTTCATCCCCAGCGCGGTGGTCGCGTTCACGCTCGTCTTCCTGTTCGGGTTCGGCTTCGGCGGGCCGTTCTGATCTGCCGGGCCCGGCCGGAACGGTGTATTTTTGCCCTGCGGGCGTCCCTCGTGAGATATGACTCAGGGCGACGGCGACGACGAGGAGCTCACCTACGCTGCCGCGGGCGTCGACATCGACGCGAGCGAGGCGGCGACCGCGGCGTTGATCGATGCGGCCGGCGACGGTGAGGGCGACTACGCCGGCCTCCTCGACATCGGCGACCGATACCTCGCGCTCGCGACCGACGGCGTCGGCACGAAGCTTCTCGTCGCCGAGGCGTTGGAGGACTACTCCACCGTCGGGATCGACTGCATGGCGATGAACGTCAACGACCTCGTCGCCGCCGGCGTTCGACCGGTCGCGTTCGTCGACTATCTCGCGATCGACGAGCCCGACGAGCGGTTCGCAGAGCAGGTCGGCGAGGGACTCGCCCGTGGGGCCGAGTTGGCGAACGTCGAACTCGTCGGTGGCGAGACCGCGGTGATGCCGGAGGTGGTCCGCGGGCTCGATCTCGCCGGAACCTGTGCGGGCCTCGCGGCCAAGGACGCGGTCTTCGAGGCGGTCGCCCGGCCGGGCGACGCGCTCGTCGGCTGGCGCTCCTCGGGCATTCACTCAAACGGGTTGACGCTCGCGCGTGAGGCGATCACACGAGCCGGCGGCTATACGGATCCCGCGCCGTTCGAGGGATATGCGACGCTCGGAGAGGCGCTTTTGGAGCCGACCCGCATCTACACCGACCTGCTCGATCCGATGCGCGAACACGGCGTCCGCGGGGCTGCCCACATCACCGGCGGCGGGTGGGGCAACCTCGAACGGCTGGGCTCGAACCGATACGTGATCGATGATCCACACGACGTCCAGCCGGTCTTCGAGTTCATCGCGGAGGTCGGAAACGTCTCCGAAGAGGAGATGCACCGGACGTTCAACATGGGGACGGGCTTCGTTGCGGCGCTTGACGCTGACGACGCAGCCGCGCTGGCGGCGGCGACCGATGGACGGGTGATCGGCCACGTCGAGGAGGGTGATGTCGTCTCGATCCGCGGACTGGAGCTGTGAGCGGCTGAACCGAATCGGTCCTTTGACGCCGGCGTGAAAGCATCTGGCGAACAGGCAGCGCTCCTCGTTTCCACGACGGTGCGCCGCGCTCCCGCCTCGACCGTCGTGGGCCGCGTTTAGGTCACAGGAGGGATGGCCGCGCCATTGTATATAAAAAGATGACGGCCGTCGCCCGTCGTTGCTCGTGTACTTACGAGAGGTGTGCGGCGATGTCGGCCTCGGTGATGATCCCCACCGTCTCGCCACCTTCGGTGACCATCACGGCCTTATAGTGGTCCAACAGGTTGCGGATCTCATCGACCGTCGCGTCCGTCGCGACCGTGGGAAATGACTCGCTCATCACCTCGCTTACCGGGAGTGTGCCGACGTTCTCGCCGGCGTGGATGACGTCCCCTTGGCTTATCGACCCGACCGGGATGCCGTTTTGGAGGACCGGGAGCTGTGAGTACGCCTCGGCTTCCATTCGGTCAACGGCGGCTCGGACGGAGTCGTCGGGCGCGACGCTGATCACCGTTCGGTTCATCAGATCGGTCGCCCTGACCACCTCGCCCGCCGCCTCCTCCAACGCGTTGACGATCCGCCGGAGCGTGGAAAGTCGGGGGTCGACGTCGCCGCCTTCGATCCGAGCGATGAGCGGCTGTGAGACGCCCGCTGCGTCCGCGAGTTCGCTCTGTGTCAACTCCAGCGTCGTTCGCCGCTCACGGAGATCCTGGGGCGTGGGTAGTTCCATAGGGCTTCATTACCAAAGGTTATTAGAAAAGGTTTCGGCGGCGGCCGACCTCGCCAGCGAGCCAATCGGTTGGGTGGACGACCCGTGACCGACAAAAAACGGCGTTACTCGTCCTCGTCGTCGGCTTCGGTTTCGATTATCTCGATGACTTCGAGGGGGACGTCCCGGAGCGCGCCGCCGACTTCGCTTTTGGCGATCCGTTCCGCGTGGTTCTCGCCATCTGCGTTGAAGATCTCGATCTCAAGGAGGAGTCCGACGAGCGCGGTGTTCGCGGCGAGAAACGCCGCATCAAACGGCTCACCGCAGGCCGGACAGCCGGTGACGCCCGGTTCGACGTCGACGTACTGCTTGTTCATCTCGTTCAGTCGCTTTCCGGCTTCGCTGACCGCGACGCCGATCGCGTCGTCGGTCTGTTCGACATCGCGGACCAACCAGGCGGCCTCCATCGCGACCAAATAATTTCCCATACACTCGTGGACGCGCCGCAGGGTTTCGTGTCTTATGGTTTCGGCGGCACCCCCACCAGGGTGCCGACACGACCTCGGCGGGAATCCCCA
>PWGU01000145.1 GCA_003554605.1 Halorubrum sp.
GCGGCCACCTTCTCGCCCGCACCCGCCCTCTCGGTGCCGGTCATCGGGCTCAACCTCCCCGCGTTGCTCGCGATGGTCGGAGTGGTCGCGGGGCTGCTCGTCCTGATGAGTTGGGTGATGAAGGGTCGAGCACATGCCGGGCTGCCGCTTTTAAACGGCGGCGCGATCGGCGGCTACCTGATCGGATCGCTTCTCGCCGGCGTCCCGCTCATCGAGGCGGTCGGGTTGGGGCCCTTCGTGTAATGGGTAGATGAGTAGATGAATAGATGAGTGGGTGACGTTCGTCGCACCGTCGAAATCCCCAATAAGCGGGATGTTCCGGCTCGGTTGCGATCGATAGAAGGGACGTAGCGAGCGATCCCGAACGCGATCGTCCATTTATATACCTCACCGACCGGGTGACGAGGTCATTTATAAACCCTCCACGGCGGTCGGCGCGCTCCGGTGAGCGCCCGAAGGGCGCGACACCGAGCACGAGGGAGCCCACGGCTGGCGGCAACGCCATCCGTGGCGAGGCTGGGGAGGTGTGAGGCTGCAGTGTGGGTGCGGATGTGGCGGCGCGAGTGCAACAGTGCGAGTGCGGCGGCGAGGGTGCAACAGCGACAGTGCGGCGGCGCGGGTGCGGTGCGAAGGCGATGGTCGGCCCCCTCCCCTCCCTCGCCGCTCCACCGACGGCACCGGATCTTCATCGCTTTTTATAAGTGGCCGCGACGGCCCCGCATCATCGGTTATAAACAAACCGGGCAAACGATCGCTCAGTAGCCGGTCCGTAGCGCGGCGTTCCCCGCGAGCACAAAGAAGGCGACGCCGAAGAGCCCGCCGAGGAGGGCGAACGAAACGCCCCAGCCGAACAGGTCGGCCGTGAGCCCGACGCCGACGGACCCCGCGGAGCCAAGGACCGCGTAGACGGTGCGCACCAATCCGAACCCCGCCCCGCGCTCGGCGTCACCGAGCGCGTCCATGAACCGCGGGTCGATAGCCGAGAAGAAACTCGACCCCACGCCGGCCAACAGGACGCCCGCGAGGACGCCCGGGCCGGTCGGAAGGGTAACCGTCGCGGCCAGCCCGAGCGCGCCACAGGCCATCGCACCGCCGATGGCGGCATCGCGACCGAACCGATCCGAGAGCCGCCCGAGGCCGATCTGTGCGACCGCGCGGGTGATGAAGAAGGCCGAAAAGACCGCGCCCGCGAAGCCGGCCGAATAGCCGTGAAAGTCGACGAGGAACGTCGGGAGAAACGACATCACGCCCTGCACGACGTAGGTGCCCACCACCGCGATGATGAGCGGGAGGATGATCGCGGGCCGCGAGAGCATCTCGACGAGCGGACCGAGTCGGAGCCGGTCACGCATCGGTTGATCGGGTCGACGGGGTTCGGTGGGGCGCACCCGCCACGCGAAGTAGACGAAGATCGGGACGCCGACGACGGCCGCGAGCGCGACCGCCGGCCGCCAGCCATAGCGGACGCCGACCCACGCCGCCGCGACCGGCGCGATCAACCCGGCGAGCGGCCCGCCGACGGAGTGAAAGCCGATCGCTGTGCCGATGTTCTCGAAGGTGCGCGAAAGCAGCGTCGTCGCCACCGCGTAGTGCAGGCCCGCGACGAGACCCAAAAGGACCGCGACGAGCAGAAACGACCCGTAGGTGGGCGCGAACGCAAGCAACAGGCTCATCGCGGTCGTGCCGCCGACGGCGATCAGGATGATCCGCCGCTCGCCGTAGCGGTCCGCGAGGATCCCACTGGGGAACTGTGAGATCCCGTACGCCAGCCACATCCCCGAGAGCGCGACGCCGATCGCGGTGTTCGAGACCGTGAAATCCTCGGTGATGAAGGGGACGACCGGGCTGATCGCCAATCTGGCGAAGTAGGTGACGAAGAACGCGAGCAGGCACGCCAACAACACCGTATGGCGGTACTGCCAGTTCACGCCGGTCCCCCGAGCGATCCTCGTCCCGGGTGGTCGCTCACACCAGGTACCATGCCACACGGTTCGACCGCGGCGATGATGTACTCATGGATACCGGAGAACGCCGCCATCGGGCGATCCGTATCCAGGCCATACGTCGGCGTCGCCCTCACGCATCGGAGACGCCCACGCGCACCTTCACGGCCACGCCCGAGTCGAACGCGGCCAGCTCCGCGCCCGACAGCTCCGCTCTCCCCACGCCGAGGAGGTCGTCATCGTCGTCGACGACGAGGACCTCGTCGCCCGGACGGATCCCCTCGTCGGCGTCGACGACGAACTTCGCGAACGCGTTCCGCCCCTCCCGGATGAACGGCTCGCTCTCGTCGCCGACGGCGACCCGATGTCTCGGCGGGTCGAAGGCCGCACGAATGCGTCTGCCGCCCAGTTCGCCCAGGGTGAACCGGCCGTCGGTGGCGTAGGAGACGATCCGGTCGCCCTCGGCGCTGCCGGGGGTATCGTCCACGTTGCCGTCGATGATCTGTCGGGGACGGCCGCCGCTCGACCGGCGGATCGTGATGGGCGTCCCCGGGGGAAAAAGCGCCACCCCGGCGCCCGATCCGAACTGATAGTCGGCACCGACACGGAGGTCGGCAAGCGTCTCCTCGTCGCGCATACCCGTCGTTTTCGAGGGAGGCGCAAAGCGGTTGCGACACGGCCGCGCCGAATGAAAGGCCGTGAAGCGTCCGAACCGTCTCACCCCGTATCCAAGGGAGCGTCCGAACCGTCTCACTCCGTCTCGACAGGGAGGAGCCGCACCCGCAGGATCGCGATCACGGCGAAACAGAGGAGGCCAAAGAGCGCACCGAGTACGATCTCCCCGAAGAACCGGCCGAGCGCGAGCGCGAGCGCCATGACGAACACGAACGGGAGCGCAAGCGACCCCACGATCGCGTCGAAGCGTTCGGGGTCGACGTCGAGCGGATCCGGAGTCATACCGAAGACTGGACGGGGGCGTACTTAAATACGGAACGTCCGCGCTCGACGGGGACGGCGGCACCCTGAACCCGAAGGGGCCGCCTATAACAGGAAGGTGTCCTCGTCCTCCGAGAGGTCGATGAACTCGTCGGCCGCCTCGATCAGTTCCTCGGCCGCGGAGTTGCCGAACGCCATCACCTCGACGCGGACACCCTCGTGCCGAAGGTGTGAACAGAGCCGCGCGAAGTCGCCGTCGCCGGTACAGAGGACGACGGCGTCGACGTGGCTCGCGAGCGTGATCGCATCGAGGCTCATTCCCACGTCCCAGTCGGCCTTCTTCGTGCCGTCCGCGAACGTTTTGATCTCCTTGATGCGCGTCTCGAAGCCGATGTCACGAAGCGCCTCGAAGAAGCGTTCCTCGTCGGGTGAGTCGGCGCGGATGACGTACGCGAGCGCCCGGACGAGCGCGCGGTCGCGGACCGCCTCCTCAAGCAACGCGGTGTAGTTTATTTTCCGCGAGTAGACGCTCTGTGAGGAGTGATAGAGGTTCTGTGAGTCGGTCAACACCGCGACGCGCTGGTCCGGATGGATCTTGGTCATACTCACCCCTGCGTCGGACGGGGTTAGGCACTTCCGGATCGGCCGACCTCGCATAAAAGCGGTCGGGACGGTTTCGATCGGATGCAGCGGGTGTAGTAATCGTTTTGCCGCGGTCACGTGAACGGCCGATATGACCGACATATCGGAGGTACCCGTTCGGTCGGACGGGCGCTCCACGTGGACTCGCGAGGCGGCCGAACGGCTCGAACGAACCGATCGGACCGTCTCGCCGGTGATCTACCCGCCGGAGACGGATGCCTTCGACGGGCTCCACGTCTGGGACACCTGGCCGCTTCGAAACCGCGATGGATCGCTCGCGGAGATCGACGGTCGCCGCGTGATCCTCGCGTTGACAACGGCGGACGACCTGCTTCCGGGCAAGCGCCACGACGTCGCCACGATACACTACTTCCACTCGACAGACGGCCGGTCGTGGACCCACGGCGGACCGCTCTTCGACGGGGACGCCCTCGGCTCGCGCCAGTGGGCCGGTTCCGCGATGTACGAGGACGGCTTCGTCTGCGCCTTTTATACCGCATCCGGCGTTCGTGGCGAGGAGGAGCTGACATACACCCAGCGGATCGCGGGCGCGACCGGCGGCGAGGTCATCGTCTCCGACGGCGACCTCCGGATCGAAGGCGAGTGGGATCACCGGATCCTCCTCGAACCCGACGGCGACCTGTACGAACGGGAGGACCAGTCGCGTGGGATGACCTACACCTTCCGGGATCCGTGGTTCTTCGAGGACCCCGCCGACGGCGAGACGTATCTCGTTTTCGAGGCCAACACCCCGGTTCCGGAGGGGAGCAACCCCTGCGAGGATGACCCCGCCGCCGAGTTTAACGGGAGCGTCGGGATCGCCCGATCGCCGACCGGCGACCCGATGACCTGGGAGCTCGAACCGCCCCTTTTGGACGCCGTCTGTGTCAACCAGGAGCTCGAACGACCCCACCTCGTCGTCCGTGACGGCCAGTACTACCTCTTCATCTCCAGTCACCAGCACACCTTCGCGCCCGGGATCGATGGATATGACGCGCTCTACGGCTTCGTCGCCGACGGCCTCCGCGGCGAATACCGGCCGCTCAACGGCCACGGCATGGTCGCGACGAACCCGGCGAACGCGCCGTTTCAGTCCTACTCGTGGACCGCCTACGACCACGGCGACGAACTGCTCGTCGTGAGCTTTTTCAACTACTATGACTACGTCGGCGCGACCCTCGACGGCATCGCCGAACTCCCCGAATCCGAGCAGTTCAGGCGGTTCGGCGGCACCCTCGCACCGACACTCCGAGTCGCGCTTGAGGACGACCGAACCACGGTTCTCGGCACGCTTCGCCACGGCGACGTCCCGCTTCCGCGGGAGGCGTTGAAGGCGGTCGACCGGGGCGGTCGACCACGGCTCGCGGGCGGACGGGGATCGTACCGCCGCTGAGAGCCGCCACGTCGGTCGGGTCATCGATAGAGATCAAGCGGAGATAAGCGGGGAGCACCGGGGATCAGCAGGGGAGCAAGCGGAGATAAGCGGGTGATCAGGACCGTTCACGGACCAGCCGCGAGGCCGGGAAGCCGTACCGTTTCGCGTCGGCCGGCTCCGGGTCCGGTCGAAGCGAGTCGAGGTAGACGACCTCGATGACGGGCTCGTGTGCGCCGTAGTCGTCGTTCGTGGGATAATCGGCGATCGTTCGGTCCTCCTCGGTCCGATAGGAGTCCGCCCGGTGGGCAGTGACCGACACGACGAGCAGTCGTTTCCCGGTCTCGCGGTCGGTGACCGCCTCGCCGGGCTCGAAGCCGTGGCGGGCACAGAGCTGCGGTCCAGTCGCCGCAAAGGGCACGAACGCCCCCTCGCCACAGATGGCACAGACGCCGACCCGTTCGTGTGGCGCGGGAACCGTTCCGGCGGTCACCTCGATGGCGACCCGTCGGAGGTGTTTACACCGCGATCCGCGGATCGCGTGGTCGGGACAGGTACAGGTTCCGGAACCGAGAGCGACGACGTAAACGCCGCCGGCCGTCTCGACGGCGTAGCGTCGGTCACGGAGCGGGCGAACGGTCATCGGCTCCGTGCGGGCGCGGCGAGCACGGCCGTCTTCGTGGTCGGCGTCGTGGTGGACACCGTGGCCGTCCTCCGCGAACGGGCCGGGTGGAGCGGATGACGCGGGTGGGTTTCGTGCGTGCGTCATGGGTGGTCACGGGGATACCCCCTTATCTACACTGAAGCGCCGGACGCGATTAAGGATCCGGGTAAAACGGCCGGTTTCGGACGTATTCGGCCGGCAAGTGAGTTCTCCCCCGGCGGCGACGGGCCCCCTTCGAAGCCCTTTTTATGCGGCGACGGGAACCCGCCGTATGGAAATCGACGCGGAGCTCCGTCGGCAGATCACCGTCTCGATGCTGGCGGCCGCCGTATTTATCATCGGGCTCGTCGCGCTCGGGATGACCTACGGCGAACCGGACGGGCTGCCGGAGGAGGGCGCGCTCGCGCTGCTCGGGCTGCTCACCGGGTTCGTCCTGTTGATGGCGCTCGTCGGGGCTTACTTGATAAAGGTGAACGCCGCCGACGACGGCGACGAATAACCACACCCCGTCAGTGACGGCCGCCGCTCACTCGGTCGCGTCCGTCGCTTCCGGTGTGTCGGCGTGACCCGCCGCGCCCTCCTCCCCGCGCCCTGACTCACCCACGTCGTGTTCCTCGCGCCAGTCGGTGACGTCGTCGGCCTCCGCGACCCGCTTTTCATAGTAGGTGAGCGGGTCGGCGGCGACCTGCATATGGTTCTCCTCGTTGTGGCAGATCCCGTAGTTCGAAAGCGTCTCACACGTCGGTGGCGGGTACTGGGTTCCACGGTCATCACGGAGATACTCGGTCTGATACCGGATCCCCTCGACGTCGAGGCTCGTGTCCGCACAGAACGCGACGACCTCGTCGGGCGTCATGCCGATCCCGACGAGAAACGCCATGAGCGCGAAGCTCTCCGGCTCCGTGAGGTCGACGTCGCGATCGGCCTTCTCGATCAGGTTGGTCATACACGGGGGGAACAGCTCGGGGGCGACGACGTCGATCGGGCCGGTGTAGCTCCGCTCGGAGAGCAACCGCTTGAGGTCCGCGACGCCTGATTCGAGGTCGGCGGCGATCCCCTCGCCCGCCTCCAACTCGAAGGGCAACCCCTCGCGGACGCGCTCCTCGACGGCGACCGAAATGGCCGAAAGCAGCTCCTCGCCCGAGAGCGGCACCGTACCGTCCGACAGCTCGCGGTTGACGAGCCGCCACGTCGGCCCCCACGACGGCGAGGTGAGCCGGAGATACGCCCCCACGGCCATCCGATAGCGATCCCGTTCCGGGTCGCCGCCGGTGGACATTCGGCCGGAAGCGGTCGACCGGCCCGCGGTCCCCGCCGGCCCCGCCTTTGCGGACCGAACCGCGCCGCTCAGGTCGAACTCGGCGAGAACGTCGTCGAGGTCGACCGTCGGCGTCGACACCGATCGAAGACCGTCCTCGGCCGTGAAATCCGCCCGAAACCGGTCGACCGCGGTTGCCGCCTCCGCGGCGGCGTACTTCTCGATGGCCGCCTCTGAATCGAGCAGTGAGACGAGGATCCGCGCGATCGGATACGAGAGCAACTCGGCACGAACGTCGTACGCCGATCCGGCACCGTCGGCCTCGAACGGGCCCGATTCGGACTCCACCGTTCCCTCCAAAAGCGCCCGCTCAACGCGCTCACGGGCCCGCTCGACCGCCGGCGCATCTGCCGCAACCAACGCCGGCAGCGACACCGACGCCTCCGCGACCGCATCGCGGGCGGCCTCGAAGAACGGGTACCGGGCGTGGAGCGCGTCCATGTCGGAGATGAATAGAGGGGGACGGTGAATAAGCGGTCCGATCGGTGCTAACCGGTGGGTGACAGAAGCGGGGAGAACGAGGTGCCGACCGACGCTGCGCTATTCCTCGACGTCCTCGACTGGCGCACCCGGCGCGTTCGTCTTCACGCTGTTGAGCCCCTGTTTGGCCTTCTGTTTCGAGGCGTAGCCCTGGCTGCCGTCACCGATGATGTTCCCGTTATCGTGGACGAGCCGCCAGCGCCACTTCCCTTCGGCGTCCTCGAACAGCTCGAAGGTGGCGTCGCTGCCGCCCTCTTCGGGGGCCTCCTCGTCTTTCGACTCGTCGATGACGTGTGCGCCCGGGGCGTTCTGTTTCACGC
Organism: Halorubrum sp.; assembly: GCA_003554605.1. Classification (GTDB taxonomy): domain Archaea; phylum Halobacteriota; class Halobacteria; order Halobacteriales; family Haloferacaceae; genus Halorubrum. The sequence goes on from PWGU01000145.1 coordinate 7,676, forward strand.
TTTCGAGCCCCTGGTTCGCCTTCTGTTTCGAGGCGTAGCCCTCGCTGCCGTCGGCGATGATGTTGCCGTTCCGGTGGACGAGTCGCCAGCGCCACTTCCCCTCGGCGTCCTCGTACACCTCGAAGGTCGCCTTGCTCGTCACGGCCTCGGTGTCGATCTCGCCACCCTCCTCCTCGGGCCACTCCATCTCGACGGCCATGCTCACGCCACCGTCGTCGGTGCGTTCGATCTCGACGCCCAATTCGGGTTCGGCGGCGGGGTCGACGGTCACCGTCCCCTCCTCGTCGGCCGGGACGGGCTCGCCACGACGCAGCGCGTCGGAGATCCGCCGGAAATAGGTCGCGATGGCCTGCCTGCTTCGTGATCGAGTCGACTCGTGGACGGTTTTGTCGGTCATACAGCCCGATCATCGAAGGAGCGTCCCATAATTCTACTCCCCCGCCTCGTGAGTCGGTCGATGGGGACGACTCAGTCGGCTCGCTCCGCGATGATCGTCTCGCCCGCACGAACCGAGTCCCCCTCCTCGACGAGCAGGTCCGCGCGGTCGACGTCCGCCGGCAACACCACGTCCGCGCGCGACCCGAACGAGACGTGTCCCACGCGTTCGCCACGATCGAGGACGTCGCCGGGCTCGACCGCGGGGTGGATCCGGCGGGCGAACCATCCGGCGATGATCAACAGTTCGTACTCGTCACAGTCGATGGCGACCTGCTCGTTGCGCTCGGACTCCTTCGAGAAGGCGGGCCTGTTCGCCCCGGGCCGGTGACGAACCTCCCGGACCGTCCCGGGAAGCGGCGCGCGGTTGACGTGCACGTCGGTCACGTTCATGAACACCCCGACGCGGAGCCGCTCGCCCTCGTCACGGACGACTGAGACGGTCCCGTCGGCGGGCGAGAGAACCCCGGTATCGGGTGGGGTTCGGTCCGGATCACGGTGGAACCACAAGATCACGAGCGTGAGCGCGACGAGCGCCACCCCGACCGGCGGGACGAGCGGGAGGGACACGGCCGCCGCGAGCCCGGTAACGAGCGCGAGCCGCCACGCCTCGTCGACGACCGGGAACGGAAGCACGCGCGCAAGCGGCGGGTTTCGACCCATGATCAGGCCTCCACGGGGTCGTGAAACGGCGCTTGGAGTTCGGTGCGGCCGGCCGCCCACGCCGCGAGCAGATGCGTGAGGTGGAGTCGATCGTCCAAGCCCACCGAGAGGTCCATGTCGGCCTCGCCGGCGAGCGCGTGGAGGCGGGCGAGGTCGTCGCCGCTGTACGCCGCGCCGGCACGGGCGACCCGAAGCGTCTCCACGAGGAGGTCCGGCCCGTCATAGCCCTCCGAGAGGAGGTCGTCAAGCGTCTTCCTCGCCCCTTTTAAATCGCCCTCACGGGCGGCCGCCAACGCCTCACGGATCTCGTCATCGTCGCCGACCTCGCCGAGGGTCTCGTAGGCCGCGGTCATCGTGATCTCCTCGGCCTCGGTCGCCGTCGCCTGTGCGGAGAGGATCGCCCGACGGAGGTCGCCGCCGGCCGCGCTCGCGACGAACTCCAGCCCGTCGGCCTCGTACGGCACGTCCTCGCGCTCACAGATCGTCTTCAGGACGTCCATCGTCTCGTCCGTCGTCGGGGCCCGGAGCTGGACCGGAAAACACCGCGAGCGGATCGGCGCGATGAGCTTCGAGGGCTGACGGGTAGTGAAGACGAACTGGGTCGTCCGGTGGTGTTGTTCCATCACGCGCCGAAGCGTCTGCTGGAAGTCCTCGCGGATCGCCTCCGCGTTGTCCAACACGATCGTCTTGTACGTCCCGCTCGCGGGGGCGTAGGAGGCATACTCTTTGAGGATGTGTGCGACCATGTCGGCCTTCGAGAGGTCGCGTTTGTACTGGTTGCGCTTGTCCGTGCCGCGGCGATACTGCTTCGAGAACGCCGTCTGTCCCTGCAGGAACGCCTCGAATCGGGGGTCGTTTCGGATCTCCTTTTTGCTTCGATCGAAGAAGTCGGCGACGTTGATCTCGATCAGGTCGGCGTCCGGGTCGTCGTGTGCGGCCCGAGCGAGCGCCCGCGTCGCGGCGGTCTTGCCGACGCCCGCCGGCCCCTGAACGACGAGATTCATCGGCTCCGCGACCGCCCGCGAGAGCCGATCACGGGCCGCGGACTGCCGGATCTCCTCGAGTTCAGGCGCGTGTGTGTCTATCCACAGCGGTCCATCCATTACCCTTCCTTCCGCGTTCCGCGCTCAAGAATCGGTCGGTCCGGGGAACCGCCGGACGACGTGCGGGGGGAACCCCCCGCCCCATCGCGGACATCGACCGGTCATCGGCGCTGACCGATCACTCCCGGATCCGTTCGACCTCGCGACGGACGTTCTCGCGGACCCGGTCGGTGACGGTGTCGTCATGCTCGGCGGGCGTGGCGTCCTCGGTCTCGAGGAGCCGTTCGAGTTTGCGCTCAAAGGTCTCCTCGTCGATCTCGTCGCGTGCGTATCGCTCCCTGAGGGCGTCGAGCGCGGGGTCGCCCGTTCGGGCCCCCGGTCGTTCCTCGTCGCGTTCGGGGACCGGCTTCGCGAGCGTGTGGGCCAACGGCAGGAGGATGAACAGCCCGAGGAACCAGACGAGCGGAAGGGTCCACCAGAGGCCGGTAATGAAGGGCGCGAGGACGCCAGCGCCGATCACGAGGAGCGCGAAGACGCGCCGCCAGCGTCGGCGCAGGTTCCAGCTGACGCGGCGGAGGAGTCCGCTCATGTTCGGGGAGAAACCCGGGAGCGACGAAAGGGTTTCGTCAACGATAGCAGGTCGTTCCTCGAACGTGGTGACCGACGCTCACGGGAGCTCGAACTCGATCCGGTCGCCCTCGGTTACGTCGTTGGCCTCGCTCCAGCCCATCGGGACCTCAAGTACGTACTGGCCCGGCCCTTCATAGACCGTGAGCGGGCGGGATTCGGGTTCGGCCTCGTGGATCGTCGTCACCGTGCCGTCGGGGTCGATGAAGATGATGTCGATGGCGAAGGCCATATCCCGCATGACGTAGCCGTACTCGCCGGGTTCGTCGTGGACGAAGAGCATCCCCTCGTCGGGGCCGAGTTCGTCGGTGTCCGAGAGTCCCACGTACCGCTTCAACTGGGTGTCCGCGATGCGTACGTCGGCGGTCGTGAGCGGTTCGTCGGTCTCGCCGTCGACCGCCTCGACGGTCGTGGTGTCGTAGCCAGTGATAAGCAGTCCGGGGTTCGACACCAGCGCGATCGCGATGAGGAGGGCGATGGCGAGCGCGAGGAACGTTGCGTGGCGGCGGTTCACGATCCCCGTTGGCGGCGCGGAAGGAAACCCTTTTTCGCTCGCGGTGGGTCAGGGTGGGTGAGGGCTCGTGGTCTAGTTGGTTATGACGCGGCCTTTACAAGGCTGAGGTCGGTGGTTCGAATCCGCCCGAGCCCATTTCTGGGACGAACGAAGTGAGTCACAGAAATGTACGCGAGCGGCGGTTCGAATCAGACGGTACCGAACGGAGTGAGGTGACGGCGTGGTTCGAATCCGCCCGAGCCCACTTCCTGCGGCGAGCATGTTCGCGAGCCGCAGGAATGCACGTACGGAGGATTCGAACGATACTGAGGTTCTGTGAGCGGAGCGAACAGGTTCTCAGGGGTGGTTCGAATCCGCCCGAGCCCATTTCTGGGACGAACGAAGTGAGTCACAGAAATGTACGTGAGCGGCGGTTCGAATCAGGGAGCGAGAGGTGAGCGAGAGGTGAGCGAGCGGCGCGAGCGAACGGGAGCGACCGTGGTTCGAATCCGCTCAAAGTACCGTTCCCTGATGGGTGGACACTTCGGTAGGTGATCCGGGTTTTGGGGTATATACTGAGGGAGATCGATCGCGTCGACTACCGATCCGGACAACCGCCGGCCTCAGTCCTCCCCAGCCTCGTTCGGACGGGCCGCCGGACGGTGCGGCGGCCCGTCCGAACTCCCTCGCGGGCCGCTCGCGCCTTTAAAAGGCGCGAGCGGGCGCGCCGACCACACCGTGATGGAAGTGCCGCCCGTAGCGGGTCGGATCACGGGTCCCGATAGCAGTCCGAGTTGTTGCCGACGAAAGCGAGGGCCCCACGGCTCCGCTCAGAACCCGAACGGGTTCGCGAGCAGCCCCGCGGTGATGATGAGCGCGACGGAGAGTCCGGCGGCCCCGTAGAGGAAGGGCTTGGCGTCGCGTGCTGGTTCGCGCAGCTTTCCGGCCGCGAGCCCACGCGAGAGCTTTCCGCCGGCCGCCTCGATGAGGCCGGTGCCGAGCAGCCAGAGGACGATCATCGTGAGCACGAGGTGGCCCCGACCCGTGCCCGTGAGCGTGTTGACGTCATAGAGGACCCCTGCCATGTGGCCGCCGGAGACGACGAACGCGACCGCGCCGATCCGGGTGATCCACCGCAGCCGGTTCACGATCGCTCCGAGCGCCTCAGCGCCTATCTCCCCGCGTGTCGCCGGCGGGAGCACGGCGGCGGTCACGAAGAGGACGCTGCCCGTCCAGAGGATCGCGAAGCCGACGTGGATCGTCCACATGACGGAATGAATCAGTGCCATGGGCGTTCCTCGGTCCGACGAGACTTATAGGCCGGCGGAAACGCACAGGCGGGCGAAGTCGAAGCACTCGCCGCTGTTGCCGGTTTTTAAATATCCGCCATGCGTACCGCTCGTCATGTCGCTATTAAAGAAGATCAAGGGGATGCTCGGGATGGGAGACGACGCCAGCGGCGGCGGCGACGGAGAGACCTCGGTAACGGTCGAACGCGAGCCGCCGGCGGACGACGACGCCGACCCGGCCGCAGCGGGGACTGACGCCGCGGCATCCACCGGATCGCTCGTCGACGAATCCGAGGACCCGGAGGAGGCCGCCGAACCCGCGGAGGCCGTCGATGCGGTCGGCGACGGGACGGTCGAGCCGGAACCGCCTGCGGAGGAAACGGTGGAAGACGACGACCCGGCCGCAGACGAGGACGTGGCGGATGAAGATGATGAGGAGCCGGAAGCGGACGATGAGTCGGAAGCGGACGATGAGTCGGAAGCGAATGGAGATACGGAGGGGGAGGAAGCGGACGAGGAGACGACGGAGGAACCCGACGACGGAGTTGAGGGGGATGACGAAGACGGGGATGGCGCGGTCGCTGACGACACAGACGACGCAGTCGACGGCGAACCCGTCGACAGCATTCGGGGGATCGGGCCCGCCTACGCCGAACGGCTCGCCGAGGTCGGCATCCATACCGTCGTGGACCTCGCAGAGGCGGACCCGGTCGAGGTCGCCGAGGGCGCGAGCGTCGGCGAGAAGCGCGCGAGGACGTGGATCGACCGGGCGAAGGGGTTCTGAGCGGTCGGGGGAGCTGGAGGACGGTATCGGCCGGGGGCCGTGCGGATCACGGGTCGAAGCGGCCGACCGACCGGAACCGTTTCACGCTCGCACCCGAACGGTTCGGTGATGAGCGAACGCGTCCACACCGATCGGGAACGATTCCGGGCGGTCGCCGCCGGGGCACCGCCCGGAGCCCGGGTGCCGGTCGAGTGTCGAGTGGTCGTCGACGACCCGTTTGCCGCCTACCGGCGTGCGCGGGACGGACCGGGCGGATTCTTCTACGAGACGACGGGCGGACAGCCGGGCTGGGGCTTCTTCGGCGTCGAACCGAGCGAACGGTTGACCGTCTCCGCGGAGGCCGTCGTCATGCAGGGGGAGCGTGGCGACACCAAAGCTCCCTCGGACACCCACCGCGCGTCCGATGGGTCCACCCGGGAAGGGTTCACCCCGGAAGGATCCACCACCGGCGATTACCGCCGTGAGACGCCCACGTTGTCGGCGCTCGATGGACTGCTCGCGGACGAGACGCTCGTTCGCGGCGACTGTGGGGTCCCGTACCCCTGCGGGGTCTTCGGATGGCTCTCCTACGACGTCGCCCGGGAGTTGGAACGGTTCCCGCCGGAAGCTCCCGAAGGCCCGGGGGCGGTCGACGACCGAGGCCTCCCGCGGCTCCAAGTCGGCGTGTTCGACCGCGTCGCCGCGTGGGAATGTCCGACCGAGGAGGGCGAAACGGTCCTCCGAGTCACCGCCTGTCCCCGTATTCCGGGCGACCTGGCCGATCCGGAGGCGGACCGTGCCGCGCTCGACGCCCGCTTTGACGACGGTGTCGCACGAGCGATGGAATTGATCGAGCGGATCGAAACCGGCGCTCCGGCGGTCGGGCCGGCACCCGTGTCGGGGACGAGCGCGACGTTCGAGAGCGACACCGGTCGGGAGGCGTACGCCGAGGCGGTCCGGCAAGTCAAACGATACGTCCGCGACGGCGACACCTTCCAAGCGAACATCTCCCAGCGACTGGAGGCACCCGCGGCGGTCCACCCGGTCGAGGCGTACGATGCCCTCCGTGCGGTGAACCCCGCCCCCTACTCCGGGCTGGTCGAGTTCGGCGGGCGTTCGCGGGCGGATGGTCGGGGCAGTACGTCCGGCGTCGACCTCGTGAGCGCGAGCCCGGAGCTCCTTCTCGAACGGATCCCGGGCGGTGCAGGATCGTTGGATGAAGGGGTAAAAAAGCGGGGCGCACGGCTCGTCACCGAGCCCATCGCCGGCACCCGACCCCGGGGCGAGGACGCGGAGACCGACGCCGCGATGGAGACGGAGCTGACCGGCGACGAGAAGGAGCGCGCCGAACACGCGATGCTCGTCGACCTCGAACGCAACGACCTCGGGAAGGTCTCCCGATTCGGGACCGTGACCGTTCCCGAGTACCGGCGGGTCGACCGCTACAGCGAGGTGATGCCCCTCGTGAGCGTCGTCGAGGGCGAGGCCCGACCAGACGTTTCGCTCGCCGAGGCCATCGCCGCGTGCTTTCCGGGCGGGACGATCACGGGCGCGCCGAAACCGCGGACGATGGCGATCATCGACGAACTTGAGCGGAGCCAGCGGGGGCCGTACACGGGCTCGATGTTGGCGGCCGGGTTCGACGGGCGGGCGACGTTAAATATCGTCATCCGGACGCTCGTCCGCCACGATGACGAGTATCACCTTCGTGTGGGTGCTGGGGTCGTTCACGACTCCGACCCGGAGACGGAGTACGAGGAGACGCTCGCGAAGGGGCAGGCGCTGATCACGGCCATCGACGAGGCGCTTGAGGCAGGTGCGCTTGACGTGGAGAGGAATGAACGATGACCGGGAAGCACGACGACGCTCCGAACCGAGCGGCGCACGACGGGTGGCGACCGGGCGCGGGCACGAACGACGCGCGGATCCTCGTGATCGACAACTACGACTCGTTCGTGTACAACCTCGTCCAGTACGTCGGCGAGTTCGCCGGCGCGGTGACGGTTAGGCGAAACGACGCGGTCGATCTGGCGGCGATCCGGCGGCTCGATCCGGACGGGATCGTGGTCTCGCCCGGCCCCGGGACGCCCCAGGAGGCGGGGGTCTCGATGGACGTCTTCGCTCTGGACCGGCCGGTGTTGGGGGTCTGTCTCGGCCACCAGGCGCTTTGTGCCTCCCTCGGCGCGCCCGTCGGGCACGCGCCGGAGGTCGTCCACGGGAAGCCGTCGAGCATCACCCACGACGGCGAAGGGGTGTTCGCCGGGCTCCCCGACCCGATCGAGGTGGGACGGTATCACTCGCTGTGTGTCGAACGCGAGGACCTCCCGGACGCGCTGATCGAGACCGCCAGAACCGAGGACGAACGCGAGGTCGTGATGGGCGTTCAGCGGCGGGACCGGCCGCACATCGGCGTGCAGTTCCACCCCGAAAGCATCCTGACGCCGGTCGGAAAGCGGTTGGTCGAGAACTTCGTTCGGGGGTGTCTCGACGATGGATGACCGGTTGCTGTTCCACGTCGACGGCGAGTTGGTTTCAGCGGACGAGGCGACCGTCTCCGTCGAGGATCGGGGGTTCGCCTACGGCGACGCGGCCTTCGAGACCCTCCGGGCGTTCGGCGGCGAGGTGTTTCGCTGGGAGGCACACGCCGAGCGGCTGGCTCGGACCTGCGAGACGCTCACACTCGACCACGGGCTCACGGACGAGGACCTGAAGGACCGGATCGACGAAACGCTCGCGGCGAACGACCTCGCCGACGCCTACGTGAAGCTCTCGATCACGCGTGGGACACAGCCCGGGACGCTCGACCCGCACCCCGAAATCGACCCGACCGTGGTCGTGATCGTGAAGCCGCTCCCGCGCGGCGGGGTCGGGGGCGAGCCCCCTTACGACGGACCCGCGACGCTCCAGACGACGCGGACGCGAAAGCCCTCCGCGCGGGCGCTCCCGGCGGATGCGAAGACGCACAACTATCTGAACGGGATCCTCGCGCGGCTGGAGCTGCGGGGGACCGGCGCGGACGAGGCGCTGATGCTCGATCCGGATGGAAACGTCGCGGAGGGGGCGACCTCGAACCTCTTTTTCGCCGACGGGGCCGCGCTGCGGACGCCCTCGCTCGACGGGCCGATACTGCCCGGGATCACCCGGCGGACCGTCATCGAGATCGCCGAGGAGGAGGGAATTCCCGTGGAGGAGGGGACCTACACCCCCGATGCGGTCCGTAGCGCCGGCGAGGTCTTCCTCACGAACTCGACGTGGGGAATCCGGCCGGTCGAGGTCGTGGATGGAATCGCCGTCGACGGCGACGGGGAGGGCGTCGCCGGGCCGCTCACGACGCTCCTCTCGCGGCTGTACGACCTGAAAATCGAAGAGGAGTACTACGACGGCGAGCGGATCTGAGTATATAAACAGACGCGAATTCGATTATAAACGCCATCGCCTCCCTACCTTTCGTCCTCCGGCGCGCGCGAGCAGCGCGCGCGAGGGCGCTGATCGACGCCCGAAGCGACGCGGAGGGCGTCGATCGACGGCTGGGGAGGACGAGGCTGACGGCACCTCGGCAAGGAGGGAACGAGATAACTGAGTGACCGGCAAGCGCGACGCTGACCGACTGGATCGTACATACATAGCCGACCGAGCCGAATGCCGAGACCGAACCCCGATATAAAAGAAAAGCGTCGTCGCCGTTGCCACCCGCGCGACGATACCGGCCTACTCGGCCGCGATGACGTCGTCGATGCGGAGGATCATCGTCGTCGCCTCGGTGGCGGACTCGACGGCCTCACGCTTGACGGCGGCGGGGTCGACGATGCCGGCCTCAAGCGGGTCGCCAACGTGGGCGGTGCGGCCCTCGGCGATGACGCCAGCGCGACCCTCGCGGTCGTGCAGCGCGCGGAGGTCGACGAGCGTGTCGATCGGGTCCGCACCCGTGTTCTCCGCGAGCGTGCGCGGCAGCGCGTCGACGGCGTCCGCAAAGGCCTCGATCGCGAGTTGCTTGCGCCCCTCGACGCCGGCGGAGGCGTCACGAACGTGCGCGGCGATGGCGATCTCCGTCGCGCCCGCGCCGGGGACGACCCCGCCGTCATCGAGCGCGGCGACCACGACGTCGACCGCGTCGTTCATCGCCCGCTCAAGCTCGTCGACGACGTGCTCGGTCGTCCCGCGGACGAACAGCGTCACCGCCTCGGCGGCGTCGCCGCCGCGGATGAACGCGAGTTCGTCCTCGCCGTAGCGCTCGATCGAAATCGACTCGACGTGCCCGAGGTCGGACTCCTCGAGGTCATCGAGCGTTCCGAGCCGCTTCGCGCCCGTGACGCGGGCGACCTCGCTCGCGTCCGAGGAGCCGACGCTCTCGAACGCGAGGATGCCGGCGTCCGCGAGGTAGCCCTCGACCCGGTCGTCGATCTTCTTCCGGCAGAAGAGCACGTCGACGCCCGCCGCCGAAAGCGTCTCGGCGTAGCCCCGAAGCTCCGACTCCTCCGCCTCGATGGCGGCGTTCAGGCCCTCGACGGAGCTGATCGAGTACTCGGCGTCGACGTCGCCCTGCCGAACCTCGAGTTTCGCATCGAGGAGGGCGACGGTCGCGTCCTCGACCTCGCGCGGCATCCCGTCGTGGGCGGGCTCCTCGTCGACGACGACGCCCTCGACGACCTCCGTCGCCGAGGAGGCCGCGCCGGCGCGCGGGTGGATGTGGATCCGGTCGCGGATCTCGCCGTCGGCGTCCTCGACGGCGCGAACCGCCTGCACGACCAGTTTGGCCAACTCAGCGGCGGCGACATCGCCGGTTCCCTTGCCGGTCATCGAGGACTCGGCGACGGAGGCGAGCAGGTCGTCGTCGAGGTCCTCATCGAGGACGCTCGCCTCGATGGCCTCGTTGGCCAACCGGGCGGCCTCGGCGTACCCCTCGACGATCACGGTCGGGTGGATGTCGTCGTCGATGAGGTCCTCCGCGCGGGCGAGCAGTTCGCCGACGAGCACCGCGGCGGTGGTCGTGCCGTCGCCGACGACCTCCTCTTGGGACTCCGAGACCTCGACGATCATCTGTGCGGCGGGGTGGTCGATGTCCATCTCGTTGAGGATCGTCGCACCGTCGTTCGTGACGACGACGTCCCCGGTCGAATCGACCAACATCTTGTCCATCCCTCGGGGGCCGAGGGTGGTGCGTACCGCCTCGGCGACCGCCTTGCCGGCCGCCACGTTCGAGTCCTGGGCGGCTCGACCGCGTGTTCGCTTGCTGTCCTCCGAAAGAATGTACAGGGGTTGTTGCATACGAGAGGCCATACTCACCTGGAATGATGGTTTGCGGTTCTATATATAGCCATCGGTCTGTATCGGGCAAAACCGTGGGATGGCGGCGAGGTAGCGATTATCATGGGGGCGACGTGTGAGGACGGATAGTCACCCAGAGTGAACGTCCTGACGGACCGAACGGCGGACCCCCCATTCGACCGACAGGCACATATCGCCCCCGCGGAAGTGTCGAACGTATGCTGGGGTTGGAACACGACTTCCGGATCGTGGACACGCGGGCGACGTTGGATCCGGACGAGACGTCGGTCGCCGTCCACGGCCGCGACATCACCCCGGAGCGGTTGGAACGCGAGATGCACCAGGCCGGAATCGTCCGTGCGGTGGCGAGCCCTGGCCCCCGCGCCCCGGGACGGAGCTACCTCCGCGCGAACAACGCCGTCGCCCGGCTCTCCGTCGACCGTCCGTTCATCGCCTTCGCCCGGCTCAACGGTCCCCGTGACGCGGGGGCGGGCCCGATGGCGACGCTGCGAAACCTCCGTGCGGAGCGTTCGGACCATCACACCCGCCCCGACGACGTCGAACAGTACGCCTACGACGACCGGTTTCACGGGTTCGTCCTCGTGCCGGCACACGACGGGCTCCCGAACGTCGACGTGCTCGAACGGCTGGAGATCGCCGACCTCCCGGTGATCGTCCACGCCGGCAAGGCGTTCCCGCCGTCGATGGTCGAACGCGAACTGCTCGAATACGACATCCCGATCGTCCTCTCCAGTTTCGGCGGCCACCCCCTTGACGCCGCGTTGATGAACCGGACGATCGACCTTCTCGGCGAATACGACCGTCTGTACGTGGATACGAGCGCGGTTCGGTACCGCGAGATACTCGAACGCGGCGTCCTCGAACACCCAGACCGGGTGCTTTTCGGCTCCGGCGCGCCAAACGTCCACCCCAACGTCGGCGTGATGGAGATCCTCACCCTCGATTTCTCGGAGGACCTCATGCGACGGGTCTTCGCGAAGAATCCCTCACGGCTGATCCCCGTCCTCGCCGCCGGCGTCGATATATAAACAGCGCCGGTGGGGGGCCCAACGCGTCGGGAAACGCGCCGGGCAACGCGTCGAAGGAGCGAAGTACGCGCCGGCCATATCGAGAGAGCGTGAAGGAGTACGAGCGAAAGGTCCTGCTCGAACGGATCGATCGCGAGGCGGCGACCGTCGGCACACGGATCCCCGACGAGATCGAGATCCAGGGCGAAGCGATCGAGTTGCGATCGTTCGTCTTCGAGATCAAACGCCGCGACTCGATCCCCCAGGGCGAACGCGAGCGCGTCGAGCGGGCGAAACGGAACCTCCGGCGGGAGCGGATCGAGCGGGTCGAGCGGATCGAGGAGGGGACGATCAGTTACGAAGCGGGTGAGGAACTCGCCGCCTCGATCATCGGCATCGATCGGGCGTTGGAGGCGCTGGAGGGACTTCGTGCCCCCAGTCCCGAAGCGGAAGCCGAGCGACAGGCGGCGGCCGACAGGAAGCGGTGGATGCGATTTCTCAAACAGGCGCTCGGACGCGACGGGGGCTCTGCGGCCGGCTCGCGCCGCTAGCGATCGACGAACTCGACGGCCGCGTCCGCAACCCCGGATTTATATATCAAACCGGAAGAATATCTGTCATATCGCTCGGCGCTTGTCCCGTTCCGCCGCGATCGCCCACCATGGTCCCCGAAGACCCCTCCCTCCGCCGACGCGTGCTGCTCGCCATCGCCCTCGTCGTCATCCTCCCGTTCGTGTTCATCTACACGTTCGTGGGGGTGACGAACCGGATGTTCATTCCTCTGCTCGAATCGCAGGGATATGGCCCGTACCACGGGCGGGTCTACGTCGAACCGTGGCTCGCCGTGATGGTCGTCGGCGGTGGGCTCGCCGTCCAAGCGTGGAAGGGCCCATCGGTGGTGCTCGCGAGCATCGGCGCTCGGCGGGTTACCCCCGAGGAGCACCCGGACCTCCATGCACGCATCACACGGCTCTCGCGGCTCGCGGCTGTCGAGCCCCCCGAGGTAGCGGTGACGACGAACGCCGCGCCGAACGCGATGGCCCTTCGCGGCCCGGGGGGACCGACAGTCGTCGTCACCACGGGGCTGTTGGAGACGCTGGAGGGGGACGAACTCGACGCCGTCCTCGCACACGAGATTGCCCACATCGCCAACCGCGATGCGACCGTGATGACCGTCGCATGGTTGCTTCCGACGATCACCTACTACATCGCGATCGCCGCAGCCTATCTCATCTACGGAATGGTGCGGGGACTCGGGATGGGCTCCTCGGGCTCGCGACGTGGCGGTGACGGCGCGGCCCGGGCCGTGATCGTCCTCATCGCAGTCTCGATCGTGACGCTCGCGATCGCCGCGATGTTCTGGGCGGCGAGCACGCTCGTACATCGTATCCTCTCACGCTACCGCGAGTACGCCGCCGATCGGGGGGCAGCGGCGATAACCGGGGATCCGGCGTCGCTTGCGAGCGCCCTCACGACGCTCGATGAACGGATGCCGAAGACGCCCGACCACGATCTTCGACGGTTGGACGGCGGCGCGGAGGCGCTCTACGTCGTCCCGCTTGAGGGACGGGCATTCACTGACGCCGAACTCGTCTCCACCGACGTCTTTCCCGAGACGCATCCGCCGACACACGAGCGGGTCGAGCGGCTTCGCGATCTGACCGCGACGTTCGAACGGGATGCCGGTGACACGGGCCTGTCGAACACCCCGGACCGCTCGATGGGCGACGCGCCCGCCGAGGAGGGACGACGATGAGGCGGCGGACGTTCCTCGCGACACTCGCGTCCGGCGGCCTCGTCGCGACCGCAGGGTGCGGCTATGCCTACGGCGGCGGGGATCGAAGAGCGACGGAGTCATTCGGTGGCGGCAGTTCCGGCTTCAACCGTTCGACCTACCACGCAACGGGGATCGAGCGGATCGCCCGGGTGCGGACGGGCGACGGGTTCGCTCCCTTCAGCGAGCCGACCGAACTGGGCGTCTTCGATCTCGGTGGCGAACCTGTCTGGCGCGCCGACCACGACGCGGTCACAGTCGCGGTCGCGGGGGACCCGTTGCTCGAAACGATCGTGGCGATCGAGGAGGCCGACACGAGCGCCGATCTCGTCGCGTTCACGGCCCCGGAGGCGGACGACGAAGCCGACGCCGACCGCGGTGAGACACCCGAAGGGTCCGTCGCATGGCGGGCAGTGATCGACGAACTCGGCGATCGGGAGGGCGGGGCGGCGGTTCCACCCATCACAGCGGGCGATGCGGCCGCATACCTCGCGCTCGATGGGACGATTCTCGCCGTCCATGACGGGGAGGAACGCTGGCGAGCGTCGACGGACATCGGCCAGATCGGCTCGATCCACGTCGCCGACGGCCGAACGGTCGACGTCGACGGCGAGATCGATGGCGTCGTGGTCAGCGGTGAGAATGCGGTCGTCGCGCTCGATCCGACCGATGGATCGGAGCGATGGCGTTACGGGGCAACGGAGCCGGACGGACCCACGATCGAGATCCCACGGGAGTTCGTCCCCGATCCGCAGGTCCATCTCCATGACGGCGACCGGCTGATCGGCCTCGATTGGAGGGACGGATCGACCAACTGGGAGACCGAGACGGTGTCCGCATCCAGCACCAATCCTCGGGCCCCGTCGACGACCGAGGGACTGGTCGCGGTGGTCGGCTCGTCCGGGCTTGCGGCGGTCGATGCCGCTGACGGGACGGAGCGATGGCGGATGGATCGCCGCGTGGGTTCGCCGGTCGCCATCGACCGCGAGCGTGTGTACTGGATGGACGGCTCGACGGCGGTCGCGACCGGTCCGGACGGCACGCAGTGGCGTCGTGACCTGGATGACGTCTCCGGGCGCGCGCTTACCGCGTGGCTCGCAGGTGATCGCGTGGGCTTCGCGTTCGACGATTCCACCATCGTCCTGTTACAGCGCGAGGACGAGGAGCCAGGGGTGCTTCCGTTCTCCACCCGTAGGTGATATCGGAAGGTCTTGGCGCGACTCACGTTGAACGAGGCAGTCTATCGGATCCGGCCTGGACGCTCACACCGCTTCCAAGCGCACGAGGTCGGCCTCGACGTCCTCGATGAACGCGCCACGGCCGCCGATGGTGACGGTTCCGTCGGGCGTTTCGATCGCGATGGAGTGTTGCACCGGGAACTCGTTCGTCGTCGGCTCGACGAGCGACTGTCGGACCAACCGCACCTCGCCGTCGACCTCGACGGTCTCGCCGGTGACGGTGTCGCGGCCGCCGACGATGGCCCGGAGCGTCGTCCCCGCGTCCCGATGGACCATCGCCTGAAAGGCTGCGTGCCGGAAGTTGGTGTACTCGGCCGGCAGCGACGCGGGTTCCGCGATCCACGACTCGGTGGCCACAGGCCAGTAGTTGCCGAGGAACGAGCCCGCGATCACGGGTGTGAGCTGTTCCTGTGCGAAAATGATCGCCTGTCGGTCCGAGTTCGCCCGGCTGAGCAGCTCCGCGGGCGACACCATCCCGACCGCCGAATCCGCCGCCAGAAGCGTCGGCATCGCCTCCCCCCACCGGCGAACGACGCTCGCGACACCTGCGACCGCGGAGGGGTCGGCCGTTTCCTCACCCGCGTCGCTCACGATCAAGAGCACGAGGACGCCACGGTCGACGGCGGCCGTGAGCGCCTCGTGAAACTCCGGAAGCAACGAGGCCGGCAAAGAGAGCGTCAGCTCCTCGTCGGCCCCCTCGATGAGTGTCCGGATCCGCTTGAGCACGGTTACGCGCGATTTCACCCCCTCGAACTGCTCGGCGTCGGGTTCCACCCGTGAAAACCGGTCCTCCAGGCCGGGTCGGATCGCCTCGACGTCCGCACGGAGCCGCTCGATCACTTCCTCGGGTGGGTTCGCGCGTATCGTCGTCGGCACGGCGTGGTCGTTCACCTCGACGAACCCGCGGGCGGCGAGCGATTCGCTCACGCTGTAGACGTAGCGCTTCGAGACGCCAGCGGCCGTCGCGATGGTGCTCGCTTTCGCCTCGCCGTGTTCGAGAAGGGAGAGATAAGTGTCGATCTCCTTCTCCGAGAGGCCGAACCCGGAGAGGAGGTCGGAAAGCGTCCGATCGTCCATATACATGTCACCGTAAGGGGGCCACTTATCTTGGTCGGTGTGCACGGAAAATTGCGAATAATAATTACACCAAAGATTGATACGGTGCGGTGTGTTTCGTTGGCGTATGCAGCTACGCGACGCGATCGGCGATTACAAGCGCCACGTGGGCCAACCGGCCCGGTTCCCGGGTGAGCGCCGAACGGTTTCGGGACGCTTCTCGGGCGGACACGGACGCCTGGTGCACGTCGATGAGGGTGGAGACCTCCGTGATTTCGGGTATCCCTTGACGGGACGATCGGGGCTCGTTCGGGGACGGATCGGGCTCGCGGTCGACGGCGAACGGCAGTGGTTCGACGCGGAAGCCGCGACCCAGCGATACGTCGACGGGACGACCGTGGTGGAGACAACCCACCGAAGCGAGGCCGGGACCGTGACCCGATACGATGCGACCGTCGACGACGCACACCTCACGCAGGTATTGTATGAGACGGACGAAACCGCGGAGGCCGAGACGGGCGGGGAGGGCCAAGCCGCCTCGGCGGAGGTCTCCCTGCTCGTCTATGCACGGTTCGCCCCGGACGGCCGCGACGACCGGATCGGTCAGCTGCGACACGGCGACGCCGTCGAGATCTATCACGCCGACGAACACGATTTCCTCGCGAGCGCCACCGGCTTCACTTCCCTACAGGGACAGCTCCCGAAGACGATCCCGGAGCTGCTCGGCGAGGAATCCGTCGAACTCCCCCGCGAACGCGACGCCGGACGATATGAGGAGGAACGCCTCTGTGGTGAGGTCCTCGTCGAGATCCCCTTCGAGTCGGGCGTCGCGACCGTCGCCAGCCTCCTGACCGATCGGACGGAGACGAGCCGTGAGGCGGCGCTCGACCGGTTAGACGAACTGTTCAAAGCGGTCGAGCCGTCGGGGGAAACGGGGGACGGACGGGACGCCGAGGAAGCGATCCTCCCGCTGGTCGACGGATCGGTGCCGTCGGTGCCCGAGTCGGCCCCGGAGCGCAAATCGCTCGTGGCTGACCTCCGTGTGCTCTCGTTGCTCTCGTCAAAGACGGGACTGCGGATCGCCGGTCCCGACTTCGATCCACACTATCAACACTCGGGCGGCTACGGCTATACCTGGTTCCGCGACGACGCGGAGATCGCGGGCTTTCTCCTCGACGCCGACGAGCGGCTCGACCTCGATCTCGGCGACTGGCATGCACGCTCCGCGGCGGGCTATATCGACGCTCAGCGCGAGGACGGGTCATGGCCCCACCGCGTCTGGCCGTTCAACGGTTCGATCGCGCCCGGCTGGGCGAACGCACGGCTCGAAGCTGGCCCGGATCACGACTACCAGGCCGATCAGACGGGCAGCGTCGTCGCGTTTCTCGCCCGCGCCCGCGAGGCGGGCATCGAGCCCGACGGCCTCGAAGGGGCGCTCGTGTCGGCCCTGCTCGGGCTCGATGAGACCCTCGAAGCCGACGGGTTGCCCGTCGTCTGTCAGAACGCGTGGGAGGATTCGATCGGGCGGTTCGGCCACACGGCGGCGACATTCCTCGAAGCGTACGCCGAACTCGGCCGACATGGCGCGGGGGTCGGTCGGGAGGACGAACGGATCGACGGCGACGTGGCGGCCCATGCCGAGGCGCGTGCACGTGAGGTGTACGACGCAATCGATCGCCTCTGGGTGGCCGATCGTGGCTGCTATGCGCTCCGTGAGACCGCCGATGGCGAGCTTGACGATCGGATCGACTCGGCGACGCTCGCGCTCGCGGCCGCCCATCGCGCCTACGATGCGCTCGGCCCGGACGAGGCGGGGGCCGTCGACGACGACCGACTCGATCGACTGGTTTCACACGTCGAGACGGTCGTCGATGGGCTCACACGCGAGACGGACGCGATCAACGGGCTCTATCGCTATGAAAAGGACGGATGGCGGCAGGCCGGCCAGGGCCGTGAGAAGGTCTGGACGGTCTCGACGGCGTGGGGTGCGAACGCCTGCGCGCAGTTGGCCGTGTTGCTGGCAAGCCGCGACGACCCGCGCGCGGAGGCGATCGGCACGCGGGCGCGCTCGCTCCTCGCGGAGGTCTCACCCGGTGGGTCGTTGCGCGCGGAGACGAGCTACCTTCCCGAACAGTTCTTCGATGACGGGACGCCCGACAGCGCGACGCCGCTCGGGTGGCCCCACGCCATCCGGCTGGCGACGGTCGCGCTCCTCGCGGACCACGGGTGGCTCGATACCGGCGCCACCGTGCGCGCGAACGCCGACGACTGACGCCCATCGGGCGGTGACTCGCCCTGGCCGTGGCGTTTACACCGGCCGGTGACGTATCCCGACCCATGAGCGAGGGATCCGTCGACGATCCGGAGACGGAGCGGCAGCGAATCCGCGAGCGGAAGCTACGGAAGCTGCAGGAGCGGCTCGAAGCCGGCGAGTTGGGTTCCGGCAACGGTTCGGACGCCGGCGATGGCGGCCTGAACGATGACGGTTCGGCCGACGGTAACACAGGAGCCGGGCGAACCGCCCCGTCGGAGCCGATCGAGATCGTGGGCGAGTCGCAGCTACAGGAGACGGTCGACGCGCACGACGTCGTCCTCGTCGACTGCTATGCGAAGTGGTGTGGCCCCTGTCAGATGATGAAGCCGGCCATCGAGGCGGTCGCGGCCGGGACCCCCGCGGCGGTCGCGACGGTCGACATCGATCGCAACCGGGGGGTTGCCGCCGCGCTCGGCGCGCGAAGCGTCCCGACGCTCGTGCTCTATGCGAACGGCGAGCCGGTCGAACGGCTCGTCGGCGCACAGGACCGGGGGACGTTGGAGCGGTTGATCGAACGGTACCAGTAGGCCACCGGGACGGTGTCGGCTTATCGTATCGGCTTTGTGCCGATTACTAGCAATACTGTAACCTATCACCGTGACCCAGTGGTGTGCGAAAGAGCGCGAGTGATGGCTCAAACCCGTTCCGGAAAATCGCTCTAACCCGTACCAAACGGTGTCTACCCTCTGTTCGACTATCCTACCAGTACAGTTACAACCAACTGTTCACGGTATTGTGAATATGGGAGCAACACATGCGACAAGCGCGGAAGAAACGTTCACCCCACCGTCGAACCCGATCGGCTACCTCGCGGTCCTCATGGCGCTCATCACGGGCGTGTTACATCTGGTTGCCTCAACGAACGCCATCGAAATGAGCGTGGTTCTCGCGGTGCTTTTCATCCTCAACGGTCTCGGCTTCCTGGGCGGGTCGATCCTCTATCTAACCAAGTTTTGGAGTCGCCCGTTGTTCCTCGTCGCAGCGCTTTACTCGATCGTCACCATCCTGGCGCTTTTCCCGGTACAAGGGTGGGGCATCGAGGCGTTCTACATCCAGGGTAACCTCAATCCCCTTGCGGTGATCACGAAGGCTGCGGAGGCCGTCCTCGCCGTCTGTGCGGTCGCCCTCTATATGATGGTCGACGAATAGCGGGAAGCGATCCGCTTCGGCTCAGTCGTCGCCCTCGGCGACGGCGACCTCCTCGGGCTCGTACAGCTCACCCGCGCGTTCGAGATCGGAGAGATATTCGTCGGCGTCGATGGCGGCCTCACACCCCATGCCGGCCGCCGTGACGGCCTGCTGATAGTGGAAATCGACCACGTCGCCCGCGCCGAAGAGCCCGTCGACGCCGGTGGCCGTCTGATCACCGCCGCGGCCGCCCTCGGTGAGCAGATAGCCCTCGTCGTCGGTCTCGATGGGGAGTTCGTTGAGGTACTCCGTGTTCGGCGTGTGACCGATGGCGAAAAAGACCGCGCCCACGTCGAAGTCGTACTCGCGGACCGAATCGGCCGTCTCGGGGTCCTCCAGTTTCTCCTTTGGATGGCCGTCGGGGTGCTCGACGAGCGTCACGTGATCGACGCCGTCCTCGGGGGTCCCGTGGATCTCGGTCAGCTCGGTATTTAACAGGAGCTCGATCTCGCCCGCCTCGACCTTCTCCATCGTGCGGTCGATCCAGACGTCCTCGGCGCGGAACTCCTCGCGGCGATGGGCGACGTAGACGGTGTCCGCGAACTTCGTGAGGAAGTTCGCCTCCTCCATCGCGGCGTCGCCGCCGCCGACGACGAGCATGTCCTCCCCGCGGAAGAACGCCCCGTCACAGGTCGCACAGGTGGAGAGCCCGTAGCCCATGAGCTCCTCTTCGCCGGGAACGCCGAGGGTTCTCGCGGAGGCACCGGAGGCGGCGATGACGGCGTCGGCCGTATAGACGTCGCCGTCGCGGAGTTCGACCCGGAAGTGGCCCGCGTCCTCACGCGTGAGGCGCTCGATGATCCCGTTTCGGGTCTCCGCGCCGAACTTCTTCGCCTGCGTCTTCATCTCGTTGATGAGTTCGGGCCCGGAGATCCCCTCCGAGAAGCCCGGGTAGTTCTCAACGTCGGTGGTGAGCGTGAGCTGGCCGCCCGGCTCGTCGCCCTCGATGATCAGGGGTGCGTTGTTCGACCGTGCCGCGTAGATGCCCGCCGTGAGCCCGGCGATACCGGTGCCGGCGATAAGCAGACGGCGGTGTTCGACGACTGCATCACTCATGTCTGAAGGTTTGCCACGGCGAGGTATGTACGTTCCGCTGTCGGAGCGACACGCCCAGTGGCATCGCCGAAGACGGCCGTAGGCGAGTGAACTACCCCACCCTACCGCTCGGGCTGACGCCCTCGCGCTTGAGGGTGGGGCTTCCTGTTTCTACGACGCGCTTTGCATCCACAACCGAGGACACAGGGAGCGCAGTCTCCACAGGCGTTGATTCGGAGCGTCCCACTCCTAACCGCTTGATACCGCGAGAAAGAATGTTCCACGCCGCGTTCGCGTCTCTGTCCGCCTCGAAACCGCACGCCGGGCAAGAGTGTTCACGCACCCACAGCGGTTTCTCGGTCGAAACGCTGCAGGACGCACACTCTTTCGTCGTTCCGCGCGGATTCACGGCGACGAAGTGCGTTCCTTCGCGTTCGCACTTGTATTCGAGCATCCGCAGGAACGTCCCCCACGCCGCTCCCGCTCGGTTCCGCGAGTTGCCCGGGAGTTCGACTAAGCCCTTCGCGTCCAAGTCCTCGACGGCCACGAGGTCGTACTCGGTAGCGTAGTAGTTCGAGAGCTTGTGAAGGAAGTCCAGACGTTTCTGTTTCAGGTCGGCGTGGCGCTCAGCCACGACCTTCCGTTGTTTCTCCCAATTCGCGGACCCGTGTTCCTTCCGCGAGAGGTCGCGTTGAGCGCGTTCCAACCGCTCGCGTTCGTCGGACAAGTCAAGGGATTCGACGGCGGTGCCGTCGGTGTCGTGAGCGTACTTGAGAATCCCTACGTCGATACCGACGCACTTCTCGGGATTTTCAGGCTTCTTCGGCGGGTCGTCGGGAGTCTCAACGCCAAGGATGGCGTACCACTTCCCGGTGGGTTCCTGCTTGACCGTGACGGTCTTAATTTCGGCGTCATCGGGAAGGTCACGGTGGAAAGTGAGCGGGATCTCTCCGAGTTTCGAGAGCCACAGCCGAGTCCGACCACTCGTGTTCTTGAGCTTGAAGCCAGATTGACTGTAGGTGAAACTGCGGTACTCACCCGGTGGCTTCCACTTGAGCGTGCCGACGCGGTATCCGTTCTCTTTGCGACCGCGAAGTGTGGAGAGGTTGTCGTATAGCCGTTGTACGACTTTCTGAAGGACTTTCGAGTGAACGCTTTTCAGGTCGTTCCACCACTTCTTGAGGCTCGGCAGGAGCTTCTGCTCTGAGTATGCCGAGATGTTGTCGGTGCGGTTGAGTCGGTGGAGGAAGTGGTTGTAGACCTGCCTACAGGTATCGACAGTCCACGCTAATCGCTCTTCGAGCGCGTCGGATGGTCGGAGTCTATACCTGTAGTTGTAGTTCATCTACGAGCGTTCTTCGATGAGTTCGTCAAGTTGTCCGCGAACGAACGACGAGAGGTTGAGGTGGTTGTCCTCGACCCACTCGGCTTGGTCTTCGCGGATGGTGATGTTTTTCCGTCTCACTATATGCGCACTATACGTATTTGTGCGTATAGTTGTTGCGATTGCGTGGGCCTGTGAGCCGAGCGTCGAACGTGTTTGAGAACTGTGCGGCGCTGTATCCCCTCCCTACTCGCTCCCGTTGGTCGCTCGTTGAGGAAGGGGCCTTAGCGCCTCAATTCAGGTAAA
>PWGU01000121.1 GCA_003554605.1 Halorubrum sp.
CAGACCGAGATGGTCACCCGGACGCTCGAATCCCCGCCCGAGCCCGTCGTCTCGTTCCGCTACCACTGTGATTCGAACTTCCTCACAGAGCCGCTTGAACACATGCTGGAGGACTCCGGGCTCTTCGGGCTCATCGTCCTCGACCGACGGGAGGCGAACGTCGGCTGGCTGAAGGGCAAACGCGTCGAGCCGGTCAAATCCGCCTCCTCGCTCGTCCCCGGTAAACAGCGGAAAGGTGGCCAGTCCGCCCAGCGATTCGCCCGCCTCCGGCTCGAAGCGATCGACAACTTCTATCAGGAGGTCGCGGGGATGGCAAACGATCTGTTCGTCCCGAAACGCCACGAGCTTGACGGCGTCCTCGTCGGTGGGCCGTCGCCGACGAAAGACGAGTTCCTCGACGGCGACTACCTCCACCACGAGGTGCGCGACAAGGTCCTCGGCAAGTTCGACGTCGCCTACACCGACGAGTCGGGGCTCAAGGACCTCGTCGACTCCGGCAGCGAGGCGCTCGCCGATCAGGAGATCGTCGACGACAAACGGCAGATGGACGAGTTCTTCGAGAACCTCCACACCGGCGAGAAGGCGACATACGGCTTCGATGAGACCCGCAGAAACCTCATTATGGGCTCGGTCGACCGACTGCTCATCTCCGAAGACCTCCGATCCGACGTCGTCATCTACGAGTGTCCGGACGGCACCGAGGAGTACGAAGTGGTCGACGCGCGCCACTCATCGCCCGATCACGAGTGCAGCGAGTGCGGCCAGCCAGCGGAGATGAAGGACCGCGAGGACGCGATCGAGCACCTGATGTCGATCGCCGAACAGCGCGGCACGGAGACGAAGTTCATCTCCACGGACTTCGAGAAGGGCGAACAGCTGCTCGACGCCTTCGGCGGTATCGCCGGCATCCTGCGCTACTCGACCGGCGTCTAAACGCCGAATCCGCCGGTCCCCGTTCACTCCCGCCCGTCGTGTGCCGACTCCGCCTGCGGTGTCGACCACTCGAAAGCTCTCTCGTCGCCATCTACTGCCGCTTCCCCCTCGTTGTCCGCCACGTCGTCCCCGTGTCGCCCGATTTCATCGTCGTCCACCATGCTGCCGTTCGCGTCGTCATCACTCCAACTCAGATCGTCGACTTCGATGTCCTCGAACCCGGCGGCCCCGCCGTCACCGAAGAGTTCCGTTCGTGCACAGTCGGCACAGTAGTGGTTATGCCGCATCGAGTGGGTGCGGACCGGCACTCCCGCGACGACGGTCTCGTCGCGTCGGCGGCGAAGGAGCCCGCCGCGGAACGACTCGCCACAGACGACGCAGGGCTCCTTTACCGACTCGAATGGCCGAAGCACGCGATGGTCGACGGTCCGGTGGCGACCGAACGTTCGTGGATCGTGTCGTCGTTTAAGCCGCTCTTCGACCGGTGGTGCGATACCCAAGCCGACGAGGAAGGATCCGAGCCCGAGGCCGACAGCGAGCGCCGTTCCCGCGTTGATGGCGGTCGCACCGCCGATCGAGAACCCAAGGAGCATTGCGCCGACCAGCAGCAACAGACCACTTAACAGGTACGTCGAGACGGTTTCGACGGCGCTCTCCTCCCTCCTGGCTGCCGTGGCCGGCTCGATCTCCTCCGGCGGGGTCGGGTCGGGGGCGTCGACCGAGAGGTACCGCGTCTCCGCCAACATCGAAAAGTGATACCAGCCGTACAGCAGGTTGCCGAACCCGCCGGTCAGAAAGAGCAATACGATATGTATTGGGATCGAACCGATACTCCGGTCGACCACCTCCACGCGGTCGCCGTCGTCGCGGCGAATCTCCCACCCCGCCTCGACGTACCGAGCGACACGTCGTCGAAACGCCTCGTACTCGGCATCGTCCATGTCCGGTCCCGACCCTTCTGCTCGGTTCCCCGTCCTCTTGGCCGCTCGCTCCTCATCCGTTGGTGATCGGGGCTCGCCGCAGTTCGAACAGTACGCGTCCTCCGGTCCGAATTCCGCGCCGCAGCTCGAACAGTACGCCGGCGGACGCGCACCGCCGCGCACGGTGCCACAGCTGGGGCAAAAGCGGGCACCGTCCGGGAGCGTCCTGCCACAGTCGTGACAGCGCTCCCCCGAACCGGGGGCGGTCGTCTCGGAGGGCATCATTGATCGTTAGTGTGAGCGACATATAAGTGTTCGACCGCGCCCGCATCGGGGCCTACCGAAACACCGAGATGAGGACGACCGCGCCGAAGAGCAACAGGGTGAGCGCGGCGACCGGTTGCCCGCCGGTCGCGACGGCGTAGGTCCCGTACACCACGGCGACCGAGCCGGCCCCCACGGCGACGTTCATGCCCGCGTGAACGAGCACGGAGCGTCTGGTCTCCCCGTCACGCCCGACGTGTGCGCCGAGCGAGAGGCCGTGGTCGGTTATGTCCCATGCGAGCGCAAGCGCGACGGCGGCGACGAGCAGCGGCTCCGGGGCGGCCCCCGCGTATCCGGCCAGGGCGAGTCCGAAGACTCCCAGCCCGGCCGCCCACGTGAGAAGCCGTTGGACGCCCAAGACGCTCCCGGCGACGAGCGCGAACACGCCGAGCCCGACGACCGCCCCGCCGATCGGGGCGGCGATGAGGGTCGCGAGGAACGCGACCGCCCCGGCGACGAGCCCGATGATCATCGCGAAAAGCGGCGGACGGTCGTCCCGCGTTCGCTCGGTCGCCCCCGTGTTCCTCCCCGACCGATCGGCTCTCACCGCGACCACCGCCGGGTCGCCCCCGCGACGGCCGCCGGAAACGACCGATCACCCCATTCGGTGACCCGGATCCCCGCGCGGCGAAGCGTCCGGATCCGCTCGCGTCGTTCGTAGGCGACGAGCCGCTCGCCGGGGGTCGACCGCGTCGTCACGTCCGGTGAGAGCACGGTAACGAGGTGACCGTAGGCGTCGATCCGTCGCGCGATCGTCCGCGGATATCGGTCGACAAGCGGGCTGAACAGGAGGACCTGTGCGTCGGCCGGGAGTCGCCGTCGGAAGCGACGAAACCACGGTGAGGGATGGAAGGGTTCATCGCTCGGCGTGGGCGCGAGTGCCGGATCCGCCGCGAGCACCGTGCGTCCCCGAACGGCATGAGAGGTGCCCGCCCCTGGCGGCAGCCAGCAGTCCGGCGAGCCGAGCGTGGCGATACCTACCCGATCGCCGCCCGCGAGGAGCGCGCTGAACGCCTGCCCGGCGGCCTCTACGGACCGCTCGACGGCGGTCGCCCCGGACGGCTCGGCGGCGACGTACGCCGGCTCGCGGGCATCGATGAGCAACACGACCGTCGCGGCGCGCTCCTCGCGGAGCTCCAGCGTCGCGAGTTCGCCGGTTCGGGCACGACGGTTCCAGTCGACCCGACGCAAGGGGTCGCCCCGGCGATACTCGCGGGTCGCGAAGAACTCGACGCCCGAGCCCCCGATGTCGGTCGAGACGCTGCCGTGATACTGTGTCGTCAGCCCCCGAAGCGGGAGGTCGCTCCCGGCGCTGAGTTCGGGCGTACAGACGATCCGCGTGTCGTGTTCGAGGCGCGTCTCCCGCTCCATCGAGCCGGCGGGACTACGCGTGATCGCCCGCATGGCCTCCCAACGGTGTTCACCGCGGGCCGCGCGCACGACGTAGCGCATCGTCGCGCTCGCGTCGGGTTCGAGCGCGGTCGCGAGGCGGGCGGGCCCATCGATCACTTCCAGCCCCGGCGGGACGCCGTCGATCAGCCGAACGTCGCCGATCCGCCCGTCGCCGACGTGTTCGACACGAACGGTGACCGTCACCTCCGCACCCGGCTCCGGGGTGTCGTCGCTCACGGTCCGCTCGACGGTCAGGGTCGCGACGGGCGCGTCCCCGAACCGTGCATAGAGCCCATACCCGACGCCGACCGCGCCGGCGAGCACCGGGCCCGGCTGACGGGTGAGCACGCCGACGGCGATAAGCACGAGTGCCGCCCCCGCAACCCCCACCCATCGCTCAGTCTCGAAGGGGTGCATCGGATCGCGCACGGTGGGCTCCACGTCGGCTTCCGCCGCGTCGTCGCCTTCGTCGTCGCTTTCGCTCGCGGCTGCACCGGCTCTCCGTCCCGCGACAGCCTCGCTCATCCCGACGACTCCCCCGTCGTTGTCGGATGCTCGCCGGTGTCGCGGTCACCACCGCCCTCGCCGCCGCCGGCGATCCCGGGTGACTCCGTGCCGACCGGGTCCAATGGATCGGCACGCTCGATGGCGTCCATCGCCGCGTCGAGGCCCGTCCGGAAGGTCGAACGCCCGAGCAACCGCGTCCGTACCCGGTGACCGAGGGGATAGGGAACCTCCGAGGAGAGGAACGCCGCCGCGATCGGATCGTCGGTCCACTCGCCACCGTCGACGAGCGTCGCCGCCCGGTCCTGCGAACAGCTCCGGTCCCGGACGGTGGCGGCGATGGCGACCGTCCGTACCCGGTCGCGGAGCCGGTTTCGGAGGGTATATCGGCGATAGCCTGCCCCCATAACGCGCGCGAGGTCCGCATCGAACTCCGCCCCGGGGACGGCCGCGCGGGCACGCCGCTCGGGTTCCCCGGGATCGAGACTCCGCCGTTCCGTCCGCCTGCGGGCGTTGGCGTACCGCAGCCCCTGCACGAGCGCGAACGCCCCGACGAGCGTCACCGCGACGAACGAGAAGTCGATCACGCCGGCCAGTCCGCGATCGAACAGGACGAGAAACCCGGTCAACACGGCCGCCGCACCGATGAGGACTCGGTAGCGCATCAGCGTTCCTCCCCCCGTGTGTCGCCGCCGATCGGCCGATCCTCGCTCGGCGTGTCGCTATGGGCGGCCTCGATACGCCGGAGCGCCTCGACGGCCTGTCGCTCCCGGTCGCCCGTCGGGTCCGCGCCGCCGTAACGCACGCGCTCGAAGACGTCGGTCAACCGCTCGACCGGTTCGCGCGCCACCCCGGCGTCGATCGCGGCGGTCGCGAACTCCCCCGGCGTCGACGATGCCGGCCGGTCGACGTCCAACACCTCGGTCATCTCCCGCCACGCCCGGTAGACCTCGTTCTCCGCATCGCCGACCTCGATCCGGTCGGCAGCCGCTCCCGCCGCCCGGCCGACCGCCGAGAGATCGGGGTCGGCCCGCTCGCGTTCGTCCCGTCCGCCCGCCTCGAGCGCGCCGTCGTCGGCGTCGTCGCCCCGGGTCGCGAGCAACACGAGCAGGCTCGCCAGCAGCGCGAGCACGACGACGATCAGGAAGACCGCCTCGGGCGTCGACGCGACGCCGTCCCCGTTCCCGACGCCGGGCGCGCCGCCGCCGGGGCCGAAGATCGCGTCGCCGTCGTCGTCCGCGAGCCCGACCTGGGGGTCGAACTCGACGTCCCGGCAGGCGGTCAACACCGCCCAAACGAGGCCGATCGGCAGAAACACCGTGCCGGCGATGACGCCGGCGGCAAACAGCGACTCCGTCTCGCGGTAGCCGAACCATCCGATGAGAAGCAAGAGGCCGAACAGCGCGAGCAGCGCCGGCGGCTCGGCCAGCCACGGGTAACAGACACCGCCCAGCGAGAGGTCCATCGCGCCGCCGGGCTCGCTGTCGAACCCGGTCTCGTCGGGTGCCTCCTCGCCACCCGCGCCATCCACGGGCCCGCCGCCGAACCCGCCGCCGTTCGTCGTCACCGCGGTGTCGAGCGTCGCGGCCGCGACGCCGAGCGCGACGACCACGAGGAGGGCGAGGAGGAGGGCGACGATCGACTCGCGTTTCACGTCCGTGACTATCGAGCACCCGCGGGAATAGCTTTCGGCGGGATGGGGGCGGCTCCCGGCGGGAGAGGGATGGCCGCCGGCGGGCGACGGGCTTAATCGGCCCAACGCCCAACGATCGACGATGGCGGACACCGCGGGGATGGACGCGTTCACACACCTCGGCCCGACCGTCCGGGCGGCCCTCTCCGATCGGGGCTTCACCACGCCGACGGCCCCCCAGCGGGAAGCGATCCCCCCGCTCGCGGCCGGCCGCAACGCGCTTATCCTCGCACCGACGGGCTCCGGGAAGACCGAGACGGCACTGTTGCCCGTGCTCGATTCGATCGTCGCCGCGCGCGACGCCCCCGGCCACCCGCCCCGCCCGGGCATCTCCGCGCTGTATATCACCCCGTTGCGGGCGCTCAACCGCGACATGATGGACCGGCTCGACTGGTGGGCCGACCGGTTGGACCTCGATATCGCCGTCCGCCACGGCGACACGAGTCAATATGAACGGGGCAAACAGGCCGACGACCCGCCCGACGTGTTGATCACCACGCCCGAGACGTTACAGGCGATCCTGACGGGGTCGAAGCTCCGGATCGCGCTCGCCGACGTCGAACACGTCGTGGTCGACGAGGTTCACGAACTCGCCTCCGCGAAACGGGGCGCACAGCTGACCGTCGGGCTTGAACGCCTCCGGCGGGTCGCGGGGCCGTTCCAGCGGATCGGGCTCTCCGCGACCGTGGGATCGCCCGAGGAAGTGGGTCGGTTCCTCGTCGGCGGCGGCCGCCGCGACCCGAACCGGGAGGGTGACCGGCGCTTCGAGACGGTCGAGGTCGAGGCCGGGTCACGGGCGGACGTTCGCGTACTCGACCCCGAGATACTCGACCGCGACTCGACGCTCGCGGGACGGCTCGCGACCGACGAGACGACCGCGAGTCACGTCCGAACGATCCGGGAGGTCGTCCACGAACACGAGTCGACGTTGATATTCGTCAACACCCGTCAAACCGCGGAGGCGCTCGGGGCGCACTGTAAACGGCTTGCGGGGATCGAACGCGAAGACGACGGGGACGAGGAACGCGTCGAGATCGAGGTCCACCACGGGTCGCTCTCGAAGGACGTCCGGGTCGACGTCGAGGACCGATTTAAAGCGGGCGAGCTCGACGGGCTCATCTGTACCTCCTCTATGGAACTCGGCATCGACGTCGGCAGCGTCGACCACGTCGTCCAGTACGGGAGCCCACGGGAGGTCGCCCGACTCCTCCAGCGGGTCGGGCGCGCGGGCCACCGCCGCGATCAGGTCTCCCGCGGGACGGTGATCACCCAGGGCGGCGACGACACCCTTGAGGCGATGGCGATCGCCCGGCGGGCGCGTGCGGGACTTGTCGAGCCCGCGAGCATCCACCACGGCAGCCTCGATACGGTCGCCAACCAGATAGTCGGCGTCGTGATGGACGAGGGGGAGGTCCACGCCCGCGAGGTGTATGAGACGATCACGAACGCCTACCCGTTCCGTGACCTCACGGAGCCGACGTTTCAGGAGGTCGTCCGGGAGCTATCCGGGAACCACCTGCTCTGGCTCGATGAGGAGTCGGACACGCTCTCGAAGTCGGGCGGGACGTGGCAGTACTTCTATGCGAACCTCTCGATGATCCCCGACGAGTCGACCTACGAGGTGTACGACGTCTCCTCGCGGCGCGGGATCGGCACGCTCGATGAGCGGTTCGTCCGCACCTTCGCCGGCCCGGGCGAGACGTTCATCCAGCGCGGCGAGATGTGGCGGATCGCGGAGGTCGACGAGGAGGAGGAGCGGGTAACGGTCACACCGATCGCCGACCCCGCCGGCGAGATCCCCTCGTGGGTCGGCCAGGAGATCCCCGTCCCGAAGCCCGTCGCCGGCGAAGTCGGCCGGCTTCGCGGGGAGGTCGCACACGCGCTCGACGCGGGAAGCACACCGGAGGCGATCGCCGGCGACCTCGCCGACCGCTACCCTGTCGGCGAGCGGTCGGTCGCGGCCGCGCTGGAGGCGACCGTGGAGCACATCGAGGCGGGTCACCCCGTCCCGACCGACGAGCGGCTGGTGATCGAGGGCTCCGCACGGACCGTCGCGCTCAACGCCCCCTTCGGCCACGAGGTCAACGAGACGCTCGCGCGGCTGCTCGCCGCGCTCGTCGGCCAGCGCACGGGCTCGTCGGTCGGGATGGACGTCGACCCCTATCGGATCACCTTCGAGGTGCCCGCGGGGGTCG
>PWGU01000001.1 GCA_003554605.1 Halorubrum sp.
CCCGCACCGCAATGCGCTGGGTTGGGAACTTACGTTTGCGACCCGACACGCCGATGGGAGTGCCACGCCCCCGTTACTCCTATCCTGTGAAGGATTCGGAGGTACCTGATTGTTTTACGTCGGTTTTGAGTGTCCGAAGGCTTACTTTTTGATGAGGCAAACACCAACTCAACTGCCAGTTTTCGGACAATCGTTCACGATGGGGGGCCATCGCAACGACAACCATAAACACGGAGTATAGGCACTCAAACCTTTCGATTACAGTGTTTGAGAACCGTTTGGCGATTCATCCCACGAGTAAACTCGTGGGTTTTCTCGCCTAATATCTATAAGCACCACCTGGGTCCCCGAAGATCCGTCGGATCCGTTTATATACGATACCGCCTCCAAATCCACCGATGTACTGACTGTTAGTGCACGGGGGAACGCGGTCCGAGCGACGTGGTCCCGTGTAAATCCGCCATGCGGCCGTCGGACTGATGTGGAGCGAGAGGAATCCGGTGGCTTGCGGGCAACACACGTCGCCTGTTCGCCAAAACCTCCGTTAGGCGTTGGGTTCCACGGACGCGCCGAGATCGGAAAGGGTGTCGAAGAACCCGGGGAAGGAGACGTCGACGTGTTCGCCGCCACGGATCGTGGTCGTCCCGTCCGCGACGAGCCCGGCGATGGCGAGCGACATGACGATCCGATGGTCCCCACGGCCGTCGACGGTCGCCCCCACGAGTTCGCTCTCGTCCCCGTGGATCGTCAATACGTCGGGCTCCTCGGTCGTCTTCGCGCCGAGCTTGCCGAGCTCCTCGGCCATCGCTGCAACCCGGTCGGTCTCCTTATATCGGACGTGTTCACAGTTCACGATCCTCGTCTCACCGCCGGCGATCGCCCCGAGCGTCGCGATCGTCGGGAGCAGGTCGGGGGTGTCACCCACGTCGACCTCCACGCCGGAGAGCGACGAGCGTCCGACGTCGATCACGCCCGCCTCGCTGTCCCAATCGATCGACGCGCCCATCCGATCGATGATCTCGACGATGGCGGAGTCCCCCTGTGCGCTCGGACGCGCGCCCTCGATCCGCACCGATTCGTCGTCCTCGCCAGCGACGGCACCGGCCGCGACGAGATAGGAGATGGAGGAGAAATCGCCCGGGACGGTGTACGTTCCACCCGTCGGCTCGTACCGCTGTCCGCCCGGCACCGAGAAGCCGGAGGCACCCTCCGCCGACTCGCTCCCGACCGGCGTCGCTTCGATCCCGAACTCCGCCAGCAGTTCGAGCGTGATGTCGACGTAGGGTGCGGACTTCAACTCGGTCGTCAACTCGATGTCGACGCCCTCCTCGGTCACCGCGCCGGCCATGAGCAGGGAGGTCACGTACTGTGAGGAGACGTCGCCCGGAATCGCGACCTCCCCACCCGAGAGTGGGCCGAACACGACGAGCGGTGCTTGACCGTTGCCGCGGGTCGACTCCGCCCGTACGCCTAACTCGTCAAGGGCGGTAAGCAGCGGCCCTTGTGGGCGTGATCGAAGCGACCCGTCACCGGTCAACACCGTGCCGCCGTCGCCGAGCGCCGCGGTTCCGGTGACGAGCCGCATCGTCGTGCCGGAGTTCTCACAGTCGATCACGTCCTCCGGAACGGCCGGCCGGCCGTCGAACCCGACCACCTCGAAGGTGTTACCGTCCGCATCTCGGGCCACCTGTCCCCCGAAGGCACTCACCGCCCGCGCTGTCGCGTTGGTATCCGCGGAGAAAAGCGGCGATCGGACCGTCGCCCCGTCGCTGTATCCTGCCGCCAGTATCGCTCGGTGGGTGTAGCTCTTCGAGGGTGGCGCCCGGGCCGTTCCCTGAACCGATGAGGGAGTTACGTGTACATCCATGTCCCACCGTGTCCGCCGAAAGGGTAAGTTCCTACCGGCCGCGGCGACGCGATCGGTTCCGGGCCGGCGGCGTACCCTTTATACGACCGGGAGCGTAAGCCTCGCGTATGCCCCAGTGTGAAATGTGTGGCGCCGAGGAGTCCTCGTTGACCACCACGAAGGTCGAAGGTGCCGAGCTGGAGCTGTGTCGCTCCTGTACGGATTTCGGGACCGAAGTCCGTCAGGATACGGGCTCGTCGGGTGGAAGCAAGTACTCCACGACGTCCAGTTCCGGTCGGTCGTCGGGCGGCTCTGGCGCGTCGTCGGGTGCGTCCGGGAGCGGGTCCTCTGGCGGCTCGACCCAGCGCCGTCGGGATATGTTCGACGATATGGACGAGGTCGCGACCGACTACGACGATCGAATTCGGAGCGCGCGTGAGTCCCGCGGCCTGAGCCAGGAGGAGCTCGCGAATCAGCTCAACGAGAAGGCGAGCCTCATCCGAAAACTCGAACGCGGCGACGTCCTCCCGAGCGACGAGGTGCAGCGGAAACTGGAGCGTGAACTCGACATCACGCTCGTCGAAGGCGGGGAGGTAGACGCAGATTGGGAGAGCGGAAAGACGGGGACCATGACGCTCGGCGACGTCGTCAAACGAAAGGACTGACCACGGTCGGCGCCGCGTCCGTTCTATTTAAATCCGGTCCGAATCGACGTAGACGTCGAGTTCGACGTCCCGCCTCGATCCCTCCAGATCGGTAACCGCGCGCTCGACGACCCGTTCGGCCTCGGTCCGGATCAACGGGATGGCCTTTTTTAACACCCAGTCGAACGAGACCAGCCGCGGGAGGTTGAGCGCGTCGGAGCTGGC
Source organism: Halorubrum sp. (assembly GCA_003554605.1). Classification (GTDB taxonomy): domain Archaea; phylum Halobacteriota; class Halobacteria; order Halobacteriales; family Haloferacaceae; genus Halorubrum. The sequence goes on from PWGU01000001.1 coordinate 2,716, forward strand.
CGAACTGGGGTCGAATTCCACCTCGAGGGCGACCGTACAGGTCGGTTCGCCCCCGCCGTCGTCTGCATGGGGGGTGACCCGCCAACAGCCGCCGGCGTCGATATCCTTCGTGATCGTCCAATCGATCCGCTCGGGCGGCTCGACACCCGTCACCCGCGAGTGTGCGGTGTAGGTGAGTTTCCACCAGGCGAATCGAAGGGCGTAGCGCGTCCCCGGCCCGCCGTCCCCTTCGAGCGTTCGCACCTCCGTCAAATACTCCGAGTACCGGCCGTATCGCGGAAAGTCGAGCAGGAACTCGTAGACCGTTTCCGGCTCCGCAAACACCTTCGTCCGCACGACGAGTTCGTCCACACGCCCCCTTCGGACAGCGGGGGCGTAAATGATGCGGCTGTGGCCCAACGGCCGTGTTCGAGCGGCCGTTCCGATCAGCCCGAGCGTCGGCGGATCCGTTTTATCCGACTGGACCCGAGGGATCGACAGTCACCGCGTCCATGTACGTTCCAACCGACGTCCCGGACCGCTGCCCCGCGTGTGATTGCCCGTATGAATCCGTGTCACGCCACACCGGCGGGTTCAGCGTCAATCTGCTCGACAACGAGCGGTATCAGCGCGTCTGTTTTTACCCCACCAGTGACGAGGAGGAGTCGCCGGCGTTGGACTGCTATCACCATACCCACGCGGAAGCCGGCGTGGACGGCTCTGCCGGTCGAGGCGTTGACGGCGGCGATACGCCAAGCGCGGAGCGATAAGGAGTCGGTTACCCGTTCGATACGAGGTCAGTCCTCGATCACCGACGTGTACTCGCCGACCAACGAGTCGGTGAGCGAGACGCCGTCGAGGCTCGCGTACTCGTCGACCACGGTTTCGGTGAGTTGGGCGTCCGTGACCGTCGCGTTCGGGAAGACGACCGTTCGCTCCAGCGCCGAGTCGGTTACCTCCGCACCGTCCATGACATGAACCACGTCGCCGACCGCCGAGTCCGTCACCGTCGCCCCGTCATCGACGAGCGACTCGCCGTTGAGCGCGTATTCGACGGCATCGAGATAGCTTCCGATGGTGCCGATGTCGAACCACGCGCCGTCGAAGGTGAACGCGTGGACCGCCTGTCGGTTCTGCAGCCACTGGAGGAACCAGCCCGGCTCGTCGGGGTTTTTGCCGTCCGCGAGGTAGGTATCGAGGTCGGGGAGCGTCTCCGCGGGGAAACAGTAACACGCGATGGAGACGAGCGTGCTCTTCGGGTCGTCGGGTTTCTCTTGGAAGTTGACGACCTGGTCGCCGTCCAGCTCGACGAGCCCGTAGGATTTCGCCCGCTCCAAGGACCCGACGTCGTAGGCGGCGAGGATCGGGCTTTCCTTCTCGTAAAAGAAGTCGGTGAACTCGGCGAGGTCAAAGCTGATCAGGTTGTCGCCGGCGACGACGAGAAGGTCGTCATCGACGCCTTCGCGCTCGACGAGCTGGGCGAGCGCGCCGACGACCCCGAACTTCTCGTCCTCCTCAACGGTCTCTTCGATCGAGAGCGTGGGCTTCTCGAACTCGCTCTCGTCGAGGTACGCCGCGAACGTCTCCTCGAAGCGCTCGTTCGTCGAGACGAACACCTCGTCGACCCGATCGTCGGCCTCGAGGTCCGCGAAGATTTCGTCGATGACGGTGTGTTCACCCACCGGCAGGAACATCTTCGGGCGGTCCTTGGTGATCGGCCACATTCGCGTCGCATAGCCCCCGGCAAGCACTACGGCTTTCATACCGATATCCCCGACCGCCGGCATTATACCTCTTGTGCCCGTGTCAACGTTCGTGGGTGGCTTCGTGACGCGGGGAACGTGAAGGCCGCGTCCGCGTTTATATACCTGGCTGACGTCCTTTGACCATGGCGACGACACGGCAACGTATCGCTGACCGCCTTCGCGAGGCCCCGGCGACCGCGAGCGAACTCGCGGATCGACTGTCGCTCTCGACGCCCGTCGTCTACGAGCACCTCGAACACGTCTCCCAGTCCGTCGTGGACGGGGAGACGTTCCTCGTCGCGCCGCCGGAGTGTCGCGACTGTGGCTTCGATCGCTTCGACGACCCCGTGAACTATCCCTCGCGCTGTCCGGAGTGTAAAAGCGAGCGGATCGAGGAGCCGGCGTTCGTCATTCGGTGAGAGTTCGTCGGCCCACAGTACGGTTATAGCTCCTCCAGCAGCGTCTCCGCCGCGGCTACGGAGGACTCCGGTCCACGAGCCGTAATCAGGTCGCCGTCGACGGTGACGCTCACGTCGGCGTCGAGTTCGGCGTCCCACTCGCCCCCGGCCAGTTTCACCTCGTCTTCGACCCAGTAGGGCAGCTTTCGGCCGTCGGGGAGCACGTCGGTCCCGTCGACGAGTCCCTCCTCCCACGCGTTGGGGAAGCCGGTCACCGAGCGCCCCTCGACGAGCGGCGAGCCGTCCGCCTCCCGGGTAAACCCGAGTATCCCGACCGCGTGACAGACGACGAGCGCGACCCCTTCGTCCCCGGCGACCGCCCGAAGGAGCAGCTGGCGGGCGTGTCGGTCCTGATTGACGTCCCAGACCGTCCCGTGGCCACCGGGAAACACGACGGCGTCATATTCGTCCGCATCGGCATCGGCGACCGGGATCGGGTCGGCGAGTTGTGGATGGGTCTCGGCCACCTCGCGGTAGCTCTCGGCGGCCGCCTCGCCGCCGGCGGCCTCCGGATCCAGCGAGCGTTCATCGACGACCGGCTTCCCGCCCGACGGCGTTGCCACCGTGACCTCGACGCCCGCATCCTCCAGCCGGGTCAGCGGCTCGATGCACTCCTCGGCCCAATATCCCTCCTCGCTTACGACGAACAACGCGCTGGTCATACGCGAATACGTAGGGGTTCCAGCCCGGAAAAGGGGCGGGTTCCCGGCATGCAACCTACGGGCGGCGACGGGTTTTTCCGTCCGCCGATCAGCCGTCCCCGTGCTCGTCGACGACGAGCACCTCGCCATCCTCGACGGTGACATTGATGAGCGTCTTGACGTTGTAGTCGGTGTCGTCAAGCTCGTTCTCGCCGGCCTTCTTGATGACGGCGATGACGTCGACGACCTCGGCACCGATGTCGCCCGTGAGTGCATCGAGGATCGCTTTCATCGTGCCGCCCGTCGAGAGCACGTCGTCGAGGACGAGGACGCGGTCGCCCGCCTCGACGTCGTTGATGTACATCTCGGACTCGCCATAGCCCGTCTCCTGAAACAGCGGCACCTCGCCATCGAGGCCGTACTGACGCTTTCTGATGACGACGAGCGGGATGTCGGTCATCAGCGAGAGGGCCGTCGAAATGTGGATGCCCATCGCGGCCGGAGTAACGATCTTGTCGACGTTTTCGAGGTCGGCTTTCCGGATCATCCGGATGACGATCTCCCGAAGCAGCTCGGGTTCGAGCATCGGGACCCCGTCGCTTATCGGATGGACGAAGTACTGGTACTCACCTTTCTCGATGATCGGTGCGTCGAGGAGCGACTGCCGCAACTGGTCCATATCGCCGGTACTCGGGCCGGTTCATAAAGGATGGCGGTTGCGTCGGGGCGTGTGTAGGGATCACACTTCCTCGCGGGCGTCGATCCCGGTATAGATGAACCAGGCGGCCGCATAGACCCCGACGAAGAGCAGGTAGCCGACCACGAGCCCGACGAGCTGTCGGTCGCCGAGTCCGCCCGGAAGCGTCGCGGAGAGGACGAGCAGCGCGACGATGAAGACGACGAGCGAGAAGAGCCCGGAGAGCGCGTAGACGCCGAAGTCCGTGGTGAGGTGTTCGCGCACGACCCAGCGGTACGCCATGGGGAGTATTAAATGGTCACCGAGGAGCTATCGCGACCGTCGATCCGTCTCATCCTCCGTGGGAGCCCGGTCATACGCCCCGTGTTTTCGAAGCCGACCCGCGTGTGCCAGGACCGCGGGTGTCCGGCAGACCCCGGACTCGCCGGCCGCCTGTGCGACCGCGCAGTTGTTACAGTTCTCACAGACGGCCCGGACACCGGGGTCGACCGCGCCGAGGAGCCGCGCGGGAAGTTCGGGCTCCGCATAAAACGGGCGACCCATACCGACGAGGTCAGCGTCGCCGTCGAGCGCCTCGTCCAATTCCGCGCGTTCGCGAAGGCCGCCCTCACAGAGGACCGGCACGTCGACGCGCTCGCGTACCCGACGACAGAGCGAGCGGTTCCACCCCGGCTCGAAGTCGTAGGAGAACGACTCGATCCAGTTGCCGACCGCGACCGCAGCCGCGCGCGGAAGCGACCCGAACGCCTCGCGGTAGCCCCCGCGGAACCGTCGGTCCCGCCACGCCGCCGCCGGAAACTCGCCGCGGACGACGCTCATATCCCAGAACACGCTCGTCCGAACCGGGACGACCCCGTCGTATCCGACCTCAACGAGCCGTTCGCTGACGCGGATCGCGTCGTCGTCGGAGAGATGGGGGCCGATCCCGGGAAGCGTGGGTCGCTCGGAGGGCACCTTCGTGATGAGCGGAACGTCACCGGCACGCTCGCGGATCTCCGCTTCGAGCAGTTCGAGGAACGCGACGCCCGCACCGATGTCCGGGTCGATCCCGAATCGATCCGTGCGACGATTATAAAACGGCGAGAGGAATTGCTGGACGATCCCCATGTTCGCGCCGGCGATGTGGACCATGTCGTAGCCGGCGTCGACCGCCCGTGCCGCGGCTCGACCAAAGTCGGCGGCGAGCGCCTCGACCTCATCGGTCGTGAGGACGTGTGGTGACAGATCGAGAAACCCCACACGGTCGAGCAGGCGGAGGGGCCAGGGCGGGCGGGAGACGGCGAGCTGGTCGAGGTCGGGGTTCGCCGTCCGATGGCCGGCGTGCCAGACCTCCATCGATCGAAGCCCGCCGTGTTCGAGCTGGATCGCGATCTTTGATCCGTGTGCGTGGATCCGCTCGGTCAACCGCGAGAGACGCTCGACGAACGACGGGTCGTGCACCCGGGTCATCCCCGGGGCCGCACAGCCGCCGTCCCCGCGGACGATCGTCGCGCCCTGGTGGATCAGGCCGACGCCCGCGGCCGCCGCGGGTTCGAGGTCCGCGATCAGCGTGTCGACCGCGTCAGGGCCGTTGCCGGCACACTCCAAAAGCGGCGCGCGGTAGAGCCGGTTTCGGAGCGTGAGCCCGCCGATAGAGACGGGGTCATCGAGCGTCGGCGAGGCCCGGTGCATGGGCGCAGGTAGGTCGGCGTCCGTCTTGACGGTTCGGTCGAACCG
>PWGU01000112.1 GCA_003554605.1 Halorubrum sp.
ACGGCGGGCTGGGTGAACGTCGGCACGTTCGCCAACTCCCCATAAAGCACGCAGGCGGCTTCCATCCCGTAACAGAGCTCCCCGAGCGCCCGCTCGTCGACGCGGTCGATCTCGACCCGAACGTTCGGGACGCCAGCTTCAGCGAGACTCGCCTCCGTCGCGTCGAACTCCGCATCCAGCAGGTCCCCGAGCGACGACCCGCCGAGATACGAGAGCCCCTCCAGATCGGTCTCAGGGATCGGGACCTCGGCGCGCTCGGTCGGGCGGATCACGGTCACGAGCTTGTCGCGGGGGCCGGCGCGGTAGAGCTGGAGCTGTGAGTGTTGGTCCGTCGCGCCCAATGCGCGGGCGGGGGTCTGACCCAGCCCGTCCTTCCCGAGGCTCTCGGCCCACAGTTGGGCGAACCACTCGGCGAACGTCTCCAGCGACTCCGCGTACGGCATCACGGCGTTCGTCAACGCGCCGCGTTCGGCCAGCGCGTACGTCGTCGCCCCGTAGGCATATGCGGGCGACTCGAAAAGTGACCCTGACAGCGCGTCCATGCCGTCCCTTCCACCCGCGAGGACGGCCTCCACGTCGTAGCCCTGGAGCGCCGCGACCGCGAGCCCGACCGTCGAGAGCATCGAGAACCGACCCGGGACGCCCTCGGGAACCTCAAGCGCCGGCAGGTCGTGGCGGTCGGCGAGCCGCCGGAGGTTCCCCTCCTCGCCGGTCGTCACGAGGGTCCGTTCCGTCCAGTCGACGCCCGCGCGGTCCATCGCGTCGCGGACGACGAGGAAGTTCGCGAGCGTCTCCGCGGTCGTCCCCGAGCGCGAGACGACGTTGACCACGACGTCATCGAGCGGGAGGGTCGCGAGCAGCCGTTTGACGTCGTCGGGGTCGACGTTGTCGAGCACGTACGCGTCGACGTCGCTTTGGAGGGCATCCGAGAGCGTTCCCGCGCCGAGCGCGCTCCCGCCGATCCCGACCGTGAGCACCGCGGCGGGCGTCCCGAACGCGTCGGTCGCCTCGCGGATCGCCTCCGGGTCGGCCGTTCGCGGGAGGTTCAACGCGGCGTAGCCGAACTCATCGGCGTCCATTCCGCGGGCGATACGTTCGTGGGCGCTCGCGACGCGCTCGTCGAGCCGCTCCAGCGTCTCCTCCGTGAGCCCGGGGGTCGTCCCGAGCGCGTTGCCGATGTCGACGTCCATACCCGTTCACGCGGGCGAGTGCTTCTTAAGCGTAGTCACTCTGACAAGGTCAGGGGTAGTCACTCTGACAACGGGTTCCGAGAAGGGATCGACCGGGCGGGTTATTTCGCAGTCGGCGTGACGTCGTCGACGGCGCTCATCACCTGGACGGCCGCGCTGGCGGCGAGCCCGCGAGCGACCTCGTCGGCGTCGCTATCGGCGATACCGGCGTCGAGTTCCTCGGGGTTTGGCGAGAAGCCTGCTGAGACGGGATGGCCGGCCGGCGGGTTGACCGCGACGGTCGCCTGCGGGCCGTTGACGCCCACGGACAGCTCCGAGCCGACCGCGTAGCTGTCGGGAAGATACGATTCGGTGCGTGCGACGATGCCGGCGACCGTCCGCCGAAGCCGCCGTTCCTGCTCCGGGGTGAGATCGACGGCGGCGGGTTCGCCCGCATCCATAACGCCCGGCGGCCCAGCGTACGGGTTGTTGCCGTTCATAAGGACTACCCACTATATGCGAAGCCACGTCAAAAAGGCGTCGGCGATCGGGACTCACCGTGCGCGACCGTCCCGACTACAGGATCGGCCTCGACTCCCCGTAGGCGGCGATAACGACCGCCGTCGTGTACCGATCGGGTGTCGAGGGAGTCGCCTCGATGCACAGTTCGCGGTCGGGGATCGCCCGTTCGCGGAGCTCGATGCCGGCATCGAGCCCGGCGTGGATCCGGTCGCGGACGCCATCGGGGTCCTCGCCGGTCACCTCATAGAAGATCCCGGAATCGGGACCGGTCGCCCAGCCGAGCCCGGCGACGACGTCGGGGCGGCGACGTGGCGCACGCTTGTCCGCGGGCTGTTCGGCACCCGAGCGGGCCCCCTCGCGGAAGTCGACCGCGTCGTTCGGCCCCACGGTTCTGCGGGCTTCGACCACGGTCAGCGCGTTGCCCGCGGGGCCGAGGTCCGGCACCCGGTCGACCCGTTGCACCGTCGCCTCCGCGGGGATCACCGACGAGACGGCGATCAGGTTGTACTCGTGGAGGTTCGCCGCCGCCAGCGCGGCGTCGTAGGAAGCCATCGCCGTGTCGGCGACCCCGACGCCGCTTGCGACGTGGATCGTGGACATACCGCCCTGTCGGATGGGCACACGGCTAAGCGTTCTGAAAACGGCGGCCGAAAGGCGACCGAGTCAGTACTGGTAGTTGAGGACGAGGTCGTCGGTCGCCTCGGCGTCGCGAAGCTTCTCACGCGCCTGCTCGAAGTCGACCCGGTGGACCTCCGTGCGATCGGCGCGGATAGCGAACATCCCCGCCTCCGTCGCCAGCGCAGCTATCTCCGCGCCGCTGAACCCCTCCAGTTCGCGGGCGACGTCCGCGACGTCGACGTCGTCGGCGACGTTCATCTCGGACGTGTGAATCTCGAGGATCCGCACGCGGCCCTCAGCGTCGGGCTCGGGCACCTCGATGAGGCGGTCGAACCGGCCGGGCCGGAGGATCGCCTCGTCGAGCATGTCGAAGCGGTTGGTGGCGGCCATGATGCGGATCTCGCCGCGCTCGTCGAAGCCGTCCATCTCGCTGAGCAGCTGCATCATCGTCCGCTGGACCTCGGCGTCCCCGGAGGTCTTCGAGTCCGTCCGTTTCGCGGCGACCGCGTCGATCTCGTCGATGAAGATCACGGCCGGCTCGCGGTCGGTGGCAAGCTCGAAGAGGTCACGCACCAGCCGGGCACCCTCGCCGATGAACTTCCGGACGAGCTCGGAGCCGGCCATCTTGATGAACGTCGCGTCCGCCTCGTTGGCGACCGCCTTCGCGAGCATCGTCTTGCCCGTTCCGGGCGGACCGTGAAGGAGGACGCCGCTCGGCGGGTCGACGCCGACAGCCTCGAACTGCTCGGGGTTCTCAAGCGGGTCCTCGACCGCCTCACGGACCTCCCGGATCTGGTCGTCGATGCCGCCGATGTCGGCATAGGTGACGTCCGGGGAGGCGGTGACCTCCATCGCCTGTGCACGCGAGTCCGTCTCGTCGTCAAGCACCTGCTGGACGGCGAAGGAGTCGTTGATCGCGACCCGGTCGCCGGGCCGGAGGTCGGCGTTGAAACGGCGGGCCGTCTTCGTGAGGACCTCCTGGTTGTTGCCGTGTTGTTTGATCACGACGCCGTCGTCTAGGACCTCCTCAACGGAGGCGATGTACAGCGATGAGGTCTTGAGCACCTCGTTCTCGCGCTTTAACTTGTCGACGTCGGCTTTGAGGTCGCCACGGCGCCCCTGTGCGTCGTTCAGACGGTCCGTCAGCTCATCGTTAACCTGTACGATCCGGCGGTAGTGCTGGCGGATCGCCTCCAGCCGTTCCGCCTCGCTCATCTCCGGATCGAGTTCCAGGCGGGGCCGGTCCGGCAGTGAGGGGCTGTGAGACATTCGTTACGACGACATACGGCACGCGGCTAAATGTGCCTTTGGGTCGGGTCGGTCGATGGGTGGGTCGGCCAGCGTCGGTGGATAGATCAACCAAATTCTCATAAGCGATAATTTTGTCGTAGGGATTTATCTGTGAGAGTACATACCGTCATGTATGACGGATCGGTTCGCATTCGGCGTGACGCGTGCTGCAGGGGAAGAAACCGGGCGGATGGACCACGGATGCCGATGAGCGCCAACGTCGACGGCGAGCGGACGACCGTTCTGGTCGTGGACGACGAGCCCGACCTCGCGGAGTTGTACCGCGTCTATCTCTCCTCCGACTACGAGGTCCGCGTCGCGACCAGCGGCGAGGAGGCGCTCGAACGGATGGACGACGCCGTCGACGTCGTGTTGCTCGATCGTCGGATGCCGGAGATGTCGGGCACCGAGGTACTGACCGAGCTTCGTAGGGAGGGATACGACGCACGCGTGGCGATGCTGACCGCCGTCGAACCCGCCGGCGACATCGTCGAGATGCCGTTCGACGACTACAAGACGAAACCCGTCACGAAAGCGGACCTCGTCACGCTCGTGCAGGTCCTCGTACAGCGGGCGGAGTACGACGAGCAGAGCCAGCGGTTCTTCGCGCTCGCCTCGAAGAAGGCCGCGCTCGAAGCCGCCGACAACACCGGAACCGAGGAGTACGAGGGGCTCACCGAGGAGTTACAGGCGGTGCGGGAGCAGGTTGACGAGACCCTCGATCGCCTGTCGGCCCGCGATGCGTTCGCCGAGGCGCTGAGCAAAGCGTAGGGGAATCGGCCGAACGGACATCGCCGTGTCGGGACGAGAAACGAACAATAAGTGCGAACTGGGATATCACAGCCCGCAAGCGGCCGCTCGGACCGACGCTACTGCTCGGTCCGGGGCGCGAGGTCGTCGACCGAGAAGCCCGGCTGCATCAACACGTCGGTCTGATCGCCGACGTAGCGTTGCTCGCGCATCAGCTTTTTAAACGCCGACTGCGGCGAGAGGTCGCCGATGAGGACCCCGCCGATGATCCGGCCGTCCTTTAACGCGACCCGACGCCATTCTCCCTCACCCGTCGTCGCCTCGACCGAGTCGTCGCCGAGCGTCGGGTGGCCGAACGAGAGGAACGGGAAGTCGAAGTGGGTGATCGAGTACGAGGAGACCCACTTGAACGGCTCGGAGCCGTACTCAATCATGTTCTCGGCGGCGACGGTGCCCTGCTCCTTCGCCGAGCCCCACGCGCCGTTCTGCCCGCGCTCGTCGAGGATGAGGTCGGTGAACTTCGTGATGTCGCCGGCGGCGAAGACGTTGTCCACGTTGGTCCGCATGTACTCGTCGACGATGATGCCGTTGTCGACCTCGAGCGGCGTATTCTCGACGAGTTCGGTGTTGAAATCGAGCCCGATGGCGACGCCGACGAAGTCACACTCGTAGCGGTTGCCGTCGGGGTCGACGGCCGCGACGACGTGCCCGTCGTCGTCGACCTCGAAGCGATCGACGCCGGAGCCGAAGACCGGCTCGACGCCCCGTTCGCGCATCGCGTCGTGCATGATCGACGCCCCTTCCTCCGAGAGGGCGTAGCGCCACCACGCCTCCCCGCGCATCAGATACTTCGCCTCGACGTCCTGAGCGCCACAGATGGCCGCAAAGTCGATCCCGAGCAGCCCGGCACCGACGACGACGCCGCGCTCCGCGGACTCGACGCTCTCTTTTATCGCCCGGGCGTCCTGGAAGGTCCAGAAGTGGTGGATTCCGTCGGCGTCGGCGTTCTCGACCGGCAACTGTTGTGGCGTGCCGCCGATGGCAAGCAGCAGCTTGTCGTAGCCGATCTCCTCGCCCTCGTGGGTGATGACGACGTCGTTTTCGACGTCGATGTCGATGACGACGGTGTTGAGCCGGAGGTCGATGTTGTGATCGGCGTACCACTCCTCGTCGTGGATCGATATCGGCGCCTCGGGGAGTTTCCCCTTGGCGAACTCCTTTATCAGGATCCGATTGTAGAGGGGCTCGCCCTCGTCGGTGATGATCGTGATCTCGGCGTCCGGTGCCCGTTCACGGAGCGTCTCCGCCGCGGAGGACCCCGCGATACCATCCCCGACGATCACGTACGAATCACTCATATCCGGCCGTTTGAATCGAGGGGTAATGTGGATTACCATCCACGCGGACGATCATGAGGGTAATCCTCATAGGCTGTCATCACCACCATATAAGGAAATTCCGGGTGTATCGAGCCCAGTAATCGTTTCTTTCTATCGCTTGGCGGATGTAACCGGCGGCGATCGCCACACATTCAAGGCCTTCCGGGTCCGAACGGGGATATGAAGATCCGGCAGAATATCCGCCACTGGGCCGCAAAGAAGGCGTTGACCACGCCGGTCATCGGCGACGTCGCGAACGACAAACTCGTCGATCTCCACACGAGCATCTTCCTGAACAAGGCCGACGAGGACCGTCGCGAGGAGCGTCGTGCCCACCTCGATTCGTTCTTCGATGCCACGATGGACACGTACGTCGCCGCGTTGGAGGCCGGCCTTCCGGAGGCCGAAGCGCGCGAGATCACCCACATCCAGGCGAACTTCGACTTCTTCAACCACGGCTGGACCGAGATGATGGAGATCCCGGGCGACGAACTGGAGCCGCACTACCGGCGTTATGAGGGCTTTTTCAGTATCCATGGGATCACCATCGACGACCCACTCGGGGAGTTTCAACCGCCCGAGGGGATCGCCGCCGCGCCCGCGACCCCGGAGAAGCTGGAGACGCCCGAGTATGAGAACGCCATTGCGGGGTTCGCGGACGACGTCTACGTCGAAACCGAGGACGGCGAGACGGTCGTCGGCGGCGACTTGGAGGAACCCGAGGAGGTCGACCCCGCCGCGGCACCCGGGCTCGATGAGGACGAAGCGAGCGCCTAACGGCGCGGGGATCGACCGAGTTCACGACCACGTCGGTACACCCATCCTTTTGACGGCGGCCGCTGATCGGGCGATATGAACCGCGGACAGTCGTTCCTGCTGCTGCTCATCGGCGCGGTCGCCCTCCTCACGCTGTTCATCATCCTGCCGTTCATCGAGTACGTGATCGCGGCGGTGATCCTCGGGTACATCCTCTACCCGCTTCACGACCGGCTAACCGCCCGGATCGATGGGATCGACGCGCGGGTCTCCGAGGGGGTCGCGTCGATGGTCTCCGCCGTGGCGCTCATCCTCGCGTCCATCGTGGCCGTGATCCTCCCGCTCGCGTATATCTCGCTGGTGTTCATCAGGGATCTCACGGCGATCGCGACGGGCGAGTCGGAGCTCGACGTCGTCGCCATCGAGGAGCAGTTGGCGGAGACGCTCGGCGAGGAGGTCGACATCGCCACGTGGATCGCCGAGGCCGGGGACGTCCTCTTCGAGGCGCTTTTCGGTGGGTTCAGCGGCTTCTTCGCCGGCGTGTTGCGCGCGTCACTCGGCCTCGCGCTCGTCCTCTTTTTGGTCTACTACGTCCTGCAGGAGGGTCCCGAATTCGTCGAGTGGCTCCGGTCGATCCTCCCGCTGCCGGCCGACGTCACCGACGACCTGTTCACGAAGGTCGACGCGACGACATGGGGGGTCGTCATCGGCCACATCTCGGTCGCGATCCTCCAGGCCGTCGTCGCCGGGGTCGGCCTCTGGCTCGCCGGGATCCCCAACGTCGTCTTCTGGACGTTTGTGATGGCGGTGCTCGCGCTGCTCCCGCTCATCGGCGCGTTTCTCGTGTGGGGCCCGGCGGCGATCTACCTCGTCGTCGTCGTCGACCAGACCACCGCGGGCGTGCTGCTCGCCCTCTACGGGATCGCGGTCGTCTCCATGGTCGACAACTACGCACGGCCGATCGTCATCGATAAACAGGCACACCTCAACCCCGGGATCATCCTCGTCGGGGTCTTCGGGGGCATCTACTCCATCGGCTTCACCGGCCTCTTCGTGGGCCCCATCGTCATCGGCGTGCTCGCGGCGACGCTGGAGACGTTCCGGGAGGACTACGACGCGATGTAGCCGTGTAGGGGCCCGATCGGCCCCGCCCGCTCAGTCGCCGCCGGACGATCGGAGCAGTTCGACGGCGGGCAGCGGCTCGCCGGTGAGCGCCCGGATGTACGCGCCGCCGGCGATGGAGACGTGCGAGAAGTCCGCCTCTGAGAGCCCGTACATC
>PWGU01000025.1 GCA_003554605.1 Halorubrum sp.
CCGGGGTCGCTCGTTACCGCGAGCCGCCTCGACAGCCGCGCGCCACGGAGTCACGGTCACGTCGTAGTTGTGCCGTTCCAACCAGACCAATGGCACGAATGCACACGCGCCGTCGCGGCTCGTCCGGTTCGGACAAGCCGGCGACGGACGAACACCCGGAGTGGAGCGACGTCGACGCGGAGGACATCGAGTCCCGCGTCGTCGAACTGGCGGAACAGGGTCACGACCCGAGCGTCATCGGCCTCAAACTCCGAGACGAGGGCGTCAAAGGCGTCCCCGTCCCGGACGTGAAGCTGGCGACCGGCAAGAAGGTCACCGAGATCCTCGCCGAGAACGACGCCGACCCCGAGATCCCCGAGGACCTCCGCAACCTCATGGCCCGCGCGATTCGGCTTCGCAAGCACATGGAATCGAACGGACAGGACTACCAGAACAAGCGGGCACTCCAGAACACGGAGTCGAAGATCCGCCGGCTGGTGAACTACTATCGCGGTAACGCGCTCGATCCGGAGTTCACCTACAAACACGAGAACGCCGCCGAACTGCTCAAAGAGTAACCGCCCAGTAACCCGTCGCACACACAACACCCGTGACCGAAACCACGACCGTCGAGACGCCCGCCCCGGATGCGCTCGCCGCCGCGCTCGCTGACGCGCCGTTCGTTCGGCTCGTCGCGACCGACGACGGCGACGCCCTCGCAGCGACGGGGCTGCTCGCCCGCGCACTGCGTGAGCGAGGCGTCCCGTTCCAGGCCCGCGTCGCCGCCGATCCGCTCCCCGACACGGGGGGCGAGGACCTCGGCGTGACCGTCGGCGTCTCGACGGACGGGAGCGGATACGGCGTTCCTGGAGGCGCTCGACCGGCGAGCGTCACCGCGGCGTCGATCGCTCGGGCGCTCGGGGCGGACTCGAGCCCAGTTATCACGCTCGCCGGCGTCGTCGCCGCGGGCTCGATACCCGGAGCCGACGGCTCCGATGTGGCGCTCGCGGCCGCAGAGGAGCGGTCGCTCGTGGAGCGTCGCCCCGGGGTGGCGATCCCGACGGCGGATCTGTCGACCGGGCTTGCGGCCTCGACGCTGATTCACACCCCGTGGTCGGGAGACCTCGAAGCGACGCAAGCGACGCTCGCCGAATTGGCGTTGCCGGCGGAGCTCGATGCCGGCGCACACCGCCGGCTTGCCTCGCTCGTCGCCATCGACGTCGCGGCCGCACCAGGGGCGAGTGCGAACGCGGCGACGGCCGTCGAGCGCGCGCTCAGCCCATACGTCATCACCGACGAGGTCCCATCGACGACGGTGAGCGGTCACGCGCGGACCATCGGCGGTCTCGCGGACGTTCTCGACGTGCTCGCGCGCGATGCACCCGGAACGGGGCTCGCGCTCCTGCTTGCCGAGGAAACAGCGGAGGCGACGTGGACGGCCGCGCTCGACAGGTGGCGGACGCACGGGATGGCCGCCCATCGGGCGCTCGATACGGCGACGACCGGCCGATACGACGGCTGTCTCATCGCTCGCGTCGAGGCCTCGCCGGCCGTCCTCCCGACGGTCGCACGACTCACGTTAGCGTTTCTGTCGCCGGAACCCGTGGCGATCGCCGTCGACGAATCGCGTGGGCGCGTTGCGGTCGCCGCCGCGGAGCCGCAGCAGGTTGGGGCTGCCTGTCGGGCCGTCGCCGCCGAGGTCGACGGCACCGGCTGGGGCACCCCGACGCGCGGCGGCCTCGAACTCGAAGCCGCCGCGACCGAACACACCCCAGCGGAGGCGCTCGCCGCGCTCCGGGAGGCACTGTGATGGCTCCCGAACGCGACGAAGCGTCCGCCGACCCGGACGTCGAACGGGGGTGCAGCGCCGACCGCCGTGTCACCGTTCGGACGACCCACGGAGAGTCGGACCTCGTCGCGGGCGCGCTCGCCCCGGACAACACCGACTCGATGGACGTGCGCGTCGATGTGGACACGATCGTCTGTACGATCGAGCGGCCGACGACCGGCGGGCTGCGGTCCACGACGGACGATTACGTCGTGAACCTGCGGGTCGCCGACCGGGTGATCGCGAGCGGACGGACCCACGGCGCGACCGGATCGAAGGCGACAGGTCTCGGCGAAACGGGCACCGCACGGGCGGACGAAGCGGACACAGCACGGGCGGACGAAGCGGACACGGTACGGCGGGACGGGTCGACCGACGACCGGTCCACAGCGGAACACGCGCCATCGGACGACGCTGCCGGAGCGACGCTCGATCGGCGTGATGACCACGACAACCACGACCATCACGACAACCACGACAACCACGACAACCAACAATGAGTGAACGATCAGTATCCAAGAGTAGAGGACAGAAGCGCTGGTACGACGTATTAGCGCCCGAACAGTTCGACCGCGCGGTGCTCGGCGAGACGCTCGCCGAGGAGCCCGAGCAGGTGATCGGCCGGACGATCACGACGACGCTCGGCGAGCTCACCGGCGACGCGGGCGCGAACAACACGAAGCTCACGTTCAAGATCACGGACGTGGGCAGCGACACGGCCTATACGGAGTTCATCAAGTACGAGCTAACGCGCGATTACCTGCGCTCGCTCGTCCGCCGTGGCGCCTCGAAGGTCGAGGCGTCGATCACGGTCTTGACGACCGATGACTACCGGGTCCGTATCCAGCCCGTCGCGTTGACGACGAAGAAGGCCGACCGCTCCCAGGAGAAGGCGATCCGCCGCGTCATGATCGACAAGGTGCACGCCGCTGCCGAGGACCGGACTTTCGAGTCGTTCGTCGACGCCGTCGTCGACGGGAACCTCTCATCGGCCATCTACGGCGAGGCGAAGACCATCTACCCGCTGCGCCGCGTCGAGGTCCAGAAGCTGACCCTCGAAGCGCGTCCCGCGGAGGTCGCCGCCGAGGAGGAGGCCGCCGTCGAGGTGGACGCCTCCGACGTCGCCGTCGACGAATAACGTCGCGACCGACAGCGACGACGACCGGCGGGACACACCCGTCTCGACTTTTTATCGGCTATCGCCACCGCGGAGTAGCTATATAAACCAATGCGACCGCCGACCTACAGGCGTTACTCCGGAACCGGCTCCGCGCGGGGGGAGGCCCGCGCCGCCTCGGCCGCCTTATAAAGGATCAGCAGCCCGAGGACGAACGAGGAGCCGACGAGCAAGAACACGCTGAGCAGGTCGAGCGCGTCGGTGCCGAGCCAGGTGGCGAGCTCGCGGAGCGCGATACCGACGCTCGCGATCACCATCATCAGCCCGAAGTAGACGATCACGTCGTTCTCATCGACGCTGGTGGTCGCCGCCGAGCCGAGCCGCGCGCCGAGCGCGCTCCCGAACAGGAGGAGCCCGACGACGGTGAGGTCGACGGAGCCGGCGGTGCCGTACGCGAACGTCCCGTAGGCACCCGCGAACAGCCCGGCGAAGAGGCTGGTTCCGACGGCGGCCGTAAGGGGGGTCCCGATGATGTAGTAGATCGTCGGCATCCTGATGAACCCGCCACCGACGCCGATGAGCCCCGATATCACGCCGACGGTGCCGCCCGCGCCGCCGATCGTCCAGAGGGAGGCGCGTCCGCCCGAGGAGAGGGCGATCATGGGCGGAACCCGATAGGACTGGATCCGTCGGGCAATGGGTGGGATCTCCTCGTCGCTGACCCCGCCCGCGTCGTCCGCGGCATCGTCGCCGTTACTCCCCTCGTCATCGTCCGAGAGCGACCGAGCGCGCTGGAGAAAGAGCGCGCCGATGCCGCCGAGGAGGAGCACGTAGGCGACCCCGGTCACGAGGTCGGCGACCCCGAGGGACTCCAACCCGAAGATGAGCCGACTGCCGATCTCGATACCGAGCGAGAGGACGACGAAGAGGATCGCCCCGAGTCGATAGTCCACCTCGCCCACGTCGTAGTGTTTCAACACGGCGATGACGGAGGGGCCGAAGTAGAACGCCAGTCCGCTGCCGATGGCGACCGAGGCGGGGTACCCGAGGACCAGAAGCGTCGGCGTGATGAGAAACGACCCGCCCATGCCGAAGAAGCCGAACAGGACCCCGACGGTGAAGCCGAAGCTGACGAAGAGGGCGACCAGGCCGATGCTCAATCCCAGAAGCTCCATCGATTACGCGTCCGTGAGGAACGAGATGATCGGCTCCGCTACCCGTTCGAGCACCGCATACCCGACGTACAACAGGACCGCGATAGCGAGGATCGCGCCGACGAAGACGAGACCCTGCAGGATCCCGGGCTCCATCGCTGATTCGATCATGCGGCGACCCTCCCCGTGTCGGGTGAATAGATGGATGACATGAGTTGTTCTTCAGTACCCTCTACTCCGGGCGAGCAAATAACACTTGTGGGATTATTCTACAATACTATTGATGCGTATCCGATAGGGAACGAACGGAAATATCTCCATACGTTATCGGAATATCGGCCCGGCACCCATCACGCGCCGAGCGGTCCTCCCGGGGAGGAGTGTCGTCGCGCAAGTGACGACTCGATCGGGGCTTGTGATCGGCGTCCAGGGACCGACGCGAGTTGGTCACCCGACCGTCCCGATCGAGCCGTATGAGCTCGGAACCGGGCTGTATTGAACAATCAAAACAATATTATGGGTGCGGGGAGTAGTACACGTATGAAAGCGGTACTCGCCACCGACCTCTCGGCGGCCAGCGAGGCGACGATCCACAACGAGACCTGTCTGGCCTGTCTCGGGCGTATCGGTGTCGAGGAGATCCACCTCGTGACGGTCATCCCCGCGAACGTCCACCGTGGGATGCCCGGGAT
Source organism: Halorubrum sp. (assembly GCA_003554605.1). Classification (GTDB taxonomy): domain Archaea; phylum Halobacteriota; class Halobacteria; order Halobacteriales; family Haloferacaceae; genus Halorubrum. The sequence goes on from PWGU01000025.1 coordinate 4,771, forward strand.
CGACTTCGAGAAACGCCGACGTCGGGCGATCCGAAGCTACGAACGGGTGATAACCGACGCCGGCTTCGACAGCGACGTTCACGTTGTCCGGGGCACGCCCCACCGGCGGATCCGTGGGCTCGCGGAGACGCTCGGGGCAAGCCTCACGATCGTCGGGTCGCGTGGAAAGAGCCCGCTCGAAAACCGGATCATCGGTTCGACGGCCCGCAACCTCGCGCGGACGACTGAAACCCCGCTGATCGTCAACCGGATCGAGCGCGGAACGGACGACCCCTCGGTGGTGAAAGCACAGCTCTTCAGGCGGATGTTGTACGCGACGGACTTCTCCGAGAACGCCGACCGCGCGTTCGAGTCGTTCTCGTACCTCCGGCATGCGACGAAGGAGGTAACACTCGTCCACGTCGAGACGCCGAAGGACCCCGGTGACGGCGAGGACCCGGCGGACCGACTGGAGGCGCTCGCCGCACAGCTCGCCGACTGGGACATCGAGACCCGGATAGAGGTCCTGCAGGGCGACCCGACGGCGGAGATACTGGCGGTCGAGGAGGCGGTCGATCCGACGACGACGCTCGTCGGATCTCGGGGGCGAAGCCGGCTTCGACGGCTGCTCATCGGAAGCGTCTCGGAGGACATCGTCGCACAGGCCGCGGGCAACGTGATGATCGTCCCGCCGTCGTAGGCTACAAAAGGGGAAGTGGCTCCCAAAACCCACTTCGAACGAACCCGATCAGTCGTCGGCCGGGGCCGCCGTGTTCGCGTCCGCCCGCATACTCCGGAGGGCTCCCTGCGCGTACGCACCGAGGAACATCCCGGCCAAGGCCCACAGGATCGTCACGTTCCCGACCCCGAGGCTCGCGTAGGCGGCACCCGGGCAGATACCCGACAGCCCCCAGCCGACGCCGAAGATTGACCCGCCGATGAGCACGTTTCGATCGAATGACTTCAACCGGCGGCCGTAGGGTCGACCGGTGAGCGGTGCCGCCGTACGCAACCGGGGCGCGAGGAAGAACGCCAGGCCGGCCACGATGGACCCGCCGAACATGACGAACAACAGCCCGAGGTCGTCGAACGTGAGGAAGTTCAACACGACCTCGGGGCGGGCCATGTGGCTGAAGCCCAGCCCGAACCCGAAGACGAGCCCGCCGAACAGCACGAGCGGGATGAACAGCGGATGCCGGTCGGCCATCAGGGGCTCACCCCCATCGCCGCGACGAGGTTCGCCGTCACGATCGCCACGATCAGGAAGGTGAGAACCCCGACGAGCGAGGTCCGCGAGACGGAGCCGACGCCACAGATGCCGTGCCCGGAGGTACAGCCCTTCCCGATGCGCGTCCCAATCCCGACCAGGAGGCCGCCGAGGAACAGCCGCCACGGCTGAACGTCGGTCAACCAGACCGTGACCCCGCCGACCTCGCGAAGTTCACCGCTGGAGCCCGCCGCGTAGAGGCCGCTCTGGATGAGTCCCGACTGGAAGGTCAGCGCGTAGATCGCCGCGCCCCCGATGATGCCGAGGGTGAAGACCACCCGCCAGTCACGCGAGGTGACGAACCGGGCCTGCTGAAACCGGCTCCGGTCCGAGACGTACGAGAGCGTCGATTCGAGGAACGTGCTCGCGCCCGCATGGATGCCGGTCCCGAGGTAGATGATCGCGGTCGCCAGCCCGACGAGGATCCCCCCGACCGCATAGCGGGAGATCCCGTTGGGAAAGAACGCCTCCACTGTGCCGGCACCGAGGAGTTCGACGATCATTGCTCACCCTCAACGAAGCGATCAGTCGCTGGTGAGCGCATTCTGGCTGGCCGCGCAGTTGTTCGGGCCGAGTTCGAGCGTGAACGCCTCGTCGTCGTCCACCTCGTTTACGCCGAGGTTCGTCGCGATGATATCCTTGTAGTTCGCCGGCCGGGGCGGCATATCGGCGAGGACGGTCTCGACGAAGGCGTCCTCGTCCATCGAGAGGGCGTCCATCCGTTCGCGAAGGTCGCCGATCGGGGCCGTGTACGTGCCGTCCGCCGCCGGCTCCGCGGCGTCGCTGAAGTGGGCACCGCCGATGAGTACGTCCGGGTCCAAGCTCAAGACACGGCTCTGTAACGACTGGTGTAACGTCCGCGCCGCCTCCGGCGCGCCGTCGTCGCCTTCCTCCAAGTCGGGGCGGGCGACGCTCTCGATGAAGAGTCCGTCCCCGGTGGCGAGGAGGCTTCCATCGAGGAGGTACGAGGTCATCCCGGTCGTGTGACCAGGGGTGAAGACGACCTCGATCGTCGCGTCGCCGACGGCGAACTCCTCGCCGTCCTCGGTAAGCGTCACCTCGTCCGTGTAGGTGATGCCGCGATCGGCGGCGGCCGACGGCAGGACGGCCTCGACGCCCTCGGCGGCCAGCTCCCGGAGCCCGGAGACGTGATCCGCGTGGACGTGCGTGTCGAACGCGTATCGGAGCTCCACGCCGAGATCGTCGGCGTCGGCGAGGTATCGGTCCGTGAAGGCCCGAAGCGGGTCGACCACCGCGGCCTCGTCGCCGGAGACCAGGAGGTAGCCGAGACAGCCGCTCGAGGGACGCTGATACTGAAGCAGCGTTCCTGTACCCTCATAGCCGGTTACCTCGTGGGCCTCGTAGATCGATGCCCAGCCGTTCATTCCCTCCTCGAGGTGGTCGACGTCGTATCCGCGGTCCGCGAGCCCGCCGGCGACGTACTCGCTCGCGCCGCCTTTCGCACACAACACCGTGACGTGTTCGTCCGCGGGGATCGCCGCGAGCACGTCGTCGTCGATCTCCTCCTCAAGGAACTCGAAGTAGGGGACGTTGATCGTGGTCACGTTCTCGCCGCCGATCCGCCATTTCTCGTATTCGTTCTCCATGCGAGAGTCGAGAATGACGACGTCCTCGCCGGCGTCGATGCGTGCTTTAAGCCGCTCTGCAGTCACGGACTCGACGTCCGATTCGGGGGTTGGAAAGCCCAGTTCTTCGGGATTCATGTACCA
>PWGU01000053.1 GCA_003554605.1 Halorubrum sp.
TGGCTCGGGTCGGCCTCGCCACGGCTGCCGACCGGCTGGCTGCTCACCCGCACGAGCCGCACGAAGGTCGTCCTGCTTTCCGGGGTGGTGTTGACGTTCGGCGCGCTTGGCGTCGCGCTCGCGCCCGACGTGCGGACGCTCATGATCGCTGCCTTTTGTGTCGGAACCGCCTCCGGCGTCTATTTCATCGCCGCCAACCCGTTCGTCTCCGAACTGTTTCCGGCCCGCGTCGGCCGCGTGCTCGGGATCCACGGGATGGCGAGCCAGCTTTCGGCGGTCGCGGCCGCGCCCGTCGTGACCGTCGCGCTCTGGTACGACTGGCGATACGCCTTCTACGGGCTCGCGCTCGCGGCGGCGGCCACGACGGTTGTCATCCTCCTTTTCGCCCGCGATGCCGACCTTCCGAACGCCGGCGACGACGACACCGATTTCATCGCCGGAGCGCGCTCGGCATGGAAACTGATCCTCTCAGGGGTCCTCCTCATGGGACTCACGAGCTTCGTCTGGCAGGGGCTGTTCAACTTCTATGAGCTGTACATGATCGACAAGGGCCTCTCGGCGACGGCCGCACGGAACCTGTTGACGGTTCTCTTCGCGGCGGGTGTCCCCGCGTTTCTCGTCTCCGGCGACCTCGCGGATCGCCTGCCGCGGGTGCCGTACATCCTTGCAGTGATCTCGGCGTTCATCGCGGGTATCCTCGCGGTCGTGTTCGCCTCCGGGATCGTCACGGCCGTGCTCGCGAGCGTCCTCGTCGGTTTCGCGATCCACATGTTGTTTCCGGCGACGGACGCGTACCTGCTCGGTTCGCTTCCGGATGCGACCCGTGGGTCGGCGTATGCGGTCTTTTCGGCGGGCGCGATGACGACGCAGGCGGCGGGCTCGTGGGTCGTCGGCGAGGCGATCGAGTTCGGGGTCGCCTACGATACGGTCTTTTTGACCCTCACGGCGGGGCTTGTCCTGCTCGTCGTCGCCTTCGCGGTCCTCGATCGGGCCGGTCGGGTGCCCGGCGGATCCGGCGGCGGGGCGGTCGGCTGAGGCCACGGCGCAGGCGGTACTGGGGGCTGGGTACCGTGCGGCTTTAGACGCTCTGTCCCTTGGGATCGGTAATGGAGTATGTCCAGGAGCGCGTCACCACCCTCCACGCGCTGAGGGACCACCGACCGGACGCGCCGACCGACAGGGCGGCCGTCGTGGTACCGATGACCGAACGCGAGTACGGGACGCTCGCGGCCGAGCGTGTCCTCACCGCGTTGGAGACCGTCGATCCCTCCCGGGTGATCGTGCCGCTGCGTGCGCCGCCGGACCGAGCGCCGGCCTTCGCGGACTGGCTCGACGGCTTCGACCTCTCGGTGGAGACGCTCTGGTGTGACGGCCCGCGGCTGTCCGCGCTGCTCGCCGACGCCGGCCTCAACGGGTCACGGGGGAAGGGACGCGACGTTTGGTTGGGGTTGGGCCGGGCGCTGGATGCGGAGTACGTCGTCGTCCACGACGCCGACACGCGGACCTACTCGCCGTCGTTCGTCAATCGGCTCCTGTTCCCGCTCGCACACGGACACACGTTTTCGAAGGGCTACTACGCCCGTGTCGAGGACGGCGCGCTGTACGGGCGGCTCTTCCGGCTCTTTTTCAGACCGTTACTCCGGGCGCTCGCGCGCAACCGCGACCGCGACGTGCTCGCCTATCTGGAGTCGTTCCGGTATGCGCTTGCGGGCGAGTTCGCGGCCACGACCGACCTGATCGAGCGGCTTCGCTTACAGCGCGGATGGGGGTTGGAGGTCGGCACGCTCGGGGAGGCGTTCGCACACGCCGGCTTCGAGGACAGCGCACAGGTTGACCTCGGCCGCTACGAACACGATCACCGATCCGTCGACGGGCCGACCGGCCTCGCGGACATGAGCGAGGCGGTCGGGGCCGCGACGCTCCGGGTCGTGGCAGAACACGGCGTCGAGATCGATTATTCGAGCCTCCCGGACCGGTATCGCGAAGAAGCCGAACGGCTCATCCGCGGCTACGGGGCCGACGCGGCGTTCAACGGGCTCGAATACGACCGCGACGGGGAGCGGGCACAGGTCGACCGATATGCCGAGGCCCTTGCGGAGCCGGGCGCGGACACGCGTCTGCCAGCGTGGCGGGAGGCATCCATCTCGCCGGCGGCGGTGGCCGACGCGGCCCGCACGGACCTGGCGGCCGTACGTGAGGGCGGGGCGAGCCGAGGGCAGGTCGATCCGGAGGGAGCGATCGACCCATGAGTGGTGACGTGCCGAGCGTCGTCGCCCGCGACGAACTCGCCGGGATCGTCGAACGCTTCGGCGCGCTCACGCGCGCCGAGCTATCCGATGGGCTCTCGGAACTGGCGTTTAAACGGGGCGAGGAGGTCGACCCCGAGGCCGTCGACGCCGCCGTCTCCGTGGCGCTCGCGGAGTACGTACTCGTCCCAGCCCCGGGCGACGCCGTCTCGGGGGCGGTGGAGAGCGTGGATGGGGAAGCGCCATCGGATCGGTCGGGATCCTCCATCCTGCTCGCCGGCGGCCCCGCGGCGTTCCCGACGCCCCCACCGGACGTGGACGCGCTTCCGCACATCCTCCCGATCCCCGATCGGGAGGTGGATCACGAGGCGGTAGCGGTCGCGACGCTCGACCGGTTTCACGACGAGGTCGATGCCGCGCTCGTCGCGGACGACGATGAGCGGCTGGCGGTCCTGCTGGAGGTGAGCTACGATCTTGAGGCGTGGGCGGCCGTCGACGTCGGGGAGGTGCGCGAGCGGATCGTTTCGACGATCGAGCCCTGAGGGGTGGTCTCGGGTGATCCCCGGTGGTCCCGGCGGCGCTTCCCATCGACTTGGGATCGGAGAAACGTTAAGGCCCCCTGAGCGCCTTCTCTCCGTATGGATCTGTCGGGGCTCCGTCGACACGACCCGGAGACGGTGTCGCTGTCCGCGGCGGGACGGGAGGCCGCGGTGTTGGCGCCCGTGATCGACCGTGGCGGGGAGCCCCATCTGTTGTTCACGAAGCGGGCCGAACACCTCGGGCGACACCCCGGACAGATGAGCTTCCCCGGCGGCGGGCGCGAGTCCGTCGATGGGAGCCTGACCGAGACCGCCCTCCGGGAGGCGAACGAGGAGGTCGCACTCGACCCCGCGAGCGTCGAGATCGTCGGCCGACTCGACGACGTCCGCACGAGCAGCGATTACGCCGTCCGGCCCTTCGTCGGGACCGCCCCGGACGCCGGGTTCGTCCCCGACCCCTCGGAGGTCGCGGAGATCGCGGTCCTGCCGGTGTCGGGGTTCACCGACCCGGCGAACTACGAGTCCGAACGACGCGACCACCCCGACTACGGGAATCACCGCATCCACTTCTTTCACGTCGGCGGCTACACTGTTTGGGGGGTGACCGGCCGCATGGTCGTCCAACTGCTTGAAATCGCGACGGATTGGCGGATGCCGCCCGAGCCCGACCGGGTTGTCGATCCCGACGCCGACCTGCCGGTGTAGCGATTTCGGTGACCCCACGCTGTTCGATCGTGTATATATTTCTTTGAGCTTCGTTTATCAACCGGCCGCCGCTGCGGCGGTCGCTCACCACCGATCATAAATGAAACCCCGACGCTCCTCACCCGTCCGCCGCATCCGTCGGGCCCACCGCATCCGCCGGATCCACGACCGTCCCCACCTCCGGATCGACGCCGACGCGGTCACAGAGCGTATATAAAGGGCAGGCCTCCGGCCCGTCCAGACAGGCCGGCTTCCGGGCCGTACAGTACTCGCGACCGAACTGGATCATGGCGGTGTGACCGAACCCACACGCGGCGGGCGGGACGGCGGCCTCGATCGCCACCCGAACGTCCTCGTGGTCCGCCTCCGGCGGGGCCAACCCCATCCGCCGGGCGATCCGGTGGACGTGCGTATCAACCGGAAAGACCCCGTCGCGCCCGCCGGCGAACAACAACACGCAGTCGGCCGTCTTCGGTCCGACGCCCGAGATCGATAACAGTGTCTCGCGAACCTCGCTCGGGTCGCCGTCGGCGACGTAGTCGTCGAAGGCGGTCGTCGAGCCGAACTCCCCGCAGGCCCACTCGGCCGCCTCGATGATGACCCGCGACTTCTGATTATATAAGCCGGCGGACGAGATGACCTCGGCCAACGACTCGCGGTCGGCCTTCGCAAGCCGCTCCGCGAGCCCCTTGGCCGGCCCGTAGCGCGCCATGAGCGCGTCGTGGGCCGGCTGGCTCGCCACGTCGGAGGGGTTCTGTGAGAGGATCGTCCGGACGAGACACTCGAAGCCCGCTTGTCCGCCGTACGCCTTCCGCCAATAGCGGTCGCCGAGCGCGTCGATGACCTTCGCCGCGTGGGTGGACTCATCGTCGTCGCCGCCGGCGATATCCAGTTCCCGTCCGCCACCACCCGGGCCGCCGCTGATGTTTACGTCTGGCTCGTCGGGCATACCCGCCGTTCGGGTGGTGTGGCAAAAAATCGCGGGGTGCTGCCCGCATGGCACCCCGGTAATACCCGCCGACTCCGGGATCGATCAGTGCTCTGAATCGAGGATCGCCTCATGATATTCGTCAGTCGAGCGTTCGCCCTCAAGATACTCCGTTGCCCACTCGACCTCCAGAAACACCATGTACGTCATCTCACCGTCTGCGTCGTACGCCGAGGGCATCGCGCGATGATCGAAGCCCTCCGCGACGATATCGGCGTATGCCTCCCCGAGCAGTTCGACATCGGCTTGGAGGTCTCCACCGTCTCGAAAATCCGGCACGAAGAGGTCGCCGTTGAACCGCCAACCGAGCACCTCTCGGTCACTCTCAAGTGCGTCGACGAACTGCTCCGCGAGCGCTTCGGTCTCCGCGTGGATCTCCACGTCGTCATCAGCATCGACATGGTCGTCGTGACCCTCGTTGTCATCAGCGGGCTCTTCGGTATTAACGGAGTCACCGTCGCCGAGACAGCCAGCGAGACCACCGAGTAGTGTCAGTCCGGTCGCCGCAACTAACTGTCTTCGGGAGTGTCGTCGGGACGAACCACGTCGCGTCATACCCACGTTAGGGACTGTGTGGACGAAACCGATCTGGTTCGTTCTTCGAATGGATCACGCCTCCGTTCGACTGGTCACGTCCGGGTATCGGCTCTTAATTTAGCTGCTGGTCTCTAACGCCTCGATCAATAACTCCGCGACGTCGACGATCTCGAGGTCGTCCTCGAACCCGCCGGTCTTGCGGCCGTCCTCGAACATGGTCGTACACATCGGGCAGGCGACGACGAACTTCTCGACCGCCCCGCCCGCGGCGGTGTCCTCGACGGCTTCGCGAAGCCGCTCCTCGCTCGGTTTTATCTCCTCGTCGTGCTCGGTCCAGAGGCCGCCACCGCCGCCGCCACAGCAGAACGACGACTCGTGCGAGCGCGGCATCTCGTGCAGGGTCGCGCCGGTCGCACGGATCAGCTCACGCGGGGCCTCGTACTCGTCGTTGTATCGGCCGAGGTGGCACGGGTCGTGATAGGTGACGGTGTAGTCGAGTTCGTCGCCCGAGAGCCCGAGCCGGCCATCCCGGACGAGCTCCTCGACGACCTGCGTCCAGTGTTTCACGCCCACCTCACCGTCGGGGTTCCACGGCTCCTCACGATCGAAGGGCATCACGGGGTCGTCAGCGAACGCCGCGAAGTCGACCTCGGGGTACTCGTGTTTGATCGTGTTGTACGAGTGCGGGTCCGTACAGACGATCGTCTCGAACTCGCAGTCGGCGAACGTCTCGACGTGATGGCCCGCGAGTTCGAGGTAGAGGAACTCCTCGCCGATCCGTCGGATGTCGTTGCCGTCGTTCTTCTCGTCATCGAAGAGGATCCCGAACTCCACACCTGCGGCGTCGAAGATGCGGGCGAGCGCGCGGGCGACCTGCTTGTTTCGATCGTCGTAGCTTGGAAAGTCGCCGACGTACCAGAGGTATTCGACCTCCGTCTCGCGTGCGTCCGGCACCTCGACGTCGTCGAGTGCCTCGGTCCAGTCGCCGCGGGCGGCCGCCGACTCGCCGAAGGTGTTGCCCGTCCGCATCACGTCCTGAAAGACGTCCTGGAGGTGGGAGTCGACCGCGCCCTCGTCGACGAGCTGACGGTTCATCCGGGTAAAGGAGGTGAGATGCTCGATGTCGACCGGGCAGGCGTCCATACAGGCCATACAGGACATACACGACTCCATCGACTCGGCGGCGATCACGCCGCCCGAATCGGCGACGATGGGGACGGTGCCGCCGTCGGAGGCGGTGGCGGAGTTGGCCACGCCGCCGTCGGAGGCGGTGGCGGAGGTAGCCACGCCACCGTCGGAGACGAACCCTTTCGACCGGCCGACGACTGGGTCATTCGTGACCGACTCGCGGTAGGCTTTGAGATCGAGGATCACGTCCCGGGGGTCGAGCGGGCGTCCCACCGTGTCGGCAGGGCAGGCGTCGGTACAGCGGCCACATTTCGTGCAGGCGTCGCCGTCCATGAGCTCCTTCCAGGTGAAATCCTCGATGGACTCGGCGTTTGTGTGATCGAGGTCGGCGGGGACGTTCGGGAGCCGCGCGCCGGCCTTCTCGTCGCGGACGACGACGTTCGCGAACGAGGAGATCATATGGAACGGCTTCGCGTAGGGGATCCACGCGATGAACGCGAACGCGAGCAGCGAGTGGTGCCACCAGATCACGCCATAGATCGCCTCCGCGCCCGCCTGCGTCAACCCCGCCCACTGAAGCCCGGCGGCCATCGACATCCCGACGAACGAGACCGTCTCGCCGGCACGTTCGGGCTGTCCGACGATCCCGACCGCCTGGACGAGGAAGCCGCCGACGCCGAGCAGGAAGAGCGTCCAGACGAACGCGTCGTCCTCGAGTGAGGTGTGTTTCCCCCAGAGCCGCCCCTCGCGGTTCCGGTAGCGCTTATAAATGGCCATCCCGACGCCGACGACGAAGAGCAGGCCGAAGGCGTCGACGGCGAACTGGTAGGCGAGGTAGAAGTCGCCGACCCAGAACGACTCGCCGGTCAGCGGGCGATACACGTCGATGTCGAACCCGAGGATCGCGGTGGCGACGACGAGCACCAAAAAGCCCCAGAGGACGAACGTGTGCATGATCCCCGCGTAGAGGTCGCGGTCGTACTGGTTCTCGTTCGAGAGCACGGTCTTCGTCGCCGCGACCGTTCGCTGCGGGAGATCCGAGAGCCGTGCTTGCGGGTCCGTACGCCCGCGGGAGTAGGCGGTGAAGCGGGCATAGACGCCGTACAGGAAGACGAGGATCGCCACCGCGGCGAGCCAGTAGAACGCGGCCTTTCCGACGGGGCCGATCGTCCAGAACGTCTCCCGGGTGGCGGCCTGCAACGGGTTCATGATCGATCACGCGGGTAGGGACCGGTTAAAACTTACCACGCCGCCCGGATCCGGAGACGGGAGGGCCACCGGGAAGAACGTCGTGTGGTGTCGTTGCACACGATGGTATCGCTCACGGGTTCTTCACACCCGCCCATCCGACGAGGACGAGGCCAAAGCTTACTTACGAACCGGGCGGCGAGTAATGGGTAATGAGCAGCGACGCCCAGGGGGTGAGCGACGACCGGCGGAAGTACGAGTTCCGCAAGGTCATCGAGGAGCTTCGCGATTTCGAGGGCTCCGGCACCCAACTCGTCACCATCTACATCCCCGAGGACAAACAGATCTCGGACGTGGTGGCCCA
>PWGU01000111.1 GCA_003554605.1 Halorubrum sp.
AACCGGATCGCGGGCGGTCGGGAGGTCCGGACGGTCCGAGCGGTCCGGCTCGTCGGACGGGTGGTCTGACACGGTGGATCCTCCGTCGGGCCACCACCTCAACGTTCCGGCGGGTTCGGCCGGGCGACCCGATCACCGACCGCGACGTTTGTCCTGCCGGTCGAGGTATCGCGTGTAGCCGCCGACGACGAGCCCGAAGCCGAGCATGAGGAGGGTAAAGCCGACGAGCCGGGTCGTCCCGAGCGTCATCACCGTGAGGATGAGCCCGAAGAGGAACGCGAAGACGCCGCCGCCGACCAGTCCCGCATCGAGCAACGGCGAGGGCTGAACGGCCGTACAGTGCGGACAGATGCGGGCGTCGCTCGGGATGGGCTCCAAACAGGCGGTGCAGCGAACGCGATCGCGGGACACGCCGATCGGTTCGGGCCTCGTCGGTTTATATGAGTCGTCCGGAGCCCGAGGCGTCGGAGGCGTCCGAGTCGCGACCGTCGAGGACTCACTCGATCGCGGGCGCGGTCGCCGGCCGGTCGACGCCCGTGAACTCGAACCGGGCCCCGCCCGCCGCGGAGTCGGTCACGTCCACCTCCCACCCGTGTGCGGTGGCGATCTCGCGGACGATGGCGAGGCCGAACCCCGTCCCGTCGGCGGCACCGCTGAAGCCCGGATCGAAGACCGCCTCCCGGCGAGCCGGATCGATCCCGGGGCCGTCGTCCTCGACGTAAAAGCCGCTCTCCAGGTCGCCGATCCGGATCGTGACCCCGTCGGGGCCGTGTTCGACGGCGTTTCGCAACAGGTTCTCGATCAGGTTCCGGAGGCGGTCGGGATCGGCCATCACGTCGCGCTCGGCGTCGACCTCGATGGTCGGACGTGGCTCTGCAGCACCCGTCGGGTCGTCAGTGGCCGTGACAGCCTCACCCGGGCTGACGGCTCGCCAGCTCTTCTCGGCGTTCGCGGCGAGGTCGACCGGTTCGGGGTCCCCCACGGTCTGTCCCTCCCGGGCGAGCGTCAGCGTGTGATCGATGAGCGTTTCCATCCGATCGAGCGCGTCGATCGCCGGATCGAGGTGGGGGTCACTGTTCGGGTCACGGGCGAGTTCGACCCGGCCGCGGGCGACGTTGAGCGGGTTTCGAAGGTCGTGTGAGACGATGCTCGCGAAGGCGTCGAGCCGCTCGTTCTGTCGTTCGAGCGCCCGCTCGCGTTCCACGAAGTCGGTGATGTCCTCCTGAAAGCCGACCCAGTTTGTGACCTCCCCATCGTCGCCGTGGATCGGGGCCATGCTGACGCGGTTCCAGAACTCGGTGCCGTCCTTCCGATAGTTCAGGAGCTCGACGGTCACCGACTCGCCGTCTTCGACCGCCTCACGCATTCGCCCGACGGGTTCGGGGTCGGTGTCGGGACCCTGGAGGAAGCGACAGTTGACGCCGACAGCCTCCTCGCGGTCGTAGCCGGTCATCTCGACGAACCGGTCGTTGACGTAGGTCATCGGGTTGTCCGGACAGGTCGGGTCCGTGATCGTGATCCCGACCGGGGCCTCGTCCACCGCGCGACGTTTCGTCTCCAGCTCCTCGCGGCGGCGCTGCTCGTCGGAGGTGTCACGGAGGATCCCGACGCTCCCCTCGAACTCCTCGCCCTCGTAGGGCAGGACGGCCATGTGATCCCGGCAGGGGATCGGCTCGCCCTCCTTCGGGATGATGTCGACGGGGAAGCGCTGGACGTCCGGTCCCGAGCTGGAGAGAATGCTTCCGAGTCGGTTCTCCGCCTCGGCGACCGCCTCGTCGTCCTTTATCAACCCCGGTTTGCTCCCGACGATCTCCTCGACGCTGTAGCCGGTGAGCTCGGCGAACGCCTCGTTGACGAACTGGAACGTGCCGGTCTCATCGACGACGTAGATCGGGTAACCGAGCGCCTCCATGACCGTCGAGTAGCGGTCCGCGATGGCCTTCGTTCGGTACTCCTCGACCGCGTCGCCGACGCGGTGGGCGAGCCGCTGTTGTTGTTCGGGTCCACCCTTCTGGAAGTAGCCGGTGACGCCCGCGTTGAGCGCCTGGCTGGCGATCTCCTCTGAGCCCTTTCCGGTGAAGAGGATGAACGGGATGTGCGTGTGCTGCTCACGCAGCGCGGTGAAGAACTCCAACCCGTTCATCCCTGGCATGTCGTAGTCGCTGACGATACAGTCGAACGGAACGTCGTGATCGGTCCCAGTGGCGAGCCGTTCGAGCGCCTCCGTGGGATCGGTGACGCTCGTCACCTCGACCGCATCGAGCTCACGCGCGAGATACGCCGCCGTCAGGTCCGCCATTGCGGGGTCGTCATCGACGTGAAGGACGTCGATCCGTTCGGTCATAGGAGGAGTACGTGCCCGAACGATATACGGACTTCGCCGCAAATCTCACGGCTGAGTTTCGGCGGGGGAAGGAGGGGAATCTCGGACATCGGGACGGGACGTCCCGTCCGGGATCGAAATCCCTGACGTGGGTGTCGTTTAAGTCCGCGGGAGGCCGACTGACGGACGATGGACGGCGGGACGCTCCCGGGCGTCGGCGTTGAGGAGGACGCGGCCGACCGCGTCATCTGTCACGTCGATATGGACTGTTTTTACGCCTCCTGTGAGCGGCTTCGCCGGCCCGAGCTCCGCGGCGAGCCCGTCGTCGTCGGGATGGGATACGAGCCCGGCGACACCATCGGGGCGGTCGCGACCGCGAGCTATGAGGCCCGGGCGTTCGGCGTCGGGAGCGCCATGCCCATCTCCGAGGCGCTCGATCGAATGCCTCGCCGGGTCGACGTGGAATCGGGCGACCGGAACGCCCCAGACCCAGTCGAAACCGGCCACTACGTGCCGGTCGACCTCGACTTTTATAAGGAGGTCGCCGCCGACGTGAAGGCCGTCCTCCACGACTGTGCGGACGTCGTCCGCGAGGTCAGCGTCGACGAGGCCTACCTCGACGTGACGGATCGGACCGCGTGGGCGGTCGTCGGCGACCCGGACGACCCGGCGACGAGCGCGGCCGCCGGTCCGACGGATGCCCGAACGCTCGCGGAAGGCTATGCACGGCATATCAAGGAGCGGATCGCCCGCGAGGTCGGCGTTCCCGCGAGCGTCGGCGTCGCGCCGAACATGTCGACGGCGAAGGTCGCGAGCGACGCGGACAAGCCGGACGGGCTCGTCGTCGTGCCCCCAGGCGCGGTGCGCGAGTTCCTCGCGCCCCTCCCGACCGCGGAGCTGCACGGCGTCGGCCCGGTCACCGAGGAGCGGCTCGCGGAGCGGGGCATCGAGACCGCGGGCGACCTCGCACGGGCGGACCCCGAGGCCCTCTCCGACGCCTTCGGCGAGCGCGGACGGGAACTGTGGGCTCGCGCCCGCGGCGAGGACGACCGCGAGGTCACCCCCACCGGACTGCCGAAGAGCCTCTCGCGGGAATCGTCGCTCTCGGCGACGGACGACGGGGAAAAGAAACGGGAGACGGTCCGGGCGCTCGCCGCGGACGTCGCCCGCCGGGCCCGCGAGCGGGGCTGTCGCTACCGCACCATCGGGATCAAGGTCATCGAACCGCCGTATGCGGTCAACACGCGCGCGAAAAGTCTCCCCGGGCCGGTCGACGACCCCGCGGTCGTCGAGGACGTCGCGCTCGACCTCCTCACGGAGTTCGCGGACGCCCGGGTTCGCAAGCTCGGGGTGCGGGTCTCGAAGCTCGATTTCGGCGGCGGCGACCAGGCGACCCTCGGCGGGTTCGAGGCGGAGGGGGGCGCGGGTGACGCGCGGACTGACCCCGGATCGCGGACGGCGACCCGGGAACCGCCCGGCTCGACGCTCGCCGACTGGGCGGAGGGTGCGGCGATGGATTCGACGGATGGGGAGGCGACGGACGGGTCGGAGGACCCGGACGCGCGGGCGTTCGATCGGGAGGAGCCGGCGGAGGGACAGGCCTCGCTCGGGGAGTGGGCGGAGGACGCGTGACGTTCCGCGCCGTCGTCGAACCGCCCGATATCGAGGCGAAGCTCTTTGTCGCCCGGCTCACCTGTATCACCTATGAGTGAAGCACAGACGATCCACGTCGCGGACGTGAGCGACGGGATCGGGGGCGACGCGACAGCCGAGGCGGGCAGCCCGGTCGAGCTCCCGGTCGTCGACGTCCTCACCGGCCGTTCGTTTATCACGGGCAAGAGCGGATCCGGGAAGTCGAACACGGCGAGCGTGATCATCGAGAACCTGCTCGACGACGGCTTCCCCGTGATGATCGTCGACACCGACGGCGAGTACTACGGCTTAAAAGAGGAGTACGAGATCCTGCACGCGGGCGCAGACGACGAGTGCGACATCGTCGTCTCGCCCGAACACGCCGAGAAGATCGCGTCGCTGGCGCTCGAACAGAACGTCCCGATCATCCTCGACGTCTCCGGCTACTTGGAGGAGTCGACCGCGAACGAGCTCCTTTTAAAAGTCGTCAGACAGCTCTTCGCGAAGGAGAAGAAGCTGAAGAAACCCTTCCTGCTCGTCGTCGAGGAGTGTCACGAGTACATCCCGGAGGGCGGCGGGATGGACGAGACCGGCCGAATGTTAATCAAGGTCGGCAAGCGCGGACGGAAACACGGCCTCGGGATCGTCGGGATCAGCCAGCGCCCCGCCGACGTGAAAAAGGACTTCATCACCCAGTGTGACTGGCTCTGCTGGCATCGGCTCACCTGGGACAACGACACGAAGGTCGTCGGCCGGATCCTCGGCTCGAAGTACGCCGACGCCGTCGAGGAGCTCGATAACGGCGAGGCCTTTTTAATGACCGACTGGGACGAGTCGATCCGCCGGATCCAGTTCCACCGCAAACAGACGTTCGATGCGGGCGCGACCCCCGGGCTCGACGACTTCGAACGGCCCGAGTTGAAGTCCGTCTCCGGCGACCTCGTCAGCGAACTTCAGACCATCTCCGATGAACGCGCCCGCCGGGAGTCCGAGCTCGCGGACCTCAGACAGGAGTTGGACAAAAAGCGGGCGCAGATCAACCAGCTCGAACGCGAACTGGAGGAGGCGCGCGACCTGAAGAACATGGCCGACAAGTTCGCCCAGGCGATGCTCGGGCGGGCGGAAGCGCCCTATCGCGGCGGGCAGGGCCAGAACCTCCGGGATCCGACCGCGGGCGGGTCCGGCGACGGACAGGCGGGCCTCGACGAGTATGGGGAGAGTGACGATGTCGCCGGCGGGAATACGCGGGCCGACGAGAGCGATAAAAAAGCCGAGCACGGTGCCGGCGTCCGGAGCGATACCGCCGCCGCGGAATCGACGCCTGAGGCGGCGGAGACCGAGCCGATCGACCCCGATCCGACCGCCGAGTCCGTGACACGGGAGGACGTTGCCGCGGGTGCGCTGGAGCTCGATGCGAAGGCGAACTTCGGGACGCGTGAGGCGGTCATCGAGGAGCTCCGCTCCCGGGTCGCGATCCTCGAACCCCTATCCATCGGGATGTTGCGCCACTACCGACGGGAGGGGGTGAGCGAGCCGATCGACGCACACATCGACGCCGGCGGCGACGCGGACCGCGAACACGCCTATGCGCGGCACCGACCGATCCGCACGCAGGGGCTCGTCCGGCACGTCGGACGGGGTCGGTACGCCTACGCCGTCCCCGACCTGATCCGCGAGGCGTACGCCGACCGGCTGCACGAGGACGCCGTCGCGGAGATGGTCCGGGAGGTCGAAGCCGCGTTCGTCCCGAGCGTCGAGGGCGAGAGCGACGACGAGGGTGAGCGAGATGGCGAAGGCGACGGGGATTACGAGGACGATGGGGATGGCGAGGACGGTGAGGCTGCCGACACGAACGAGGGCTCGGGGGGCGACCCGGAGCCCGAGTCCGATTCGGGGTCGGAAACCCGCCAGTCATCCCCTGGGCTCAGCGAGGACGCCAAACGGTTCGCGAAGCGGGCGACCGGCGGCGACGGGAGCGAGTTCGGGGCGTAACCCGAGAGATCCGGGACTCAAAACAGGACGAGGAGGACTACGGAGGTTACAACGAGCGCGACGTGAAACGCCGCGTGGGCAATCATCGCGGTTTCGAGCGAGCGACGCCAGAACAGCCAGCCGAAGACGAGTCCGGCGAGGGCGTTTAAAACGACGGTGCGGATGACGAGCGGGGTCGTGAGTTCGAAGGTCGCCGCGAGCGCGGGGAGGTGCCCGACGCCGAACATGACGGCGCTCACGACGATGGCGACCCAGAGGACCGGCTCCGAGGGCACATCGCTGGGCTCGCCGATCCGATTCCAGACCCACCAAAGGCCGTACGCGACAGGGGCCATGAACCCCCATCGCAGCAGCAACTCCTCCGTGATTCCACCGTAAAGCAGCCGCATCGGGATCGAAGCGAGGAGGTCGGCCAGCGCGTCAGCATCCCCCGGCGGCTCACCGACGGTGACCCCGGTAAACTGGGCAAATACGACGTCGAGGATCGCGATGAGGACGAACAATCCCGTACCGAGCGCCAGCGCGAGCGGCAGGGATCCACGGATCTCACCCCACTCGGGGGTTCCACCGGCGGCCCACGTGAACACGTGGGAGGTGAGGCCGATCCGCGGGGCCGTGGCCGCCCCGAGGGACACGAAGACCACAAGCAGAAGGAGCGAGTTGACCGACGCGAGAAGCACCAGCGTCGGGTACGAAAGCGCCGAGAGTTCCGGGATCTCACGCAACGCGGGAACCGAGTAGGTCGCGAGCGCGATCACGCCAAGCAAGCCGAGAGCGAACAACGCGGCCGCCCCGCGGGCGGACGTTTTCCAACCGTGCGGCGAAGCCATCGACAGGGTCGACGACCGCAGTATATAAAAGCGTGTGTGCGGATGACGGTCCCGGTCCGGCGGCTACGACTCCTCCCCAGTCAGCGCGTCGACGACCGATTCGGCGACGCCCGTGAGGTGTGCCTGTCCGAACGTCGCGACGACGAGCGCCCCGAGCGTGTTGAACATCATGTCACGGACGGTGTCGTCGAGCCCGTGTTGTGCGAGCGGCATCTCGATCCCGGTCGCGTCGGCGACGAGGTCGAGCCCGAACTCGAACAGCTCCCAGATCACGCCGAAGGCCATCACGACGATCAGGATGTAGACGAACGCGAACCGCGAGGGGAGGTGAATGCCGTCGTGATGCACGTCGAGCGCGCGGGCGAACGTGTACCCGATCCCGGCGACGACCGACGCGGACATCGCGTGGGTGAGGTGGTCCCACCAGCCGATCGCCGCGTACAGCCCGGCCGATCCCATCGTGTGTAAAAAGACCGCGAGCGTGATCCAGAGGCCGAGCCACGGGTCGAGCGGCACGTTGTAGTTACGATCGAAGACGGCCGGCGCGAACGTGATCAACAGCGCGAGCAGCCCGTTCGTGATCGCCTTCGGCTCCCCGAAGACGACCCCAAACGTGATGATCCCGGCGAGCGCGAGCTGCATCCCGCGGGTGAGTCGTCGCTGGGTGCGAACCGACGGGCGCGGAAGCAGCGTCATCGCGAGATCACCCGCCGAAGCTGCCGACGGAGGCGTCGACCGCGGCGTTTGAAGTACGCATCGAAGAGGAGCCCGGCCGCGAGTCCGGCGAGCGGGACGTAGCCGAACTCGACCATCAACGCGGCGTTTGCGGCGTCCTGTGACTGTCCCGGCTCGATGAGGAAGGTCGTGCCGAAGAGCCGGTCGGCGTTCCAGCGGACGATCGACCACGCCGCGACCGACGCCAGGGTGGTGAGCGTCACGAAAAACACCGCGAACCAGTGGGTGAGCCGAAGCTCGGTCATCATGTGTAGCTCAACGGTGATGATGAGCGCCAGCGCCGCGATCGAGAGGTAGTAGCCGAACGTCCCGAGTTCGCCGCCGAAGAGCGCCCGGACGAGGATCGGCAGGAGCGCCAACACGAGCAGTTCCCACGGAAGCATCATGCGCCAATCGCGCCGGCCGATCGGCGGCGCGAGGACGACGACCCCGACGCAGGCGACGAACAGCGTCCAGAGCCAGTCGGCATCAAGCACGCTCTCGATGAAGACGGCGACGAGGACGAGGACGAGGAGCCACGAGATCAGCGCGTTGTACCGGCCGCTGCGAAACAGCCGCGCGAGGACATCCTCCCGCTCGTCAGCGCTCATCGCAACCCCATCATCCCGCTCGCCGGCACCCGTCGCAACCCCATCATCCCGCTCGTCGACATCGCCCGCCGCGTTCCTATCGCCCATCGTAGTCACCACAGGCCGTCGTGTGCAATAAACATGGCTCACCGCGCTCGAAGGACGGGGAGTCGCCGCAGACGGTTGCACCTCACCGCGGCGACCGCGAGCATCCCGGTCGTCAGGGTCGGTACCGCTCGGGCACGTATTGGGCCAGTCGATCGGGGACGTATGCGAAGACGGTGGGTGCGATAGCGGCGAGGCGACGGCGCAACACGACATAGGTCGTTCCGACGACGAGGCAGGCGGCGACGATGAGCCGGAAGGGTCCATCGAGGACGATCAAAAGCGGAACGCCGAGCGAGGCGAGCAGCAGGAGGTCCCCGGGCGAGCCGTCGTATTTGATCCACCGTTTCGGCCGTCGCCACCGGCCACGCACGTGATCGTAGACCGCCCGCTCGGAGGTCCCCTCCCACGGTCGGAGTTCGAGCCCGCCGCCGTAGCGGTCCATCCGGCAATGAACCGCCGCGCCCACGAGAAAGGCGGCGAGTCCGACCGCGAGCGGCGTCGTGACCACGGCCGCCGCGATCACGGCGGGGGCCGCGAGAAGGGGATAGATGACCGGATAGTGGAGCGTCCGGCGGTGGCCCGAATAGAGGTCGAGGTCGGGGAAGACGCTCCCCAGAAGCGCCCCCGTGAGCGCGGCCGTCGAGACATCGGGCGCGATCACGGTGAGCGGCGCTGCGAGCGCGAGACCGACGACGGCGTGTGTCGGGAGCATCATGGACGGATCGTTCTGATCGACCGGAGAGGCCGCCCGGTTTTATAGGGATCGAGGACGCTCGGCCGCCAATTCGATCGCTCACCGCCCGCCTGCGGCACCACCGGTGGTTACGGGTCGTCGTTCGCCCGTTCCTCGTCCTCGACCACGGCGGCGCGAGATCCGCCGTCGCCGGCGTCGGTCCGTTTCGCGTAGAGCGCGACGACGACCGCGGTGAGGAACCAGATCGGCGCGCCGACACGGATCGCAAAGCCCGCACGGGCACCCCACGTCTCGAGCGTCACGACCGTCGAGAGGAGCGCGACGATCGGCGCGCCGACGACGATGGTCACCACGAACGTCGTCTGCATCACCCACCCGTAGTCGATCCCCTCGACCTCGGTGCGCTCGACAGGTTGCACGGGTCGCCCTCGGCGGGCGAGCGACAAATCGGTGCCGGTCCGGCGTCGACGCCGGCCGTCCGATCACCCCCGAACCACCCACGCGCGCCGCCGATCCCGTCGACTTTAACCGAATGCGGCGGCGACCCTTCGCGCATGACCACGACGCGCGGGCTGCGGGACCGCGACGAGCCGTTCACCATGCTGACCGCCTACGATGCGCCCACCGCGGCGATCGTCGACGACGCCGGGGTCGACGTGATCCTCGTCGGCGACAGCATGGGGAACGCGACGCTCGGTTACGACTCGACGCTGCCGGTGACGATGGACGACGTGAAGAGCCGGACCGCGGCGGTCGCCCGCGCGGTCGAGGACGCGCTCGTCGTCGCCGACCTCCCGTTCCTCGCGTTCGGCGTCGACGAGGCCGAATCGATACACAACGCCGGCGAACTCTTGAAGGAGGCCGGCGCGGACGCGGTGAAGATCGAGAGCGGCCCGCACACCGTCGAGACGACCCGTCGGATGTCCGAACTCGGCATCCCCGTGATGGCACACCTCGGGTTGACGCCACAACACGTCAACCGGCTGGGCGGCTACACGCGGCAGGGGACCGATCGGGAGGCGGCCGAGGAGATCCGTGAACTCGCGCTCGCCCACGAGGACGCCGGCGCGTTCGCGCTCGTGTTGGAACACGTCCCGGCGAACCTCGCGGCGGCCGTTACCGACGACCTCGAAATCCCGACGATCGGGATCGGTGCCGGGAGCGACTGTGACGGGCAGGTGCTCGTGATCACCGATGTGATCGGCCTCGGGGAGTGGTCCCCGCCGTTTGCAGAGCGGTTCGGCGACGTCCGCGGGGAGATGCGCCAGGCGGTCGACGAGTATAAAAACGCCGTCGAGAGCGGGGCCTTCCCGGCGGAGGAACACCAACACGTCGAGGAGGACCTCGACGAGCTCTACTGAACCCTCGGAGACGGTAGCCGATCGGCCCGCCCGCGGACGGTTCGACCGTGGTCGATTCGAGCGGTATCGGTCCCTCCCCCGGCCTACCGCGAGAGATAGGTGATGTCCCGGCGCAGTTTGTAGCCGCGCGGGACGCCGACGGCGCCGAGACACTCGCCACAGAGCACCTTCTCGTACGCCTTGTTCGTGTGTTTTTCCAAAAGCGAGACGTTCTCCAGCGCGAACACCTCCCCACAGCGGTCACATTCCGCCTTGTCGCCATCGACGATCTTCATCTCGGTCACCCTGAGTTTCCCGGCACGATATATAATCCTCCGTACGGAGTTATCACTCGGGATAGTTGGAATAAAAATCGGATGTTGGACCGCGGTTCGTGAGGTGAAGTGGACGCGTCGGGGGTTAGCCGAACAGCTCGCCGAGGCCCTCGCCACCGGCGTCGTCGTCCTCGTCGTCCTCCTCCTCTTCGGCGGCCTCTTCCTCCTCGTCGTCGTCATCGTCGTCGGCGTCGTCGGCCGCGGCGGCGCCGGCGGCGGCACCCGCGGCGGGCGCGGCGGCGGCGGTCTCGATGGCTTCCTCGATGTCGACGTCCTCCAGCGCGGCGACGAGCGCCTTCACGCGGGATTCCTCGACATCGACGCCGGCGGCCTCGAGCACGGCCGTGACGTTGTCTTCGTTGATCTCTTCGCCAGTCTCGTTCAGGATGAGCGCAGCGTAAACGTATTCCATTGGTGTATCCTCGTTGTATTATCCGAACATCGCGCCGAGGCCTTCCCCGCCATCGTCGTCATCATCATCGTCGTCATCGTCGTCGGCCTCCGCGGCTTCGTCTTCAGTTGCCTGTTCCTCCTCGTCCTCGGTCGACGCCTCCGGGGCCGCAGGGGCTTCGACGCCCCGCAGCTCCTCCGGAAGCGCCTCGTCGTCGTCGATCGCGGCCGCGAGCGCGCGAAGCTGGGCGTCGGCCCGACCGATCAGGTCGGGGACGACGTCCGGGCTCTCGATGGACGCGTACAGCGCGACGGATTTCGCCTCGCCGGATGCCTTCGCGAGAAGGGTGCCGGCGGTGCGGGCCGTCGGGTACGCGGCGTTGACCGAGAGGTTGCGCGCGGCGGCGGCGGCGGCCTGGACGTCCGCCGTGTACTCGTCGACGTCGATGGCGAGTTCGTCGGGCTCGAAGAGGATGCCCTCGGAGTGGACACCCTTCAGGTCGAGACCGACCTCCTTCGGCTCGATGCCGAGCTCGGAGAGCACGCCGGCGAGGTCGTCGTCGACGACGCCACCCTCCTCGAGCACGGTCGAGTCCTCGGTGACCTTGATCGACCCGTCCATGATCCGCGCGGCCGCGCCGACGGTCTGGAGTTCACCGACGAACGGCCCGGGGTCGACGCCGGTGTCACCCTCGGGGATGACGATGTCGTTCGGGGCGACCTCGCCCGCGTTGATCGGCGCGGGGGTCTTCGAGGCTTCGAGCTGTTTGTACAGGCCGAACGGGTTGTCGTTCGTCCCGATGAGCGCGACCTGTCCGTCGACGTAGTCGACGAGCTCCTCCAAGCCGTCGTCCACCGCCTCCAACGCCCGGATCGTGAGCGTGTTGCGGCTCATCCGGCCCTCCGCGGAGCCGTGCAGCTCGCGGCGCATGGCCTGCAGCTGGCGACTCGGGATGCCGGTGACGCCGACGATCCCGACGGACGTGTACGACTCGAGGAAGTCGACGAGCGCGTCGACCTCCTCGCGTTTCCACTGCGGGATCGTCTCCGTCTTGCGGACGGAGCTCATACGGGCACCTCCTGTGCGGGACCCATCGTGGTCTTCACGTAGATCCCGTCGATGTTGAGCGGGCCCTTCTCGAGGTCGGCCTCGAGTCGGCGGATGATAACGTCGATGTTGTCCGATATCTCCTCGGCGGACATATCGTCCGCGCCGACGCGCGTGTGGAACGTGCGGCGGTCACGGGAGCGGAGCTGCACCGTGTTTTTCATCCGGTTGACGGTCTCGACGACGTCGTCGTCCGGCTGGAGTGGGGTAGGCATCTTCCCGCGCGGACCGAGGACGGTACCGAGGTACCGACCGATGTCCTGCATAAGGTTGGCCTCGGCGACGAAGAAGTCAGTCTCTCCGGCGAGGTCCTTTGCGCGGTCATTGTCGTCTCCTAAGTCCTCGAGGTCGTCGCTGTCGAACACTTCGTCAGCAACGTCCCGGGCGCGGACGGCGGTTTCACCCTCCGCGAAGACGACGATTCGGGTATCCTGCCCCGTTCCAGCCGGCAGCACGACGGACTCGTCGACACGATTCGACGGATCGTTAAGGTCGAGGTCTCGCAGGTTGATCGCGAGGTCCACCGTCTCACGGAAATTCCGTTCGGGGGCCTCATCGAGCGCGAGCGCCACGGCCTCTTCTATTGTGTCTGCCATTTTTCACCTCCGTAGTACGCAGGTATGCTCCTACGGGTCAGTGAAACAGGCGAAGCCTGTCTCATCGGAGAGTGGCCCATGAGCGGTTTAAACCCGTCGAAGGGCGCTCGGGCGTGTGAGCCGCCGACAGGGCGACGCGGCCCGGCTGGAGAAATACGACGGTCGTCGAATCACGGATCGTCGCATAGGGGAACCCTTTTGCCGCCGCTTGCCGACCTGCAAACCAATGACCCAGGGTGGTCCGGCGTGACGATGGAGGATCGCATCGAGGACCTCCGGAAGCGGCGCGAGCGAGCCGCGAAGGGGGGCGGCGAGGACCGAATCGCGTCCCAACACGAGCGGGGGAAGATGACCGCGCGCGAGCGGATCGACTACTTCCTCGACGACGGGACCTTTCACGAGTTCGACCGGTTGCGGACGCACCGAAACCACCGGTTCGGAATGGAGGAGCGGCAGATCCCGGGCGACGGCGTGGTGACGGGCTACGGCGAGGTGGATGGACGAAAGACGTTCGTCTTCGCACACGACTTCACCGTCTTCGGCGGTTCGCTCGGGGAGGTGTTCGCCGAGAAGGTCTGTAAGGTGATGGACAAGGCGATGGACGTGGGCGCGCCGGTCGTCGGGCTCAACGACTCGGCGGGCGCGCGCATCCAGGAGGGGGTCGCCTCCCTCGGCGGCTTCGCGGAGATCTTCCGGCGTAACACCGAGGCCTCCGGCGTGATCCCACAGATCTCGGCGATCATGGGGCCGTGTGCCGGCGGCGCGGTCTACTCGCCGGCCATCACGGACTTCACGTTCATGGTGAAAGACACCTCCCACATGTTCATCACCGGTCCGGACGTCATCGAGACGGTCACGGGCGAGCAGGTGAGCTTCGAGGAGCTCGGCGGCGCGGTAACGCACTCGGCGACCTCCGGGGTCGCCCACTTCGCCGCCGACTCCGAGGAGGAGGCGCTCGATGACATCGCGCGGCTGCTCTCGTATCTGCCCGCGAACAACGTCGAGGACCCGCCGCGGGTCGAGCCGTGGGACGACCCCGAACGCGAGGCCGACGAACTGGAGGAGATCGTCCCGAACGCACCACGGAAGCCTTACGACATGCACGACGTCATCGGCGGCGTCGTCGACGAGGGGTCCTTCTTCGAGGTCCACGAGCGCTTCGCGAAGAACGTGATCGTCGGCTTCGCCCGCCTTGACGGTCACGCGATCGGCGTCGTCGCCAACAACCCCCGCGTGAACGCCGGCACCCTCGACATCGAATCGAGCCAGAAGGGGGCCCGGTTCGTGCGCTTTTGTGATGCGTTCAATATCCCGATCCTGACCTTCGAGGACGTCCCCGGCTTCATGCCCGGCACCGATCAGGAACACGGCGGGATCATCCGCCACGGCGCGAAACTGCTCTACGCCTTCTCGGAGGCGACCGTGCCGCTGCTTACCGTCATCACCCGCAAGGCGTACGGCGGGGCCTACTGCGTGATGTCCTCGAAACACATCGGCGGCGACGTGAACTACGCGTGGCCGACCGCCGAGATCGCCGTCATGGGCCCGAAGGGCGCGGTCAACGTCCTCTATCGCGAGGAACTGTCCGAGGCCGAGGACCCGGACGCCCGCAGACAGGAGCTCATCGACGAGTACCGCGAGGAGTTCGCGAACCCCTACATCGCCGCCGACCGCGGCTTCGTCGATGACGTGATCGAGCCCGCGGAGACCCGCGCGCGGCTCGTGGACGACCTCCACATGCTGAAGGGGAAACGGACCGATCAGCCGCCGAAGAAACACGGCAACATCCCGATCTGATGGTCGAACACAGGGACACGGAAGGGGAGACGATGGCGGCTCCCGCCGGACTCGTCATCCCCGACGACGCCGACGACGCGGAGGCCGCCGCCATCGCGGTCGCCGTCGCCGCACACCTCCGGGATCGGGAGGCCGCGGCGGCCGCCGCGCGCGACGCGGAGTCGACGTGGGACGGAAAACGGTGGGCGTTCGCGGGGCGAATGGAGTCGCTCACGCGTCGTCGCGTTCGCGTGTCGGAGGGGACGCCGACGGACGCGTGGGCGGCGGCGGGCAGGGCCGATCGCTTATAAATCGCCAAGGAGGATCGGCCACGAACAGCCAAAGGGGGGCCAAAGCCGGTATCGCACAGTTTAATCCGTGCGGTGGTCGTCTTACGAGTAGATGGTCGAACTCCTCTTAGTGGCCGGCGTTCTCGTCGCGATGTTCGTCGGCTACAACATCGGTGGGGCGACGACCGGGGTTTCGTTCGGGCCGGCCGTCGGCGCGAAGGTCGTCTCCAAACTCGGGGCGGCCGTGTTGATGTCTATCTTCTTTTTCATCGGCGGCTGGCTCATCGGGCCGGCGGTCGTCGAGACGCTGGGTGAGGGGATCATCCAGGAGGAGGGGATCTTGACGCTCGAAACGGGCATCGTGATCCTCTTTTTCATCGGGTTGGCGCTGTTCGTCGGGAACGTCTTCGGCGTGCCCGCCTCGACGTCGATGACGGCGGTCGGGGCCATCGCGGGGCTCGGCTTGGCGACGGGGACGCTCAACTGGGCGACGATGGGCGAGGTCGTCTCGTGGTGGATCGTCGCCCCCGTCGTCGCCTTCTGGTTCAGCGGCGTCATCGGGCGGTACTTCTATACACGGATCAACGCGTGGGTCGCCATCAGCAGGCGGAAAACCGACCTCTGGGTGGTCGATCGAAGCTCGCGGATCCCCCGGATCAGCGCCGCGGAGGGAACCGACCGACGCGAGGTCGTCGGGTCGATCATCGTCGTCGGGATCGGCTGTTACATGGCGTTCAGTTCGGGCGCGAGCAACGTGGCGAACGCCATCGCCCCCCTCGTCGGCAGCGGCGCGCTCGAGTTCGACGAGGGCGTCCTCGCCACCTTCTCGAACATGGAGTGGGGCGTCATCATCGCCGGCGTCGCCGTCACCATCGGCGCGTTCACCATCGCCCGCAGAACCCTCGAAACGATGGGCAACGAGATCACGAACCTCCCGCTGACGGCGGCGGTCGTGGTGATGACCATCTCCGCGACGATCACGACCCTGCTTTCGGCGATCGGTATCCCGGTCCAACTCGTGATCATCTCCACGATGAGCATCATCGGGCTCGGCTGGGGTCGGGCGACCCGGACCACGACCGTCTCCGATGCCGTCCGCGGCGAGAAGGAGACGGCCGTCTCCGTGGGGGCGCTGACCGCGGAGAAGGAGGGCGAGACTGCGCCGGCGATTGGCGAGGAGGAGGCGGATGATATCCCGCGCGCCTCGGACCTGTTCGACCCCTCGACGGCCGGGCGGGTCATCGTGATCCAGAACTTCGTGCCCGTCTTAGCGACCATCGGCGCGTACCTGACGTTCCGGTTCGTGCCCATCTGGGCGTGGTGAGGCCTCACCGGTCGAATCGCCGGTTTCTGTCCCCTCACCGGCCGAATCGCCGGTTTCTGTCCTGAAAGTCGAGGACCGCACGGAGGTAGTCGCGGCGGCGGAAGTCCCGCCAGTTGACGTCGGTGAAGTAGAGCTCCGAGTAGACCGACTGCCAGATGGCAAAATCCGAGAGCCGCTCCGCGCCCGTTTTGATCACGAGGTCGGGCTCCTCGGGGAAGACCAGCCGGTCGGTGACGTGTTCCTCGTCGATCGCTTCGGGCGATAGCCTGCCGGCGGCGACGTCGCCCGCGAGGTCGCGAACCGCCGCGGCGAACTCGGCTTTCCCGCCGAGGCCGACGTTCACCCGGATCGGGGCGTCGGTCCGTGCCGCTTCGGGAGGAGCATCATCATCGGAGCGGGCGTCCGCGGGCGTACGGATCGCCATCCGCCGCGGGGCGTCGAGCGAGCGAAACTCCCCGACGAGCGTGTCGATCACGGACTCATCGAGGACGGAGACGGAGACCGTCACGCGCTCGGCGTCGTAACGGAACGCCCACCGAAGGACGTCCGAGAGGGTGTCGTAGGCACCGTCGATGAGCAGGTCACGCTCGGTGATGACGAGCGCGACATGGCCCGGCGGCTCCCCGTCGTGGAGGCGGTGACGGAGGACGAGGGAGGCGTCGTAGGGTCCCACACCCGGGGAACGGCGTTCACGCATAAAAACGCGACGCGCCCCTGCTTCACGCATAAAAACGCGACGCGCCCCTGCTTCACGCATAAAAACACGGCGCGCCCCTGCTTCACGCACACCGGGAGGAACCGGCGGGGCGTCGACACGCGACGAGGCGGTGTCGGGACCGTTAAGTGCTCATCGGGGGAATCCGGTGGTGTGACTCGGAGGCTTCGACGGGCGGGGGTGTTCGCGGCCATCGCCGTGTTATCGGTGTTCACCCCGACACTCGGCCCCGCCGCGCCCGCGCCGTTCCTGCTCGTCGCCGGCGGCCTCTTTTTCGGCGTCCGCGACGGCCCGTGGTTCGAGACGCTTGCACTTCCCGGCGACCGGAAAGACCGTCGACTCTACGGCATCGTCGCCTTCGCGATGGCGACCGCGGGGCTCGCCATCTTCGCCGCCGTCCCCGGCGAACCGCTCCCGTACGTCGCGTTCGCGGCCGCCGCGCTCGCGGTCGGGTTCGGTCGGCTCGGACGGGCGCTCGTCGCCCGCGAGCGCGACGGGGAGTTCGCGGGGGTCGTCGGCTATCTCGTCGTCGGCTCTACCGCCGCGCTGGTCGGACAGCTGATCGTGATCGCCCAGACTGCACCGGGGGTGCTCGCCGAGGGGCTCCCCGTTGCCGTCTTCATCGCGGCGACCGCGTCGCTCTCGGCGGCGCTCGTCAGGTCGCTCGTCTACGACCGCGACGCCCACATCACGGTGATCATCACGGCGCTGATCGCGTGGGCGTTCACCGCGCTGGTTCCGACGGTGACCGTCCCGGAGATCGCGATCGGGCTGGCGGTGACGGTCGCGCTCGGCTACGCCGCCTACGCGCTCGGCACCGCAAGCGTCCCCGGGATGTTGACGGGCGTGTTGCTCGCGCTGTTGAGCGTCGTCCTCGGCGGGGTCGGCTGGTTCCTCACGCTCATCAGCTTCTTTGCGATCGGCGGGCTCGCCTCGAAATACCGGTTCGACGAGAAGGCCGACCGCGGCGTCGCACAGGAGAACCAGGGCGCTCGCGGCACCGGAAACGTGCTCGCGAACTCGGCGGTGGCGCTCGCCGCGCTCGTCGGGTACGCCGCGACCGACCACCTCGGGGTCCCCGCGGTCCTGTTCGGGTTCGCCTTCGCCGGCGCGGTCGCGACCGCGCTCGCGGACACGCTCTCCTCGGAGATCGGCGGCCTCTTCGACGGGCCGCGGCTGATCACGACGCTACGACCCGTTGAGCCCGGCACGGACGGGGCGATCACGTGGCAGGGAGAGTTGGCCGGGCTCGCCGGGACGACCGTGGTCGCCGTCCTCGCCGCGACGACGATGCCGCTCGGCGACCAGGCCCTCGCCGGCGTCGTCGGGGGGGCCGCGGGGTTCATCGGAATGACCGTCGACAGCCTGCTCGGCGCGCTGATCGAGGGCGACCGGATCGGCAATCAGGCCGTGAACTTCCTCGCCACGCTCGCCGGCGGGATCGCCGCCGTCGCACTCGCGGTCGCCGTCGGGGCCGGCGGATTGTAACCAGACAAAAGGCCTATTCGGTCGTCGCCCGTCGGTCGATTCATGACCGACCCCGACCCGACCCCCGAAGCCGACGGTCCCGTCGACGTCGATTTCGGCGAGGACAGGCTCGTTCCGGCCGTCGCACAGGACGTTGAGACGGGCGAGGTGTTGATGCTCGCATATGTCTCACCGGAGGCGCTGGAGCGCACCCGCGAGACCGGGTTCGCCCATTACTACTCGCGCTCGCGCGAGGAGCTCTGGTGGAAGGGCGGCTCGTCGGGACACACACAGGCGGTCGCGGAGATCCGCATCGACTGTGACGCCGACACGCTCTTATATATCGTCGATCAGGCCGGCGGCGCCTGTCACACCGGCCATCGCTCGTGTTTCTATCGAACGGTCGACGGCGAACCCGTCGAGGGAGCCGAGCGCGTCTTCGACCCCGACGAGGTGTACTGACCGATGGCCGAAAACGACGTCGACGTCGTGCGCGCGGCCGGCGAGGCCGCCGCGGAGCTTCGCGAGCGCTACGACGACTTGCAACGGATCGAAGCCGAGATCGACGCGCTCGGCGAGTCCCGTGTCGAGACGGCCGCGGACGCCTTTCGGGCGGCACATCGCGTGCTCGATCAGTACGAGGACGACGCGGTCGGCACCGGCGATTTCGGCTCGTACGTCCGGTTCGAGGGGGCGTTCGCGAACGCGACGAGCGTCGGCGACGACGCCCTCGCGGCGGAGGCGTTCGCCGCCGCCGACGAGGCGGTGAACAAACGACGGCTCTCCGAGCGACATTTCGCGGCAGCCCGGGAGGCGCTCGAACCCGCCCGCGAGTACGTGGAGCTGCTCGAATCGCGCGACGCGGCGGACGAGGAACGTCGGGCGGCCCGCAAGGACGCGATGGACGCACGCGACGCGCTCGCCGACCGGCTGGACCGCCTCCGCGAGGTCGCGGGGATGGCGGACGCCGACCTGGAGGCCGACGTGAGCCGGCTTCGGGAGCCGATCGAGACGTACGACGAGGGGGTGCGGTCGGCGTTCCGCGCGTTCAAGCGCGGGGCGTCCGCCCGACGCGTGTTCACGTTCCTCGACCGCGCGGATGCGAGCCCGTTTGTCGATGTCGACATGCCACCCGCCGACCTTCGAGAATACGTCGAGGACCACGAGGCGGGCAAGGAGTCGCTCACGGACCTCCTCGAATATGCGGACTACTCCAGCTCGAAGCTCGAACACTACGTCGACGATCCGGGTGCGCTCCGGACGGCGGTCGCCGTCCACCGGACGTACATCGAGCGGCTCGACGGCGAGCCGTTCACGCTCGGCTGGCCGCCCGCGCCGGGCGACGAGTTGGCTTATGAGATCGACGAGCTCGTGCCGCTCGTCGCCCGGTTCGCCGACGATGAACTGGTCGCGACCCTCCGATCGATCCGCGACCTCGCCCGCGAGGAGGAGTACGCGAGCCGCAGACGCGCCGCCGAGGTGCGGGCGGCCGTCGACGACGACGAGCTCGCGCTGCTCGAAACCGGGGAGATCGACGAACGGATCGCGGAGGCGGAGCGCACGCTCGCGATCGTCGAGGACGTGCTGGCGGAGACGGAGACGGACTGATCGGGAAATTGATCGGGAGCGAGAACGCTGTTAGCGGCCCGCCTCGACCGCCTCGCGCATCCCCTCCGCGAGCCGTTCCGCGCGGTCCGCGTCGGCGGACTCCGCGTAGATCCGGATCTTCGGCTCGGTGCCGGACGGGCGGACCAACACCCAGGCGTCGCCGTAATCGAGCCGGTAGCCGTCGGTGGTGTTGGGCTCGGCGTCGGCGGTTTCGGTGTACGCGCGGGCCGCCGCGAGCATGTTTTCGCGTTCCTCGGGAGCGTCGTACTCGACGTTGACCCGAACGAAGTGATAGTCAGTGTAGGGGGCGACGACCTCGCTCGCGGGCGCGCCGTCGGCGTTCGCGAGCAGTTCGAGGAACTTCGCGCCGATGTAGGGGCCGTCGCGTGAGAGGCGGTACGGCGGGAAGAAGACGCCGCCGTTGCCCTCGCCGGCGATGGGAACGCGGGTCCCCTCCTCGGCGAGTTCCCGGGTTCGGGTGATGATCTCGGTCGCGCCGATCGGCGTCAGTTCGAGGCCGGCGTCGTTTTTCTCACAGACATCGACGAGCCGCTGGGAGACGTTGACCGCGCTGACGACGGCATCGCCAGACCGCAACTCGGCGTCGGCGAGCGCCGCGAAGGAGGTGTCGCCGTCGATGACCCGGCCGGCCTCGTCGACGAAGACCGCCCGATCGGCGTCGCCGTCGTGGGCGATCCCCACGTCGGCGTCCGTCGTCGCGACGAGCCGCGAGAGGTCGGTCAGGTTCGCAGGAACCGGCTCCGAGTCGCGTCCGGGGAAGTGGCCGTCGGGGGTGGCGTTGACCGTGCGCACCGTACAGCCGAGCTCGCGGAAGAACCGCGGGGAGGGGAGGGAGGCGGCCCCGTGGCCGGGGTCGACGGCGACGGTGAGGTCGGCGTCGGCGATCGCCGCGCGATCGACACTGTCGAGCAGCTGTGCGAGGTAGTCGTCGACGACGCCCTCCACGGTCGTCTCGGTCCCCGCCGTTCGCCAGTTCGCGAGGTCGTACTCGTCATCGAGCACGCGCCGTTCGATCCGTTCGAGCACGTCCACGGAGAGCTCCACGCCGTCGGCACCGACGAGCTTTACGCCGTTGAACTCCGGCGGGTTGTGCGAGGCGGTGATGAGCACGCACGGGACGCCGGTCGACTCACAGTACTGGCCGACCGCGGGCGTCGGGACGACGCCGAGGCGGTCGACGTCGCTGCCGACCGCCGCGAGCCCGCTTGCGGCCGCGTTGGCGAACAGCTCACCCGTCGTTCGGGTGTCGCGTGCGACGGCGACGCGGTCGGCCTCCCAGACCGTTCCCGCCGCCTTCGCGATGTCGAGGACCAGCTCCGGGGTGAGATAGCGCAGGGCGACCCCCCGGATGCCGCTGGATCCGAACAGTTCCATACGCGGCTGTGTGCCGGCCGACGGGAAAGCGGTTCCGGACGCGGGGCGGGTGAGCTACCGAACGCGGTCCCGATCCCGGCAGGACGGGCCGAGGACGACTCGCGGGGTTCAAACCCGTCGGCCCGCTACCCGTTCCATGGACATCTCGCGACGGAGCCTCCTCGCCGGGGGGGTCGTCTGCACCGGGACGTTCGCCGGCTGCCTCGATTTCACCGCGGGCGAGGGCGCGCAGGGCCCCGAGGGCGTTCCCGACACGCTCGCGTGTGCGGACGACGGGTTCGTCCGGCTGGAGCCGCCGATCGAGGAGGCCGTCGCCGACCGATCGGCGGTGGCCGACGGCGTGAGCGTCGAACTCTCCGCGGAGGGGACCTCCGAGACCTACGGGAACTCGATGCGGCTCGCGTTCCGCAACGCCGGCGAGGAGGACGTGCGGACCTACGGCGAGGAGGCCTACGCGCTCCAGCGGCGGACCGAGGAGGGGTGGATGGAGGTCCGCGGCTCCACCGCGGGTGAGGCGGTCGAACTTCCCGACGAGGAGGAGTCGCTGTCGCCGAACTCGTCGTATAATTGGAACCTGACGCTCCGTGAGGACGTGCTCGCCGAGACCCTTTCGGGTCTCGAGTTGGGCGTCTGTCCCGCGCTCGGTCCCGGCCCACATCGGTTCGTCTACTGGGGGCTGCTCGACGGGCCGCCGGTCGGCGTCGAGTTTCAGTTGGTCGGGTGAGGCCCCAACGGGTGGATCAGCGGTGAGGCCCCGACGGGTGGATCAGCGGTGACGCGATCGGAGCAGGTCATCGAGCGTCTCGGAGTCGACCACCCGTTGTATCTCGTCCATCGTGAACCGCTTCGGCGATCGGTCCCCCTCGTCGGTGGCGATGCCGCTCGTGAGGATGGCCCGGATCCCCTCCTCGACGGTCATGTCGACGTCGATCACCCGGTCTTCGGAGACGTACGTGAGGTAGCCGCCGGTGACCGGGTTCGGAGCCAGCGGGATGAACAACGAGACGCCATCGTCCACCTC
The DNA here is from genome assembly GCA_003554605.1 of Halorubrum sp. Taxonomy (GTDB): domain Archaea; phylum Halobacteriota; class Halobacteria; order Halobacteriales; family Haloferacaceae; genus Halorubrum. The sequence continues at coordinate 22,249 of PWGU01000111.1, forward strand.
AAGCGCGTCGGCGACGGAGTCGGGCGCTTCGGTCGTCTCGAACGCGATCAGGTACATCCCGTCGGAGAACATCTCGACGAGTTTGACGCCTTGAAACCGCTCATCGCTGTCGTTCAACGCCAACGAGCCGACCTGCCGGAAGCCCTTATAAATCGTGCCGACGCCCGGGATCGACGCGATCAGGTAATCGATCGTCTCGACGAGCCGCTCGCCGTATCGATACTGCGCGAGCGACCCGACGGCGACGACGACGCCGAACACGACCAGTATCGCAAAGAGCGTGACGAGCGTCTCGATGCCGGCGAGTTCGAGGACCTCGACGATCGGCTGGAGCATGTCCTGAACGATCGCGACGGCGAACCAGATCACGTAGGCGGTGATCAGGATCGGGACGACGATCGCGAGCCCGGTGAGGACGATCGTGCGCAGTGAGCGGTTCGGCCGCGGGGGGTCGCCGTCTGCGCGCGGGGGGTTGCCGTCGTCGCCAAGTGTCGCCATTCGATACCGATCGCTCGGCAGCCGAGCGCATAACCGTTGGCACGGGGCCGCGGTGAACCGTCCCGAACACACCCGGTGTGTCGGGGCGGCGACCCGTAGGGTTTTAGCCGCCGACGGTGTCGAATATGGACATGGCAACGGGCATCGTCGGGGAGTTTCTGGAGTTAAAATCGGAGACGGACGCCGACGTCCTCGCGATGCAGTGTGGCGACTTCTACGAGTTCTTCGCGGACGACGCGGAGTTCGTCGCCGACGAGCTCGATTTAAAAGTCTCACAGAAGTCCTCACACGGCTCCTCGTACCCGATGGCGGGCGTGCCGCTCTCGGAGCTGACGCCCTACGCGAAGGCGCTCGTCGAGCGGGGCTACCGGGTCGCCGTCGCGGACCAGTACGAGACCGACGACGGCCACGCCCGCGAGATCACCCGCGTGATCACACCCGGAACGCTGCTGGAGACGACCGATGCGGACGCCCGCTACCTCGCCGCGATCGTCCGCGAGGGCGACGTCGCCGTCGACGAGCACGGCACGGTGCAGCGGGCGGGCGGAAACGGGGCCGACGCGGCGGGGACCGGGTCACCCGGCGGCCCGTACGGACTCGCGCTCGCGGACGTGACCACGGGCCGGTTCATGATCACGGAGGTCGACGACGAAAGCGACCTCCGCGCGGAGCTCTACCGGTTCGATCCGGCGGAGGTGCTCCCCGGGCCACTCGTCCGGAACGACGACACCGTGTTGGCGGCAGTCCGCGAGGAGCTCTCCGGCTCCATCTCGCTGTTCGACGCCGAGGCGTTCGCGCCCGGCCGGGCCCGACACGCGGTGCGTGAGCAGTTCGGACGGGAAACCGCGGAGACGGTCGGGCTCGACTCCGAGCTGTCGGTTCGGGCGGCCGGCGCGGTCCTCGCGTACGTCGCGGAGACGGGCGCGGGCGTGCTCGCCTCGATGACGCGGTTGCAGGCGTACGGCGCGGGCGACCACGTCGAACTCGACGCGACCACCCAACGCAACCTCGAATTGACGGAGACGATGGGCGGCGACGGCGACGGGTCGCTTTTCTGCGTGCTCGATCACACCGTCACCGCGCCGGGCGGTCGGCTGCTTCGCGAGTGGCTGACCCGTCCGAAGCGGGACCGGGAGGCGCTCGAATCGCGGCTCGATGCGGTGGAGGCACTCGCGGCGGGCGCGCTCGCGCGGGACCGACTCCGGGAGACGCTCGGGGACGCCTACGACCTCGAACGGCTCGCCGCGCGCGCGACGAGCGGGGGCGCGGGTGCGAACGAGTTACTCTCGATCCGTGACACCCTCACGCTCTGGCCCGAACTCGTCTCCGCGGTCGAGGGGACGCCGCTCGCGGACTCGCCCGTCGCCGACGTGCTCGGCCGACCCGACCACGGGCGGGCGCGGGAGCTGTGTACGGAGCTATCCGGTGCCCTCGCGGAGGACCCACCGAGCACGACCACGCAGGGCGGCCTGTTGCGAACGGGATACGACGAGGAGCTGGACGAGCTCATCGACCGCCACGAGGAGGTGCAGCGCTGGTTGGACACCCTCGCGGAGCGCGAGAAACGGCAGTACGGGTTGAAACACGTCACCGTCGACCGCAACCGGACCGACGGCTACTACATCCAGGTCGGCAAGTCGGTCGCCGACGAGGTGCCCGACCACTACCGCGAGATCAAGACGCTCAAGAACTCGAAACGGTTCGTCACCGACGAACTCGCCGAGCGGGAGCGGGAGATCCTCCGGATCGAGGAGGCGCGCGGGGCGCTCGAAGCCGAGCTGTTCGCCGAGCTTCGCGAGCGGGTCGCCGACGAAAGCGACCTGCTGCAGGACGTCGGCCGGGCGATCGCCGAACTCGACGCGTTGGCGTCGCTCGCGACCCACGCCGCCGGCAACGACTGGACGCGACCCGAACTTGTCGAGGAACGCTCGCTGTCGATCGAGGCCGGCAGGCATCCGGTCGTCGAGCGGACGACCGATTTCGTCCCCAACGACCTCGAACTCGACGCGGAGCGGGGCTTCCTGATCGTCACCGGACCGAACATGAGCGGGAAATCGACCTATATGCGCCAGGCGGCATTGATCCAACTGCTTGCACAGGTCGGGTCGTTCGTGCCCGCGAGCGCCGCCCGAGTCGGGCTCGTCGACGGGATCTACACCCGCGTCGGCGCGCTCGACGAGTTGGCACAAGGGCGGTCGACGTTCATGGTCGAGATGCAGGAGCTGTCGAACATCCTCCACTCGGCGACGGCGGACTCGCTCGTGATCCTCGACGAGGTCGGCCGCGGCACCGCCCCCTACGACGGCATCTCGATCGCATGGGCGGCGACGGAGTACCTCCACAACGAGGTTCACGCGCGAACCCTCTTTGCGACCCACTATCACGAGTTGACGACGCTCGCCGATCACCTCCCGCGGGTCGAGAACGTCCACGTCGCCGTCGACGAGCGCCACGGCGACGTGACCTTTCTCCGAACCGTTCGTGAGGGGCCGACGAACCGCTCCTACGGCGTCCACGTCGCCGACCTCGCTGGCGTTCCCGAACCCGTCGTCGACCGGGCCGACGAGGTGCTCGACCGGCTTCGTGCTGAAAAGGCGATCGAGGCCCGTGGCGGCGGTGGGTCGCCCGCGGACGGAACCGGGGGCGGGGAAACCCAGCAGGTCGTCTTCGATCTGTCCAGCGGATCGTTCGCGCATGCGGGCGAGGGTGGGGGTGGAGCACGAAGCACCGACGGCACCGAACCGGGCGGCAGTAATGGAGCCCCGGGGGACAACGACGGGCGCGGGGGCGGCGATGAGAGCGGGAACGAAAGCGAGCGCGCGATCGACGAGGAGACCGCGGCGGTCCTCGCGGAGCTGACCGACGTCGACCTCGCGGAGACGACGCCGATCGATCTCGTGGGTCGGATGCAGGAGTGGCAGGAGCGGCTCAAAGGCGACGAAGACCCCTGAAGCGGCCGCGAGTCGACGGGACCCTCGCTGCCGTCCACACGCCGCTGACCGCGGATGCCATCGACACGACGCCGGCCGTCGAGGCCGTCCGCCTTTTTATACGTCGGGGGTGAAACGCCGGCAACGCATGTTCGATGAGATCCTCGAGAAGTTCGAGGGGTCCCCCAGCCAGCAGGCGGTGATACGGCTCTGTTTGGAGCGCGGCTTCTCGGTCAACGAGGAGGGACGGGTCGTCTCCGGCGGGATCGAGATCCCCTACACCGGCATCGCGCGCGAGCTCGACGTAGACCGGCGGGTGGTCGACTCGACGACGGACGCGATCTTAGCGGATCCGGAGCTCCGCCGGATCTTCGCCAACATCTCCTCGGTGCCGAGCCTGATGGATCTCGCGCCCGTCCTCGGGCTCACAGTCCTCACCATCGAGGTCGACGCCGCCGACGAGGCGGGGATCATCGCGGAGGTCACGGGGATCCTCGCCGACCACGACGTGCCGATCCGGCAGGTGCTGAGCGACGACCCGGAGTTCACCGACGACCCCAAACTCTACGTGATCACCGACGCCGACCTCCCCGGCGACCTGCTCGTGGCGATCCGCGAACTCGGCTACGTCCGGCGGGTCGGATTCTAACCGTCGTGGACGGCCACCGACGATCGAGGAAGATCGCCGGTGTCCATGAGTTTCACCGGCACGGGGAACGCGCGAACCCGGGAATTCATACGGGATGTGGGACCAGATACGCCGGAGCGCGCGGGGCGTGGATGTTCACTTTCACTGTGCAGTTAACGATACTTTATATCCCAAGCCGAACAAGCCCGTAGTACATGCCCGAAGACGAACTTGAGGACCTCCCAGGCGTCGGCCCGGCAACCGCGGACAAGCTTGTCGAAAGCGGATTCGACAGCTACCAGTCGATCGCCGTCGCGAGCCCCGGCGAGATGTCGAACACGGCCGACATCGGCGAGTCGTCGGCGGCCGACATCATCAACGCCGCACGCGAGGCCGCCGACGTCGGCGGGTTCGAGACGGGCGCGACCGTACTCGAACGGCGACAGGAGATAGGGAAGCTCTCCTGGCAGATCGAGGAGGTCGACGAGCTGTTGGGCGGCGGTATCGAGACGCAGTCGATCACCGAGGTGTACGGCGAGTTCGGCTCCGGGAAATCACAGGTGACCCACCAGATGGCGGTCAACGTCCAGCTCTCGAGGGAGCACGGTGGGCTCGAGGGCGGCTGCATTTTCGTCGACTCCGAGGACACGTTCCGGCCCGAACGGATCGACGACATGATCCGGGGGCTCGACGACGAGATCCTCGCCCACTAGATGGAACGACGGGAGATCGAGGGAACCCCGTCCGACGAGGAAGCGATGGAGGAGCTGATCCAGGCGTTCCTCGATCAGATCCACGTCGCGAAGGCGTTCAACTCCAACCACCAGATCCTGCTCGCCGAGAAGGCCAAAGAGCTCGCGAGCGAACAGGAGGACGGCGACTGGCCGATCCGGATCGTCTGTGTCGACTCGCTCACTGCGCACTTCCGCGCCGAGTACGTCGGCCGGGGTGAACTCGCACAGCGCCAGCAGAAGCTGAACAAACACCTCCACGACCTGATGCGGATCGGCGACCTGTTCAACACCGCGATCCTCGTCACCAACCAGGTCGCCTCCAATCCCGACTCCTACTTCGGCGACCCCACCCAAGCGATCGGCGGCAACATTCTCGGCCACGCCTCGACGTTCCGGATGTACCTCCGGAAATCGAAGGGGAACAAACGGATCGTTCGGCTCGTCGACGCGCCGAACCTCGCTGATGGCGAGGCGGTCATGCGCGTGCAGGGGGAGGGCCTGAAGCCCGAGTAGCCCCACAAAGGCCCGCCCGAAGCACCCACGAAGGTCCGTTTTGACGCCCGGATCGCCGTTCGCGATGACTCCGGGAAGCGAGGTTGACGAACGTCCAATTACTGTTTTTAGCGGCCGAGAAGGCTCACATCATCCGAATTACGCCTTTTCGACGACGGATCATATTAATATCGTTTCTCTAAATGTCAG
>PWGU01000068.1 GCA_003554605.1 Halorubrum sp.
ACGTCGGCCTGCAGGTCGGCCTTCAACGCGGCGTGGACGTGGCAGATCCCCTCGGCGCGCTCGACGATCTCGTCGAAGGTCTCGTCGTCGAGGTCGGCCTCGACGTGGAGGTCGAAGCTGATCGCCGCGAGGTCGTCATCGTCGTCGAGCTCGGCGCTGGCGTCGATCTGCAGCTTGCCGAGGTCGTCCTCGCCGCGCTGGCTCGCGCCGACGCGGAACGCCGGGATGAAACAGGAGGCGTAGGTGGCCACGAGCGTCGCGTTCGGGTTCGGCCCCGTCTCGTCGGTCGCGTCGATCTGGAGGTCGAAGTCGCCGACCTGGCTCGTGCACGCGTAGCCGTCCTCACATACGGTAGTGGTTTGAATGTCCGACATGACGTTCAAATGGTCCGTCGCTGACGGCCTAAAGGTTGCTATCGTGTGTCCGTCTCACGCGGAGCGAGCAACCGAGCACGCGAAAACGGGGAGCCGGCGGGGGCCCCGACTCAGGCGTCAAGCGTGTACGTCTCGTCGCCCTCCAGGACGACGACCTCTGCACGGGCGCCGGCGGCTTTCACCTCGCGGACGAACTCGTCGGGGTCGACCTCGATGGGCGGGAAGGTGTCGTAATGCATCGGGAAGACGACGTCCGCGCCAACCCAGTCGGCGGCGATGCCCGCACCGGCCGGTCCCATGGTGAAGTGGTCGCCGATCGGCAGCGCCGCGGCGTCCGGTTCGAGGAAGGGCGCGATCACGTCGACCATCTCCGACATGAGCGCGGTGTCGCCGGCGTGGTAGAACGTCGTGCAGTCGGGGTCGGACTCCTGGGTCGGCTTCTTGTCACCGATCACGAAGCCGGCGGGCATCCCCGCGGAGGTGCCGTAGCCGGTGTCGATCCCGTTCGAGTGATCGGCTCGAACCATCGTTACCCAAGCGTCGCCGCACTCGACGGTGCCGCCGATGTTCATCCCCATCCCGCCGACGGCGTCCTCGTGGCCGAAGGTGTCCTGTACGTAGCTCACGAGTTCGGGGGTCGCGACCAGCGTCGCGCCCTCGAAGCGGTCGACGTCCGCGATGTGGTCGGTGTGGCCGTGCGTCAAGAGGAGGTAGTCGGGGTCGAGCTCCTCGGGGTCCGTCTCGGTCTTCGGATTGTCGAAGAAGGGGTCGATCAGCAGTTCGGTGTCGCCGACGACGACGTGCCACGTCGAGTGGCCATACCAAGTGAGCTCCATGATGCGTGCGGTTGTTCTCGACGGGAGCTATTAAATATCGACGCCGCCGTGGCGTTCGCCGCGTCGGGAACCCTTTTTTAGCGCCCCGTCTGAGCCACCGATATGCACCACGTGCGATTCCGCGACCCGGCCGGCGCCGTCCGCGAGGGAACCTACGACCCGGAAACCGAGGCCGTCGCCTTCGCGGGCGAGACCTACGCGCTCGATGACGACGCCATCGACGTGCTCGCACCGACGGAGCCGTCGAAGATCGTCTGTATCGGGCGCAACTATGCCGACCACGCCGCCGAACTCGGCAACGAGGTCCCCGATCGCCCGCTGCTCTTTTTAAAACCCCCGAACACGCTCGCGAGCCACGGCGACACGGTGACCGTCCCGGCCGGAAAGGAGCGGATCGACTGGGAGGCCGAGCTCGCGGTCGTCATCGGCGAGCAGTGTAAGGACGTCGACGCCGCCGACGCGATGGACGTCGTTGCCGGGTTCACCTGCATGAACGATGTCTCGAACCGCGACGACCAGAACGAGGAGCAGAACTGGGTGCGCGGGAAGGCCTTCGACGGCGCGGCACCGCTCGGTCCGGTCATGGCCACTCCCGACGAGGTGCCCGCGGACGCGAGCGTGGAACTCCGCGTGAACGGGGAGACGAAACAGGACGGCCACCGCGGACAATTGATCTTCGACGTGCCGACGCTGATCGAGGAGATCACGACCTACCTGACGCTTGAGGCCGGCGACGTGATCGCGACGGGGACGCCCGAGGGTGTCGGGGCGCTCGCCGACGGCGACACAGTCGAGGTCGACATCGAGGGGATCGGGACGCTCGAACACACGGTTCGGATCCCCGAATAGGCCCCTTACTCTCCGGACCCGCTAGCTTACCCGTCCGCGCGAAGCTCCTGCCACGACCAGACGAACCGCTGGAGGGCGGTGACGTGGGTGAATATCGCGAAGAAGACCACCGACCACTCCACGAGCGTGAGGTCATACAGTACGGGGTTGGTGAACGCGGCCACGGCCGTCACCGCCCCGACGATCACGAGGATGTCGGCCCGGCCAAGCAGTCCCCCATAGATCCGGCCGAGCCCGAGCGCGTCGCCCTGTGTGCCCAGATAGGCGGTGAGGAGGACGCCGGAGACGGCGGCCATGCCCAGGAGGTACTGTCCCGTGCCGACCGCGAGCCCGCCGAGCACGAGCACGTCGCCGTAGCGGTCGAGGACGTGGTCGAGGAAGTCGCCGAACTCGGAGTCGGTGCCCGTCGAGCGCGCCACCGCCCCGTCGAGCACGTCGAGAAACCCCGTAAAGAGGACGAACGCCGAGGCGGCCAGATACCACGACGGGTCCGTCCCACCCCGAACGAGCGCGTAGGCCGCCATCGCGGCGGTGCCGATCGAGGTAATCGTGATGACGTTCGCGGAGAGCCCGAGCCGCGTCGCGAGGGCGACGAAGGGCGTGATTGCCCGGTTCGAGAGGGGCCGGAGTTTATCGAGGGTCATCCGGCCGATCCACCGCCGTCAGGGGAGCGGTACCCACCATCCTGGTATCGCTGGGCTCCGCGATCGATCGACATTCGTTATACCCGGTACCGCCGCACGCCTCATAAGTCGGTCGGGGGCGGGGCCGGAGCCGGCGGAAGCGACGACGACGAACGCCCCGGGGGCGTCAGCCGGCGATCCAGCCCGTTACCGGTCGGCTTCGGTCACCGGGATCGAAACGGCGTGGTCCGCCCCGTCCGACCGGTCGTCGACGGCGTCCAACTCGCGGCCGCCGTCGGGAAGTAACCGACCGTCCCCGGGCGTCACGTCGTCGATCATCGCGCCGGCGATGTATCCAGCCGCGCCGCCGAATCCCGAGGCGATCCCGGCGGCGACCGGTCCCGCTCTGGAGCCGATGCTCGCGCCGATCGTCGCGCCGGCCTTCGCTCCCGAACGTGCACGTGCCCGGCCGCCGCGGGTAAACGGGCAGAGTGAGTTTCGTTTGGGCATCAATATCATGGTAGTGCTGGACACACATGAATGCTCCGTGGGGACGACCTCGCGGAGGCGTCGGATGCCCCAACGAGAGATCAGGGAGCGCCACGACCACGAATTGAGGCCGGCCGAAGATACATTGCCCCCGGAGCCGATCGATAACGTATGCCATCGCGAGCGACCGGACGGTTCTCCCCCGTCGCCCTCGCGTTCGCCCTCCTCACCGTCGGCGGCGGGGCTGGTGCCGGCCTCCTCGCGAACACGAGCGTCGGGACGTTCCTCGGCATCCTCGTCGGCGGGTTCCTGCTCGGCCTCGCGCTCACTCGCCGGCCGCTTGTCGAGGCGACCGTCGCGGCGGTGGCGGCGAAACTCGTCGTGCTCGCCGCCGCCGGGGTTCCGGGGGTCGGCGTGCTGGGCGCGGTTGCTGCGCTCGGATCGATCGGTCCGGCGTCGCTCGCAGCCTCCCTCGCGCTCGCGGCCGCGGCCGGCGGCTTCGGTGCCCATCTCGGGTCCGACCTCCGCGACGGGCTCACGACGCCGCTCGAGGAACAGGGGTCGAGCGGACCCTCGATAAAGACGGGAGAGCCCACGAACGAGACGATAACAGGCAGGAACCAAGCGACGCCCGACGACGGGACGCCCGAGGACGACCGTACGACAGCGAGCGAGTCGGGGGCGGAGTCGGAGCTGGAACGGGAGCCGGTTCGGTAGTCGGCGGATATGCGAGGCGGCGTTCGGCGACCGTGTGAGTCGTCCTCAAGGTTTTATGTTCGTCTACACGTAACGTTGTCAATGACGGATCGGTCTTGGTCGAGACGGGAACTGCTCAAAAGCGCCGGTACCGGCGCGCTCGCGCTCGCCGCGGGTGCCGTGATTCACGAGCGCATGTCGACGTATATCGTCGGGACCGACTCCGACGCCGGCGTAACCGCCGCCTCGTCCGTCTCGGACACCGATCCCCTCCGGATCGACCTGCGGGCGCACACGCCGTGGCAGCTCGTTCGCGGGACCTTCTCTTCGGCCCGCGCGGAATCGTTGACCTCCAGGGACGACGTCGCCTTCGTACAGCCCGATCGGTGGCTGGAGACCGCCTCCGATCCGTCGGATGACGGAGGCGACGACGGGGACGAAGACGATGACGGGAGCGAAGACGGCGGGCGGACGGTTCCGTGGGGAACCGCCCGCATCGGCGCGGAGACGGTCATCGAGGACGGCCGACGCGCGGACGGCGTCGACATCGGGATCATCGACAGCGGCATCGACGCGACACATCCCGACCTCAAGGACGCCGTCGCCCCGCCGACGGACGAGGACGCACATAAAGCGTGGGTGAAGTGTCGCGGTGGCGACTGTGAGCACCCGTGGTCCGACGACGGTGGCCACGGGACCCACGTCGCGGGGACGGCCGCGGGTGCGAGCCGATCCGACGGGACCTTGAGCGTCGCGCCGGGCGCGACGCTGCACGCGTTGAAGGTGTGTAGCGGGCTCGGTCGGTGTCGAACGTCCGCGGTCGCAAAGGCGGTGCGGTACGCCGCGGACCAAGGCTGGGACGTGGTGAACCTGAGCCTCGGATCGCCACAGGAGTCGCCCGCGCTGCAGGCCGCCGGCGAGTACGCTCTCGAGGCGGGCGTCGTGCTCGTCGCCGCCGCCGGCAACCGGGGACGGGCCGACTCCGTGGGCTATCCCGCCGCGTACGACGAGTACCTCGGCGTCTCCGCGACGACCATCGACGACGGGATCGCGGGGTTCTCCAGCCGGGGGCCGGGTGTCGACATCGCGGCACCGGGGGCGGACATCTGCGCGCCCGTCCCAGGCGGCTATGACACCTTGGACGGGACGTCGATGGCCGCCCCACACGTCGCCGGTGCCGCCGCACACGCCATCGCCGACGGGGCATCCGCGGCCGAAACGCGCGTCGCGCTGCTCGAAACCGCGGAGGACCTCGGCCTTGAGGAAACCGAGCAGGGAGCCGGGCTGGTCGATGTCGCCGCCCTGCTTGGCGAGGAGCACGACGGCGGCACCGGCGACGGCGTGAGCTGTCCGGCCGGACTTCCGGATTGAGCGAAAGCGTTCCACGACGGGGTCAACGCTTTTGAATCATCGACCCGGGGATGAACACATGACCGTAACACGCTGGGAGACGGAGCCGCTCGCGCCGGTTCAGGCGCGCCCGGACTGGTTCGATCACGAGGATGCCGGCGGACACGTTCGGTTTCTGGACGCGGAGGGGTCGATCCCGGACGGTCGTTCGGACTCGCCGGACCTCGTCGACCGCGCCGATTTCGACGCCGATCGGCTGCTATACCTCGCCGGCGGCGGCCCCGATGCGGGGTGTCATCGGCTCGTCGTCGATGACGTAACCCTCGACGGCGAAGCGCTTTCAATCGACGCGCACGTCGAGTGTGAGTCCGGCATGGCCGCGCAGGTGATCACCTATCCGGCCGCGGTCCTGTGGGTTCCCAACACCGCTGCGACCCGGGTGACCGCCTCGATCACCGACGGCTGGGACCGGACACATACCGACACGGCGAGCATCGACTGATGATGACCGACGGGGATAGATAGGGGCTCACGAAAGCCGATAGGCGCGAATACGGGCGGTCGCGATCCGCCCGTCATCGGCCCCGTGATCCCCCTCCACGTCGCCGCTCGTGCCGGCATCCGCCTCGGCGACGACGACCTCGTAGGCCGCCGTTCGACCGCCGGTGTGGACCTCCTCGGCGGTCGCCCGGAGCGTCGTGCCGACCTCGACCGCGTCGAGATACGAGATGTTTCCCTCCAACGCGACCGCGTCCTCGCCGCGCGAGTTCGCGGCGGCCGCACACGCGGCGTCCGCGAGCGAGTGGATGGCCCCGCCGTGGGGGATCCCGTGAAAGTTCGTCAGCGCGGGCGTGATCTCCAGTTCGGCCTCGGCATAGCCCGGTTCGAGCGCCGTCACCTCGATCCCGAGCGTGGCGCAGTACGGGTCCTGGGCGATCCGCGCACGGATCTCGTCGATCGACTCCTCCATGGAACACCCACACGGGTGCGTCGAATGTAGCTGCCGGTGATCCGACCACCCCCATCGGTTCGGGTCGAACCGTCCCGCCGACGGCCGGGACGATCCGCATCGGTGGATGATCCAGCGATGCGGATCATCCATCGATCCGGTTGGGAACGTTTATGCACCGACATCCGGTATCGCCGTCCATGTCGATCACGTTGCCCGGGCCGACGCTCGGGGTCGTGGGCGGGGGACAGCTCGGTCGGATGCTCGCGGAGGCGGCCTCGCCGCTCGGCGTCGAGATCATTGTGTTGGACCCGACGCCCGACCCGCCGGCCGCGCCGGTCGCCCGCGACACGATCGTCGCCGACTTCGACGATCCGGAAGGGATCGACGAGCTCGCCTCCCGGGTCGACGCGCTCACCTTCGAGATCGAACTCGCCGACCCGGAGCTGCTTGCGGAAGCGGCTGCGGAACACGAGATTCCGGTCCACCCAGATCCCGACACGCTGCGGACCATTCAGGACAAACTCGTCCAGAAGGAGGCGCTCGCCGAGGCCGGGATCCCGGTCCCGGAGTTCGTCGGGGTCGCGACCGCCGAGGGGCTCGAACGCGTCCTCGAGGAGTTCGGCGGCGTCATGCTCAAAGCCCGCGAGGGCGGCTATGACGGCCGCGGGAACCTCCCGGTCGAGGATCCGGACGACGCGGCGGACGCGCTGTCGGAAATCGGCGGCCACGCGATGGCCGAGCGGCTGATCCCCTTCGAGCGCGAACTCGCGGTTATGGGCGTGCGGGGCGCGGACGGCGAGACGCGGACCTATCCCGTCACCGAGACGGTCCACTGCGAGGAGATCCTCCGTGAGAGCGTGACGCCCGCGCGGGCGGCCGCTCCGGTCATCGCCGAGGCGGAGGCGGTCGCCCGCGACGTCCTCGAACTGCTCGACGGACGGGGTGTCTTCGGGATCGAGCTGTTCGAGACCGCCGACGGCGACGTCCTCGTCAACGAGATCGCGCCTCGGCCGCACAACTCCGGCCACTGGACGATCGAGGGGGCGCGAACCTCCCAGTTCGAGAACCACGCGCGCGCCGTCCTCAGCTGGCCGCTCGGTCCGACGGACCTCCGGATGCCCGCCGTCACGGCGAACATCCTCGGCGACGTGGAAGAATCACGACCTGCGACGCTCCGCAGCGTCGAGCGCGTCCTCGATGCGCCCGACGCCGACCTGCACTGGTACGGTAAGGACGACGTGCGTCCGTTGCGAAAGATGGGCCACCTGACGGTGACCGCCGGGACCGCCGGGAGCGACGTGGAGAGCGGAACCGACGAGCGCGATATCGATCGGAAGAGCCTGCTCGCACACGCGAGGGAC
>PWGU01000179.1 GCA_003554605.1 Halorubrum sp.
CGCCCCGACGTCCCTACGGCGCGACGAGGTCGACGACGGTCTCGGCGTCGACGACGACGTTGTAGGCCTCCTCGTCGTCGTTCCAGAGCATCAACCCGTTCTCGACGAAGAGGATCGACCCGTAGTCCGCCTCCCGGAGGTAGCGGTTAAGCTCCGTCTCCCGGGTGCAGACGGCGTAGTGTTCGATCTGTTGTGAGCCGTCGCCGATCTTATACCCCCCGTTTCGACCCTCGCTCAGGTCGTGGCTGAGTTTGACGACGAGCAGGTTCACCCGGTCGGTGACGTGCTCCTCCGAGCGCGCCATCGGCGCACAGCGGTCCGCGGTGGCCTGCACGTCGACGCGGCGGCGTCCATCGCGACGCAGGACCGAGTAGGCGAACTGCACGTCGACGTTTGTGAACTCGCCCGGGTCGTCCCCGGGGCCGCGTTCGGCCGCCTCGTCCAACCGGGCCTGAAATGCCGGGACCGCGAGGTCGGGCGCGACGTCGAAGGACCACCCGCGATCCGCGGGCGTCTGTCCCGGCCACAGCCGGAGCGTCGGCGAATAGACCGTCAGTTCGGAGCCCTCATCGGCCACCGTCCGCTCAACCTCGCGAAGCGCCGTCGCCGTGTGCAGGTCCGCGGGGGCGAGCGCGAGGAGGCTCCCGTCGTCCGCCAGCAGCGGGCGGAGTCCAGCCACGACGCGGGCGGGCTCCGCGAGTTCCGAGAGGACGTTCCCGAGCAGCACGAGGTCGATCGGACCGCCGAGCCGTTCGTCGGCGCTCCGGCCCGTCGTGGGGCTATCCGCGCCTTCGAGGCCGAGGAACGTCTCCACCGTTTCGCGGTATACGCTCGTCCGGAAGTTCCGGTCGGTCGCCGCGAGCAACGAATCGAGCACGTCGGCGTTCGCGCTCGGCTCGATGGCGTGATAGTCGACGACCGCGTCGTCGGGCAGGTAGTCGTGCAGCCCGAGCGCCGGACCGCCGACGCCGGCACCGACGTCGAGGACCCGCAGGCGGCGGTCGAGGAGCCGGTTCTCGACGAGGTCGTCGAGGACGTAGCCGATCGCCGCGTAGTAGCCCGGCAGGTGATAGATCGCGTAGCCGAGCGCGGCGATCCGGTCGTACTCGACGTCGTTGCCGTAGAGGTAGTCCGTCTTCAGCCGGCGGATGGCCGCACGGAGCCGGTCGCCGGACTCCCCGCGGTGCCAATCAGTGCCGAACTCGCCGACGAGGAGGTCCTCCACCGCGAGCGAGTAGGCCTCGGGGAACGCCTCGGGTTCCCACCCCGGCGGCTCGACCGGCTCGTCGGGGACGGGGACGAAGGTCCCGTCCTCGCGCTCGCGGAGCCGGAGATCGAACGCCTCCTCGCGGAGCGTCTCCCGGACGACTGCCGGATGCGGGCCCCCCTCGATATACTCGGCGATCTCCTCGGGGTCGATCGGCCTGACCTGCCGGAGATAGTTCGCGTTGTTCCGGACCGCCTCGCGGTCGATCATCGGTCGCTCCCCCATCGCCCGAAACGTCGCCCGGACCGTCGCCGGAAACGTCGCCAACCGTCCGTCCGTGTGTCAGTCATGTCTCTCACGCCCCTCCCTGTCGCCGCGGGCCCGTTCATACAGGGCCGCGAACTCCTCGGCGTCGGCGTCGGCGATCCGGCGGGCGGCCTCGGCGACACCGTCGGCCCCGTCGAAGGCCCGCTGGATCTCCGCGTACACCGCGGGTGATCCCTCGGTCACCGTGTCCGCGACGTCCGCGAGCGCGGTCGAGACCGGCGTGTGGAACTCCTCGCGGACCTCCTCGCCCGCGAGCCGCCACGCGAGGATCGCGGCGTGGGCCCCCGCTTGAACCGTCCCCATCGCACGGTCGTGCTCCTCGGGGGTCGTCTCGAAGACGTCGTTGCCGCCGGTCTCGATGGCCTCGACGAGCGCAGCGACGTACGGTCCGTCCGCGTCGATCACGGCCGCGACGTTGCCCGGCACCCGGGGCGGGGCGAAAAGCGGGGGAAAGCTGGCGCGCTCGCAGTTGGGGGCGTGCTCGCGTAGCGCCGCGACGGCGTCGGTCATCTCGCCGGAGACGTCGACCACCGCGTGCTCGGCGCGGTCGGCGTAGCTCGCGACGGCCGCCGGGACCGCCGACATCGGCACTGCGAGGCAGACGACGTCGAACGGGCCCCCGGCGTCCGTGTCGACGGCCTCGGCGTGCGGCCTGCTCGCCGCCGCGTCGGCCGCAACGGCCGGGTCGCGGTCGAGGAACGCGACGGTCGCCTCGGCGGGGCCGGTCTCACCGAGCGTGTCCGCCACCCACCGGCCCATCTCCCCCGCGCCGACGACGAGCGTCTCCATGAATTGTCGGATCGATGGCGGCGATCGGTTAAAGCCGTTCGATGCGCCCGCCCGGCCACGGATCGAACCGCCGGAAGCCAGCGTTCATCCCAGCTGGTTTATAAGCTCCGTGACCAGCCGCTCCCCGTCGACCGGCTTCGTGACGTACCCGTCGGCGCCGGCTTTCACCGCCTCCATCATCTTCTCCTGTTGGTCGACGCTCGTACACATGACGATCGTCGTCTCCGGCGACCGGTCCTTGATCGCCGCCGTCGCCTCGATCCCGGTCATCTCCGGCATCACGACGTCCATCGAGATTCCGTCCGGCGCGTGTTCCTCGAACATCGCGACCGCCTCCGCCCCGTTTTCCGCCTCGGCGACGACCTCGAACTCCGCCTCCAGCGCGTCGCGGATGACCGTCCGCTGGAAGGCCGAGTCGTCGACGACGAGTATCCGCTTTCCCATGTCTCCCCCATCAGCATCGGGAATATAAATATCCGCTAATTCGTCCCAGAGGGGACGATGGGGCCGATACGTGTCGCCTCGGGGATCCTCGAACCCAGATTTATCACGAACGACCGAATACCTTGTATCTTTGCCGTTGAATATAATGAGCATCAGAATAGATTTAAGGTATCTGGCGAGTATTCATCCGATATGGAAACGCGGAAAGTCCAGCGGCTCGGCCCGTCGACGCTGGCGATGACGCTGCCGGCGGAGTGGGCGAAAGAACACGGGGGGAACAAAGGCGACGAGGTCTCGTTACGGATGGGCGGCAAGGGGACGCTCACGGTGTTGCCGGAGTCGGTGAGCACCGAGGAGTCCGAGGCGATCATCTCCGCGGACAACCTCGATGCGAGCGCGCTCGAACGCGCCATCGTCGCCCAGTACGTCCTCGGCCGGCGCGTCATCCACGTCCGCAGCGAGGGCGCGCTCGGCAGCGACCACATCAACGCGGTATATAAAGCTGAGACCCAGCTCATGGGCCTCGGCGTCATTGAGGAGACCCCCGAGGACATCGCCATCCGCTGTTCGGTCGACCCGGAGGACTTCACGCTCGACAACCTCCTCGAACGGCTGGAGAACACGGGCTCGACGATGCGCGGCGAGGCGGTCAAGGCGCTCGCCCACGGCAACCCGGACCTCGCCCAGCGCGCGCTCAACCGCGAGCGGCAGGCGAACAAGATCTTCGTGCTCCTCTTACGGCTCATCTTTACGGCCTACCAGAACCCCAACCTCGCCCGTGCGGTGGGCTTGGAGGAGGGATTCCCCCTCATCGGCTACCGATCGGTCGCGAAGAATCTCGAACTCACCGCCGACAACGCCGAGGACATCGCCGACATCGTGATGGAGGCGGAGGGACACACCCTCGACGTCGACTCCGCGACGATGCGACAGATCCGCGAGTTCACCGATCAGGTCGACGAACTCACCGCACTGGCGGTAAAGGCGGTCGTCGAGCGTGACTACGACCTCACCGTGGAGTGTCGTGATCGGTTCGCCCGTCTCGAAGATCGTGAACGCGAGATCCTCTCCGGGCTCCCCGACGAACTGGACAACCGGACGCTGCTCATGACGCGGGAGGTGCTCGTCAGCCTCCAACACACCGCCGAATACGCGATGCGAA
The DNA here is from genome assembly GCA_003554605.1 of Halorubrum sp. GTDB lineage: Archaea > Halobacteriota > Halobacteria > Halobacteriales > Haloferacaceae > Halorubrum. The sequence goes on from PWGU01000179.1 coordinate 3,930, forward strand.
ACGCCGAGATCGCTGCGAACCTCGCGTTGAACGAGGTCTCCGAGCACGTCGAGATCATCTAGCCCACGGATCCCGGTACCGCCCGCACCGGATGAACCGAATCACCGGTGTGCTCCGGATGAACCCGCACCGCCCGCCCGCTCCGTATGAACTAAGTATGCCCTCGTGAAGGTCGATATATGAGTGAGGGATCTATGGAGTCGGATAAGGGGCTCGGCGTGATGTTGGCGTTGGCCGCCGTCGCGGTCGTCGGCGCGGTCGTGATGTACGGCGCACCCACACAGCTTGACCGCGCGTGGGGCTTCGCCGCGGCGATCGTCTTCTCCCTGCTGGCAGTCATCGCGGTTCAGGTCTTCGAGTAATCCACCGACCGGGATCGGGAGCGGGACGGGCGACGAGAAACCGTTAAGCGCGCCCGGAACCTACTTTCGGTACATGAGCGAGTACACCGAGGAGGAGCGGCGTATCCTCGCGTATCTCACCGATAGCGTCTCGCGTGGCGAGCGATACGTGCGCTCGAAGACGATCGCCGACGCCATCGGCCTCACCGCGAAACAGGTCGGCTCCCGGCTCCCACGGCTCGCGGAGAAGTCCGACGACGTCGAGATAGAAAAGTGGGGCCGCGCGCGCTCGACCACCTGGCGCGTCACGCGCGGCTGAGAACCCTCAAGCCCGGCATCGTCCGATCCCTCCAATACGTCCCGCTTACCTCGACCGGAGCTCGAACGTCGTGTAGCCGACGGCGAGCAAAAGGAGGGTGAACGCCACCGTCCCGATGACGGCCGGCGAGGCGTTTATCAACCCACCGAAGGGATCCGTCAGCACGACGACCGCGCCCGTGAGGACGACCGCGATCAGGATCCCGACCGCGCCGAACGCCTTGAACGCCACGTCGAGGTCGATCCGACCGGTACCTTGTTGTGAGTAGCTCATAGCCGTATAGAGACAACCGTTCCTCAAAAAGGGGGGTCGACGTTCCCACTACGAGAGAACGGGGGAGACGGGGGTGGTGTGCCGGGGGCGGACACCGGCTCAGAGCGCGTCGACGGTCGCCTGATCGACCTCCTCGGCGGCCATCTCCGTGCCGCCGTACTCCGCGAGGAACTCGTCCACGTCGTCGGCCTCGGAGAAGGGGATGAGCTCCGGCCCCATCGCGCCGGCGACGTCGCTGCCAGCGATGACGGTGAGCGCCGAAAGCGACGCGAACGCCTCCGCCTCGACGTGCGAGGAGAAGAGCACGTCGCTACCCTCCTCGGAGACGTCGTATTCGACCGCCGAATAGTCGGTGAGGAAGGCCGCGAGCACCTCACGATCACCGTCCTCCTCGGCGAACAGGTACTCGTATGTGCAGGTGCTGCTGCAGAACTGGCCCGGGCGGCCGCCCTCCGGCTCGTCGTCGGCGAAGTGGATCTGCCCGACCGGTCCCGGGTGGTCCTCGATGATCATTCCGCACACGTCACAGGCGAGTTCGCCCTCGAGTCCGACGGGCTCCGGGCCGGCGTCGTCATCGTCGCCGCCGAGACAGCCGGCGGCCGCGATGGGGACGCCCATAGCGACGCCGGCGAGCAGCCGACGCCGGCGGATCCGGTGAGTTCGTGACATCGAATGAACGTACGGGATATGCCCGTTTAGCCCCTCCGGAGCGGTTCACGCGGGCGTTCGAGGAACGAACCAGTCGGCATAAATCGCTCCGGGATATACGGTACACGTGAAACCCACCGTGCTGCGAGCCCGTGCGCGTCGGCTTCTTCCCGCCGCCGCGATCCTGCTCGCCCTCGTGGTCGCGGTCGTCGTCGCCGGCGCGTTCCTCGTCGACCCCGCGGACTCCGCGCCTGACCCGGTGGCCTACGAGGACACCATCGAACTCGGGATGTCCTCCGAGACCGACGAGCTGATGCGCGGGGAGACGGCGGTCCCGCGCGCACAGGTATTTTTCTCCAGTTTCCAGTACGTCGTCGGCTACAACGGCATCGCCCCGCTGGTCGACGCCTTCGATGACGACCGAAGCGAGGTCGCCTTCGGCTATCCGATCGCCGTCCACGTCGAGACGTTCGACGGTGCCGAGCCGGGCGTCACCGACGACGGGCTCTTCGCCGCCGAGGGCACCCCCGCATGGACGCCCGCCGAGGAGGCGGTGTACGTCGTCGGCTCCGAAGCCGGGACGCCGGCCGGCGAGACAGCGGTCCCCTTCGCCGAGGAGGAGGCCGCCGAGGCGTTCACCGCCGAGCACGGCGGCGAGGTCGTCCCGTGGCTGACGCTCCGCGAGCGGGAGTTCGACGTCGACACGGCCGCCACCGTCCGCTCGATGGCACCCGACCGATGGGAGGAGGCGGACGACCGGGTCGCGGACGCCCGTGAACGGGCCGACCGGCCAGTCTCCGTCGTCGTCGGCGAGGACGTGGATACCATCGGCGAGGCGGTCGAGGAGGCCCCCGCGAACACAACCGTCGTTGTCCCCGAGGGCACCTACGAGGAGACGATCGAGATCAACCGCTCGGTGACCGTCGCCGGGGAGAACACGACGATACAGGGGGACGATGAGGGCTCCGTGATCACGGTTCGTGCCCCCGACGTGGCGCTCTCGGGGCTCTCCGTCGCGGGCGTCGGCAACCAGACGCGCGACGAGGAGGCCGTCCAGGAGCCACCGGACGATGGGGACGAGGGTGAGGCCGCGTGGGACACGAACGTCCAACTCGGCTACGGCCACGGTGACGCGGGGGTTCGGGCGCTTTCGGTCCCCGGCCTCGTCGTCGAGGACGTCCATATCGAGACGGACGCCAGCGGGGTCATCCTCCGTGAGGGCTCCGACGCCACGCTCATCGACCTCTCCGTGCAGGGGCCCGATCACTGGCAGGACGGCTTCATGGGGGTCGTCGCCATGGAGTCGCGGGCGACCGTCGACGGCGGCGAGTTCGACGGCGGCCGCGACGGGGTCTACGCCCACCGCGCCGACGGCTCCGTGATCCGGAACGCCACCTTCGAAGGGACGCGGTACGGCGTCCACCTGATGTATTCGGGTGATGCGCTCATCGCCGACAACGTCGTCCGGAACGCCGAATACGGCGGCATCACCGTCATGACGCGGCCGGAGGGCAACGCCATCGTCGGCAACGACGTGCGCGACTCGCCGGCGGGGATCCAGGCGTCGGGGACGCGGACGTACCTCGGGTACAACACCCTCGTCAACAACCGCCTCGGCTTCTCGACGAGCTCCCGCGGCTCGCTATATGAACACAACGTCGTCGTCGGCAACGAGCAGGGAGCCCGCGCGACGACCGTCATCCCGTCGAGTGTGGTGACCGCGAACGACTTCCTCGACAACGACCGACACGCCGGCGCCGGTGCCGGCCCGCTCCGGATCTGGGCCGACGGCGAGGTCGGAAACTACTGGGAGGGCGCGGACGCGCCGCTACACTCGGCTGACCGTGGCTACGAGGCGACCTCGCCCGTCGACGCCGCGTTCCATCGCGAGCCAGCCGCGTCGACGATCGCGGAGTCGCCGGCCGCCCGGCTGCTCGACCAACTCCGCGGGACGAACCCCGGCGCGCGTACCGGCGGGGTGTACGATCCCACCCCGGCCGTGGAGCCATTCGATCCCGATCGCGTCGCGGCGGTGAGCGAGGACCCCGAGGGCCCCGCCCACGCCGACTGGCGCGACCGGATCGGAGCGAACGCGGAACCGATCGACGCGGGGAACGCGTCGATCGAACCGGACGGCGGGGTGATCGGATGACACGACGACTCGAATCTATGGAACGGACAGCCAGCACCGACGACCCCCTGATCGAAGCCGATGGAATCACGCGAAGCTACGGCGGCGTCGCCGTCCTGCGGGACGCATCCGTCGGGTTCACGCCGGGGCTGACCGTCGTGATCGGGCCGAACGGCTCGGGGAAATCGACGCTGCTCGGCACGTTGGTCGGGCAGGTGCCGCCCGTCTCCGGCGAGGTACGCCGCCACGGACCCGCGGTCGACGGCCGGATCGGCTATCTCCCGCAGGACGTGCCGTTCCGTGACGCATTCACCGCCCGGGAGACGCTTGCGTTCTATGCACGGCTCATCGGCGTGGAGGGTGCAGTCGACGAGGGAGGGGACGGGGCGGTCGACGACGCGCTCGCGGGCGTTGGGCTTGCGGACGCGGGCGACCGGCGGGTCGACGCGCTCTCGGGTGGGATGCGCCGCCTGCTCGGCATCGCGGTCGCGACCCTCGGAGATCCCCCCGTCGTCGTCCTCGACGAGCCGACGAGCGGGCTCGATCCCGGGATGCGCGAGCGGGCGTTCGCGGCGGCCGGGGAACGGGCGGGCACGGGGACCGCGGTGGTGGTGAGTACCCACGACCTCGAACTCGCGGAGGCGTACGCCGACCACGTCGTGGCCCTCCATCGGGGCCGTGTCGCCGACGCCGGGCCGATCGAACGGCTGCTCGCGAACCACGGCGTCGATGACCTCGCCGGGCTCTACCGGTCGGTCGTCGGGGCCGATCCGGCCGGTGAGGGATCGTCGGCGGCGGCCGGTGACGACGCCGAGGCGAAGCCGACGGGCGGCGAGGACGATGCGGCCGTCCACGTGCCGGGGGTGTCGGACCGATGAGCGGCCGTCCAGCCGCGTTCGCGACGGTGTTCCGACGCGAGGTTGTGACCGTCGCGCGGACGCCGGCGTACGCGCTGCTCGTCGTCGGGCTGTTAGTCGCCGTGGGGGGGCTCGTCGCCGTCGGCGGCGGCGGCGCGACCGGCTTCGTCCCGGCCGTCGTCGACCTGCTGTTGGCCACCGAGGTGCTCGTCCCGCTCGCGGCGGTCGTCCTCGGCTATCGGGCGCTGCGGAGCGACCGGGCGAGCGGCGAACTCGCCGTGATCCGCACCTTCGGCGTCGGGGCGGTCACCTACGTGACGGGCGTCCTCGCGGCCCGGCTGCTCGCGCTGATCGTGGTCGTCGGCCTGCCGTACGTGCTCGTCGGTGGGTACATCTGGGTGACTGCAAGCCCGGATACGGGGATCTACGCGACCCACACGGGTGTCGACTCGCCGCTGCTTTTCGTCCGCTTCCTCACCTTCGCCGTCCTCCTCGGCGCGGCCTACCTCGCGGTCGCCGCCGGACTCTCCGCGCTCGCCGGGAGCCGACGGAGCGCGGTCGCACTCGGCGGGCTCGTCCTCGCCGGCGGCGTCCTCGGGGGCGACCTCGCGGTGTTGCGCTCGCTGTCGACCGGAACGCCGGCGGCGGCGCTGCCGGACCTGCTCGCGCTCTCGCCGAACGGGGCGTTCCGTGGACTCGTCTTCGATCACGTGATCGGCGTCGCCTTCGAGGGCGACGGCCCCACCGTGAACGCCGGGCGGGCGCTCCTCGCGCTGTTCGGGTGGACCGTCGCCGGCGCAGTGATTGCCGTCGTCGCGCTCGGCCCCGGCCGCTTCGTGACGGTCGCGTTCGAACGGATGCGGCGGCGGGTCGGCGCGTGAGGACGTGAAGTAACAGGTCGTCTACCGTGAACACGAGACGGGTCGGCGCTCCGCGTGAACGACCAACCCGACGAGCGCGACCGCCGTACCCGTGAACGCCGCCGTCGAGGCGGCGATCGAGACGCCGTCGGCGAACAGCGGGATACCGAGCGCCGAGGCGCCGGCGGCGACGATCGGGAACACGCAACCGGCACAGCTGAATAGCCCGAGCGTCCCCGCGAACAGCGAGCCGGCGCTCGCCGTGATCCCCCTCGCGAGCAACGCGCCGAGGGCGACGTAGCCGACGAACTGAAACGGGACGACGGCGAGCGAGAAGACGAATCCGTCAGCGAGCACGATCGGGCCCCATCCGGGGAGGCCGGCCGCCGCGTCGACGCCGAGACCCGTGAGACCGACCGAGAGCGTGCCGCTTATCAGCGCGAGCAGGCCGACGTAGCTGAGGCCGACCGCCCACGCGAGTCGCCGTCGACGGTGGCGGCGCGACCCATCCCCCGGCTCGGTCCGATCGGACGATCCGCCGGTGGTTCCGAACGCCGCCGCGAGAGACGCCGCCGCCACGGTGAACCAGACCAGCGGGTATGCCGCCCGGGTCGGATCGAGCACCTCAGTCGGTGTCGTCACGAGGTACGCGACGAGGACGGTCACGTACGCCAACGCGGCGAGCGTGCCGCCGAGCAGCCCACGATAGGCGACGCCGGCGAGCCCGGTGAACCGGGCGGGGCGGGAACGGTGCGTCTCCGTCTCTGTGGCCATCGTTAGGAGGTCTTCTCCCCGCGGGGTTCCGTCCGCCAACCGCCCTTGATCGAGATCACCCAGACGATGAGCCCGATGAGGACGAACACGCCGGCCATGTAGGGGATAAGCGGTAGGGGAAGCCCGAGCATGTCGAGAACGGTCCGCAGCTCGTAGGCGATCACGCCGAAGACCGCGAGCCCGACGAGCAGGCCCCCGCGGCTGACGTCGACGGTCATAGCGTGAACACCCCCGTCACGGCGTTCACCAGCGTTGCGGTCACGCCGGTGACGACGGCGAGCGCCCGCTCGGCGACGGCGGTCGGCACGTCGATCCAGACCGGATACGTGCCCGCGCCGGTGCCGAAGACCCCGCTGTTCGAGATGATCCCGGCGAGCGGGAGGGCGTACGCTAAGAAGACGAGTACGAGCGCGATCCCGACCCAAAGCCGGAGGTTATCGAGCACCTTCGGGGCGTCCTCGGGACCCGAGAGCGCCGGCGGGAGCGGGCGGGCGAGCCCGGACGCCTTCGGGCTCCAGCTCGTGATGACGATGTTGGCGATGAAAAGCACCGTCGAGACGAACAGGATGGTGCCGCCGATGGCGAGTTGCAGGTTCAACTCCTCGAAGCCGCCGAAGGCCATCGGGTACTCGAAGCCGGCGTACTCCGGCTCGGCGGTCCGTCGTGGGACGCCGAGCAGTCCCTGGGCGTGCATCGCGTTCGACATGAGCGCCATGCCGATGAACCAGAGCACGACCTGTGCCAACCCGATCTGCGGGCTGTACAGCGGCCGGTTCGTGAGCTGTGGCCAGAGCCAGTAGGCCCCGGCCATGAAGGTGAGCGCGACGGCGGTGCCCACGGTGAGGTGGAAGTGACCCGGCACCCAGATCGTGTTGTGGATCATGTAGTTGATGTTCAACCCGGCGTTGATCATCCCGGAGAACCCGCCGGCGGCGAACATCAGTCCCGCGAGCATCATTCCGGTGAACGCGGGGTTGCGCCACGGGAGCGCCCGAAGCCAGCCGAAGATCCCCGTGCCGCCGCGACGGCGAGCGCCGTATTCGACGCTCGCGACGACCGTGAACGCCGTGAGCAGGCTGGGCAGGAGCAGGAACATCGTGTTCGTCATCGAGATGAACTTAAAGCCCTCCGCGATGCCGGGGTCGAGGTACTGGTGGTGGATCCCGACCGGCGTCGACAACAGGAGGAACAACACGAAGACGACCCGCGCGAGCGGGTCGCTGAAGAGCCGCCCACCGGCGATTTTCGGCAGGACGGTGTACCAGAGCATGTACGCGGGCATGAGCCAGAAGTAGACGACCGGATGGCCGAAGAACCAGAACAGGGTGCGTGTGAGCGTGGGGTTCACCGACTCGATGAGCCCGAGCGACCACGGCAGCAGGAAGAGCAGCACGGAGGCGGCGATCGCGAGCGTCGCGATGTACCACATGATCATCGTCGTCAACACCATGAACGTCTGCAAGGGGATCCGCTCGCCGGGGTTTTCATCGCGCCAGGCGAGCCACGTCCGGAACCAGTCGGCACCGGCGACCCATGTGCCGATGATGAAGACGACGAGACCGGTATAAAACAGCGGGTGCGCCTGCAGCGGCGCGTAGAACGTGAAGAGCACGTCGGCGCTCATGTCGATCCGGCTGGTGAAGCCGGCGAGAATGGAGATTCCGGTCATCGTCATCCCGACGGCCATCATCCCGTACCACGTCCAGGTGATCTTCGTGTTCAAAAGCGGACGATCGAGGCTCCGCACGACCGCCCAGGTGAAAAGCCCCACGAGGAAGAAGATCGTGAAGCTGATGACGAGGAAGACGCCGTGGGCGGTGAGGAAGGTGTAGTAGTCGACGGAGCTGAACGGCCGGGCCAGCCCCGTGCGGTGCAGCGTCTGGATGATGCCAAATATCGCCCCGAGCGTGAGCGCGAGGAACGACCCCCACATCGCCGCACGGATGATCCGCGCCTCCTCGGGGAACTTATCGACGAACGTCGGTTCGGCTTCGAGTTCGGCGCTCATGCGTCCTCACCCTCCTCGCCGTCCTCATCGGCGGCGCCGCCCTCGGTGTCGTCACCGTCTTGGTTCTCGTCAAGCCACTCCTCGTACTCCTCCTCGCTTACCACTTCGAAGGTTCCTTCCATCGCGTGGTGGGCCGATCCACAGTACTCGTTGCAGATAACGCCGTACTCCTTCGGTTCGGTGACCTCGACGGTGATCTCGGCCACTTCACCCGGGACGACCATCGTGTTGGCGTTCGTGCCGACGACTTGGAAGCCGTGGATCACGTCCGGGGAGGTGACGTAGAAGGTCACCGTGCTGTGTTCGGGCACGACGATCGGGTCGGGGTCGAAGCCGAACTGGTACGCCTCGACGTAGGCGGCGTACTCGTCCTCGCCGACCTGTTCGACGCGCGGCTCAGCGAAGCGGTCGTCCTCATCGAGCGCCTGCGGGTCGACCGGGTCCTGTGAGTCCGCGACCATCGCGATCCCCGGCCCGACCGCGCCGTAGGTGACGCTGCCGATGAGCAGCAGGATCAACACGATGGCGAGCGCGAGCCAGAGTTTCTCGTATGCGTGAACGTGCATCAGGTATCACCCGATGACCGTCAGGTCGCGGCTGAGGAACTCGATGAAATACACGTAGACCCACGCGATGACGAGGATCGCGAAGTACGTCATGATCAGCGCGAGCGTGCCGATCGGGTCGAACTCCTCCGTCTCGGCGTCCTCGTGTATCGGTTCCCCATCCCCCGGGGGGTTCATTTCTCCGGTGACCGTCGATGCGGTTTCGCTACCGGCCATATCCGATCCCTACCTTGCGTGCATATTAAATGCACAACCCTTCCCGGTCGCTGATAACGGGCCGACCGATATATATCCGATGAGCCCAAGATGGCGATATGAATCTCCCGTTGCAGATCGTCGGGCTCTTGGTGCTCGGCGCGCTGGCGCCGGTGATCGTGTACGCGGTCGCGAGGGGCGACCTCCTCGTCGCGGTGGCGGCGGTCAACGTGCTGCTGATCTGGCTTTCGATCCGCATCGCAACCGGCGGTTCGGTGGGACTTCCCGGCCGTTCGTCGGACGCGTAGCGTGCCGGTCCGCTTATAACCGATCCCCCTGACGTACAGCGTTCCCGGCCGTCCGACGGCCAGTTGACCCTCGAATCACCCATGTCGAACTGCACCCTCTGTGACCTGCCGACCGAGCCGCATCCGGTGACGGCGCCGGACGTCGAGGGCGAATACTGTTGCCGGGGGTGTCTGGCGGTCGCGAGTTCCCTGGATGACATCTCCGACCCCGAGGAGCTGGATCGACGGACGCCGGCGACCCGGACGGACGACGACTTCGACGGTGAGACCGCCTTCTTCCACGTCGACGGGATGCACTGTTCGACCTGTGAGTCGTTTCTGGAGCTGACCGCGGGCAACCAACCCGGCGTCGAGGCGGCGGAGGCGAGCTACGCGACCGACACGATCCGCGTTGAATACGACCCGGAGCGGGTGAGCGAAACGGAGTTGCCGGATCGACTCTCCGTCGCCGGCTACGTCGCGAGCGACCGGGCCGAGCCGGAATCCGTCGGCGACGACGTCGCCGTCGTTCGCTTCCTGATCGGCGGCGGCTTCTTCGGGATGATGACGATGCTCTGGTACCTCATCTTCCTCTATCCGACCTACTTCGGCTACGACCCGATCGTCGATCTCGGTGGAGTGGATGGGTTGTACATTTTCGCACACATCTGGCTGTTCACCTCGGTCGTCCTCTTTTATACTGGGTTCCCGATCCTCAGGGGGGCGTACGTGAGCCTTCGGGCCCGCCAGCCGAACATGGACCTGTTGGTGTCGGTGGCCGCGCTGAGTGCCTACGCCTACAGCACGCTCGCGATGGCGCTGGGCCGAACCGACCTCTATTTCGACGTCACCGTCGCCGTCGTGTTGGTCGTGATCGCCGGCAATCACTACGAGTCGCTTATCAAGCGCCGCGCGACCGGCCTGCTTTCGGACCTGACTACGGCGGGCGAGACGACGGTCCGATTGGCCTCCGGCGAGACGGTTCCGCCGGCCGACGTCGAGGGTGGCGAGGAGGTGCTCGTGCGCCCGGGGGAGCGGATCCCGTTCGACGGGACGGTCGCGGAGGGGACCGCCGCGGTCGACGAGGCGCTCATCACGGGGGAGTCGCTGCCGCGGACGAAGCGCGCGGGCGACCCGGTCCGTGGTGGGACGGTGGTGACGGACGCGCCGGTGGTCGTGACCGTCGGCGAAGGGGCGACGAGCACCCTCGACACGCTCGTCGGGCTCCTCTGGGAGATCCAGAGCTCCCGGTCGGGGATCCAGCGCTTGGTGGACAAGCTCGCGACGATCTTCGTCCCGCTCGTGCTCGCGCTCGCGACCGTCGTCGGCGCGGTGTACCTGTTCAGCGGGGCATCGGTGACGGCGGCGGCGCTCGTCGCGTTGACGGTCGTCATCGTCTCCTGTCCCTGTGCGCTCGGGCTCGCGACCCCGCTCGCGATCGCCTCGGGGATCCGCGACGCCGCACGCCGCGGGATCGTGATCGTCTCGGACGTCGTCTTCGAGGACGGCGAGGAGATCGATACGGTCGTCCTCGATAAGACCGGGACGCTCACCGACGGCGAGATGAGCGTACTGGAGGTCGTTTCCGTCGGGTCGACCGCCGCGACCGACGCCTCCGCCAACTCCTCCGGCGACCGCGCCGCTGACGACGACTTGACCGAGCGTGTCCTCGATCGGGCGGCCGCGCTCGAACGGTTCTCGGTCCACCCGGTCGCTCGGGCGATCGTGGAGTCGACCGACTCGGGCGGAGCCGCCGGAGCCACCCGGGCGGACGGCGGGGCCGACGTCGTGGGCGGCGCCGATCCCCCCGTGGACCACTCGACCGATCGGACCGCCGAACGCGACCCGGTCGATACCGACTCCGTCTCGGTGCTCGATCGCGGGGTGGGCGGGCAGGTCGACGGTTCCGAGACCCTCGTCGGCCATCGGTCCCTCTTCGAGGACGGCTGGGACATCCCCGATGAGTGCGTCGAGACGGCGGATCGTGCCGAGGCGGGCGGAAACGTTCCCGTATTCGTCGGCTGGGGCGGGGCGGTTCGGGGCGTGGTCGTCGTCGGCGACGAGCTTCGTGAGGGCTGGGAGGCGGTCGTGACGCGGCTCGCCGAGGACGGCAGGCGCGTCGTCGTCCTCACCGGCGACTCCATGGCCGCCGCGAGCCGCTTCCGGGAGCATCCCGCGGTTGCGGAGACGTTCGCGGAGGTGCCCCCGGAGGCGAAAGCCGAGACGGTCCGCCGGCTCGCCGCCGAGGGGCGCGTCGCGATGGTCGGCGACGGCAGCAACGATGCGCCCGCGTTGGCGGCGGCCGACCTCGGCGTCTCCGTCGCGAGCGGGACCGACCTCGCCGCCGATGCCGCCGACGCCGTCCTCCTCGACGACCGACTGGAGGCGATCCCTGAGTTGTTCACGCTCACGCGTGGGACGAACCGCCGGATCACCGTCAACCTCGGCTGGGCGTTCCTCTATAACGCCATCGCGATCCCGCTCGCTATCACGGGGCTTCTCAACCCGCTTTTCGCCGCCCTGGCGATGGCCGCGAGCAGCATCGTCGTCGTGACCAACTCCGCCCGCCGGATCCCCCACGAATCGTGAACCGAGACGCACTCGCATACCGAGCCACACGCATGAGCCGAGACGCACTCGCATACCGAGCCACACCCATGAGCCGAGACCCACACCCATGAACCGACGCACGCTCCTCAGCACGGCCGCCGGCGCCGCCGGGATCGCCCTCGGCGGGGGCGCGTACGCATATCATCGCCGACGCGATGACGGAGCGATCCTCGGTCCCGTCGAGATCGAGACGCTGGATGCGCCCGGCAGCGAGGCGGGGAGACGGGAGGTGCCCGAGCCCGGCTCCGTGACCGTCGTAGAGCTGTTCGCCACGTGGTGTTCGAGTTGTGCGGCGTACATGGAGACCCTTCGGGAGGTCGAGCGAGAGGTCGACGCGACGATGATCTCTCTCACCAACGAGCCGATAGACGTCTCCGTCGACCGCGGGGAGGTCGTCGACTGGTGGCGTGAACACGACGGCGCGTGGACGGTCGGGATCGACGAGGACCTCACGTTGACGACCGAACTCGACGCGACGTCGGTCCCGTACACTGCCGTGGTCGACCCGAACGGCCGGGTCGCCTACGCGAGCGACGGGACGATGGACGCCGCGGAGCTGATCGCGGAGATCGACGCCGCCGCGGGTGAGTGACCCCCGGCGGTCCCGGATGGACAGGGCGACGTCGCGGGCGAGCCCCCCGTTCGAGAGGCCCACCAGATCGGTTAGGGACGTCCACCCCCTCCGGTCGATCGTGAAGCGCCCGGCACGCGAGCGGCCCCGGTCCGCCGGGGGTGAGAACCGATGGTGAGCTGTGAGCCGGCCGGCGGCGCGATCCACTCCAGCGACCCGCTCGGGCTCGGCGTCTTCCTCCTCATCGGGTTGCTCGGTGGCGCACATTGTCTCGGGATGTGGGGCCCGCTGGTCTCGATGTACGCGGACCGAATGCGCACCGACGGCGGCACGCGCGGGCAGCGCCTGACGGTGCGGCAGGTCCGCCAGCACACCCTGTTCAACCTCGGCCGGACGGCGAGCTATGCGGCCCTCGGCGGGCTGTTCGGCCTCGCGGGAAGCCTCGTCTTCATCACGGGGCCGACAGTGACGACGATCGCCGGCGACGTCCACGCGCTGACGGGGCTGCTCGTCGGGGTCGTCATCATCGCCGTCGGCCTCCGGTACGCGCTAACGTTGGAGTTCCGTCACGTCCCGATACCCGGGCTCACAGTCGCCTCCAGCTTCGTGACCGGGCGGATCGTCCCCCGTGTCGACGCATGGGTCGGCGACGGACGGATAGTCGGACTCGGGGCCGCCCACGGGCTGTTGCCCTGTCCCCTGCTCTACCCGGCGTTCCTCTACGCGTTCATCCAGGGCGATGCCGCCGGCGGTGCCGTGGCGCTCGGGGTCCTCGGGATCGGGACGATCCCGGCGCTGTTTCTCACCGGCACCCTCCTCTCGTCGGTGAGTCGGGCGACGCGGATGCGTGCCCACCGCGTGCTCGGCGTTGCGTTCATCGCGCTCGGCTACATCCCGCTTCAGCACGGGTTGCTCGCGCTCGGCGTTCCCCTGCCGCACCCGCCGATCCCCTACTACACGCCGTTTTGACGGCGGAGTAAAGCTCGTTCGTCGAACGCACCAGACGCGTTTTATTCGACGATCGCTTCGGGTCGGATATGGACCGACGGAGGCTGCTTGGCGGTATGGGGGCGGCGACGGCGACGTTGCTCGCGGGCTGTTCGGCGGTACTCGACGATGGCCCCGAAGGGGTCGTCCTCGGCGAACAGTCCGATCAAGTCGCCGAAAGCGAGGCGCTCGCGTATCCGGCCTACGGCCAATCGCTCCCGTCGATCGAGCTCGAAGACCCACTCAACGGGGAGACGATCGACGTGGAGTCGATCGACCGAACCATGATCCTCACAGCGATCTTCACCTACTGTCCGGCGGAGTGTGGGATCCTCCTCAACCAGCTCGCCGGGGTACAGGGGATGATCGACGAGGCGGGGCTCACCGACGACGTTGCGTTCCTGCCGATCACGTTCGACCCGGAGCGTGACGACGCCGAGGCGCTCGCGGACAACGCCGAGACGATCGGTGCCGATCTCTCGCTCGGCAACTGGCACTACCTCCGGCCGGAGACGCCCGAGGAGGCCGAATCGCTCGTCGCCGAGGAGATGGGGATCGGCTTCGAGCGGACGACCGAGAGCGACCGACTCGAAGATTACGACTTCGCACACCCCGTCGTGACGTTCCTCGCCAACCCCGACGCCGTCGTCGAGCGGACCTATCGGGGCGAGAACATCGACCGGAATCGGGTCGTCGAGGACACCGAGGCAGTCGTCGAGGCGTTCGCCGACCGGAACTGATCGGCGGTCGATCGGCGGCAGTCGGCTACCGGTTCCCGGCCGCCGAACGCCCGTAGCCGGCTGCCGGCGACTCCGTTCCTTTTAGTTCCCGCCGCGCGTAGCGTCCAACGATGACCGTCCGAGTCTCCCGGACGTTCGAGTTCGACGCGCCCCCTGCGGACGTGTGGGCGTTCATCTCGGACGCCGAACAGCGCGCCGGCGCGATCAGCGTGGTGGACACCTTCACCGTCCACGGCGAGGGGCGCGCGACGTGGCAGGTCTCGTTGCCGATCCCGATGATCCGTTCGACGATCGCCGTCGAAACCGAGGAGGTCGTTCGCGACCCGCCCCGGCGCGTGAAGTTCGTCGGCCGGTCGAGCGCGTTCCGCGTCACCGGCGAACACACGATCACCGAGACCGACGGCGGCTGTCGGCTCGCGAACGAGTTCGTCGTCGACGGTCGCCTGCCGGGCGTCGAGACGTTCTTTAAGCGCAACTTCGACGCCGAGCTCGACAACCTCGAACGGGCGCTCCGGCGCTCGCTTCGCGTGGACGTGTGAGCCGATCGGTATCCCGTCCGTAAACGCCTACCTTTAAACGTGAGAAGGCCTTAGAGCTGTTTGCCGGAGACCGACGCTTTTCTCGTTGGATTCGGCAGACAAATCGACCGCGCCCGTCCCGCCACCGGGTGAACGGCCCGACACGATCTGGGGGTCCGTCGTGTTGCCGATCGCCCACCAACCCGCCTCCCTTCGCCTTTCATCGATCGCCCACAGTGACAGCGAGGACACGCGATTCCTGACCCGTCGTTCCTGCCGAACAACTCGTCGAACGCCGCCGGCAACCGCCGTCCGCGGTGCCGCTGGGACAACACGACCCGCCACAAATTATCAGGACGAATAGTTGGGGCGATGGCTTCTTTAGGTGGATCCACATCCTCGAAGATGCCGCGGACGAAACCGGCCGGCTACCCCCCGTACCGGGCACGGCGGGCCGGGCACTCGCTTCCACCGTCCGTCGTCCGTGCGCATCCGGGTTCGGGCAACCCGCTCCCACACCGCCCCCGAACCCGACTCTTCAACCGATGGGAGCGACCGACGGCCGCGATCGATCGCGACGTCGATACGATGCAGATAACCGTCCCCCGCAGCCCGTCCCGACGCCGCATACCGGGCGGTCGGGTGAGCAGTTTACCGGGGTGACCGGGACGGGTCCGGTCCGAATCAGCCGAGATGGAGAGTCAGCCTTCGGCCTCGACGAACAGCTTTCGAACCTTCTCGATCTTCGGGTCGGCGTGGAACGTACAGTAGGCGTCGCCCGGGTTCTTCTCGTAGTAGTCCTGGTGTTTCTCCTCGGCGCGGTAGAACGTCGAGAGGGGCTCGATCTCGGTGACGATCTCGTCGTCGTAGACGCCCTCGTTTTCGAGTTCCTCGACGTACTCCGCGGCGATCCGCGCCTGCTCGTCGTCGTGCGTCAGGATGATCGACCGGTACTGGCTCCCCACGTCGGGCCCCTGTCGGTTGAGCTGGGTCGGGTCGTGCACCGTGAAAAACACCTTCAGGATGTCCGGATACGAGAGCCTCCCGGGATCGTACTCCACGGCGACGACCTCGGCATGGCCGGTTCGCCCGCTACAGACCGCCCGGTAGGTCGGGTCCTCCGTGTGACCGCCGGCATAGCCGGAGGTGACCTCAAGCACGCCTGGGAGTTCCTTGAACGCCGCCTCGACACACCAGAAGCAGCCGCCGCCGAGCGTCGCGGTTTCGGTCTCGCTCATGGAACCACATACGGGACAGAGCGGTATAGGCGCGTCGCCGGGGGATATCGCGGACGCGATCGGACAACAAATCGACTCGATCCGTTCGGTGCTACCGATCGATCGGTTCGGTTCCCATGGACACGCTCACGGGATCGACAGCCCTTTTGCGCCCGTTCGACAGATATAGCCGTGATCGATACGGCAGATCTCGTTCGGGTCGGACGAAACCTCACGATCTACGCGGTCGCCGTCGGCCTGCTCGTCGTCGCCGCGCTGGGGATGGCCGGGGCATTCGAGCTGTCGCTCGTGCTCACGGTCCCCATGTTTCTCGTCGGGCTCGCGTTGATCTTTTTCGTCCACGAATCGCTCGGTGGACCGTTCTGAGGGCGGGACTCAGTAGCGCGAATAGCGGGTATCGAAACCGTCGCGTTCGATGGCTTCGAGCGTTTTGAGGTGTTCGGCTTTGAGCGCCGAGGGCGGCGTTCCGCCGTCGAATATCGCTTCGACGATCTCGACGAGCTCCTTGCCGGCGACGACGTTCGTCACGGTGACGTACGTCGCACCGGCATCGAGCAGCACCTCCGCCTCGTCCGTGGAGGCCGAGCGAAGCAGCAGGTCCGCATCGGCCTCAAGCGCCAGAATCGTCTCGGAGATCTCCCGCTGATCGACCGTCGAGACGACGAGGGAGGCGCGGTCGACCCCCGCTTTTTTCCAGGGATATTCGGACATCGCGTCGCCGAGGACGTAGTTTCGACAGTTCGCCCGGAGGTCGTCCCATAGGATCGGGTCGTTTTCGATCACCACGTACGACCGATCGACCGCTTCGAGCCGCTCGACGAGACGCCGGCCCTGCCGTCCGTAGCCGAGAATGATGACGTGATCGTCGAGATCCGCGTCGACCTCGCTTCGCTCGTCGACCTTTCTACTTCGCTGGCCGCCGAGAAGCCGCGAGATGACGACCTGAAAGACCCGATCCTTCCACCGGCGGGCGGCGGGCGTGAGCGCCATCGTCACGACCGCGGCGAGGATGATCGCCTCGAAGAGCGCGTCGGCGATCGTCCCGAGCAACAGCGCCTGGATCGCGATGATGAGCGAGAACTCGCTCACCTGGTTCAGGCTGGAACTCGCAAGGAACGCCGTTCGGGCGTCATATCCCTCATACACGAACGCAAGCGTATGTACGAGCGGGTTGAGGATGAACACGAGCCCGGCGAGCACCGCCGCCATGATCGCCACCTCGGGGGAGGGGACGGAGACGAGCGCGCCGATGGTCACGAAGAAGATGGCCCCGAAGAAGTCGGCGATGGAGTCGATCCCGTTGCGCACGTCGAGCGCGTTCGTCCCGTCTTCCCGGATGGCGATCCCCGCGGCGAACGCGCCGACGACGATCGAGAGGCCGACGTACTCGGCGGCCGCGAGGAAGGCGACGAGGATGGAGATGCTGCCGACGAGCACGAGTTCGCCGTCGCCGTCGGCGAGCCGGACGAGGATCGGGAAGCCGTGGCGATAAAACAGGAGGCCGACGGCGAGGAACAGGACGCCGTAGCCGAGCTGTGAGGTGATCGCATCGGCGGTGAAGGCGTCGGCGGTGATGACGAGCAGAACCGCGATCGCGACGAGGTCATCGAAAAAGTGGATCGAGGAGGCGAGCCGCCCGTGAACGAGGTTGTCCTGGATCTCCCGCCGGAGGACCTGCCCGCCGACGAGCGAGGAGCTGAGGACGACGGCCGCGCTGAAATACAGCGCGTTCCGCAGCGGCTCCTCGAAGCCGAAGAGGTCGCCGAAGGCGTAGCCGATGGCGAACGCGACCGGACCGACGGTGAGCAGTTGGATCGACGCCGCGACCTCCGCGTCCCGAAGGACCGACTGGACGTTCGAGAAGTCGAGCCGGATCCCGAAGACGAACACGAGGAAGGCGATCCCCCACTGTGCGAGCGTCAACACTTCCCCCGGCGTCACGAACTCGAACCTGCCGACGAGGAGGCCGGCGAGGATATAAAACGGGATCGGCGAGAGCCCGAACTGGTTCGCAACCAGCGAGAGCAGCCCCGCGGCGACGAAGAGCACCGCGAGCGCGATGATCAGCTGTTCAGTCATCCCCATCACCCCCGTGACCGTCGATCGCCGCATGGCCGCCGAACCGGTCGCGACTCCGTCGCTGGCGGGCCAGTATCTCCGCTATGTCGCCGGCTATCGCCCCCTCGAAGGCCGCACGATCCGTGGCATGGAGTTCGACGTACGTCGCCAGCTTCTCGGCAGTCAGGTGTGTGCTCATAATGACGTAGTCGGCCCCGAGGTCGTACAACGCGCGGGCGTCGTCGATCCGGTCGGCCTCGACGAACACCGTCGCGTCGTCGGCGACTTCGGACAAAAGCGCCTCGTTGACCTCCCGCTCGACGCTCGAAGAGAGCACGAAGTCCGCCCCCTTCAGGTTCGCCTCCTTTCGAACCTCCGTGTGTCGGAAGTCGCCAAAGACGGACGAATATCGCCCCTCACGTTCGATCTCATCGATGTGGTCGGTGCGGCGGTCGATGACGACGACCTCGCCGTATCGTGCCTCGAGATTCGGGAGCGCCCGCTCTGTGATCTCGTCGTAGCCGATCGCGATCGCGTGGTTTCGATATTGTGAAAGGGCGTCGCTTTTGTCCCCCTCCGATTCGAACCGACGGAACCACGGTTCGAGCTTCGCGTAGATCGTGTGATTATACGCGATGACGTACGTCGAGACCCTCATCGTGAACAGCGCCATCAGGCTGAGATAGCCGAGCACGTCCGATTCGATCAGCCCCTGATCGAGCGCGAGCGCGCCGACGATCAGCGAGAACTCGCTGACCTGGATCATGTTGATCGACCCCAAAAAGGAGGTCTCGACGCTGAAGCCCTCGCGGTCGATGAGATAGAACATGATCCAGAAGTTCCCGACCATGAGGATGATCGACGCGACGATCGCCTGCCACCAGTAGGCGAGCAAGGCGTTGAGCCCGTCGATCTGGAGGCCGATGGTCGCGAAGAAGACGAGGATGAAGAAGTTGGTGATCGGGGTGATCCGGTCCTCAAGCTCTTTGCTGTAGGGGAGCTGTGCGAGGCTGATTCCGGCGAGAAACGCGCCGACCTTTGCGGAGAGGTCCGCGCCCTCCGCGATGGCGACGAAGAGGAACGCCCACGCGATGGCGACGATGAGAAAGACCTCCTTGTTGTCCGCGACGCGGCGGAACAGCTTCGGGAGCACGTATCGGGAGGAGGCGAGCGAGAAGATCCCGATGAACGAGATCATCACGAGGATGACCCCGAGCGTCGTCGCGATGTCGGCCGCGCCGCCGAGGTCGTCGGCGGCGAACAGCGCGAGGACGACGACGAGGTAGATGTCCTGGACGATCAGCCCCCCGACGTCGATCTTGCCGGGCATGCTCGTGATCTCGTCTTTGTCCGTGAGGATCTTCACGATGATCGGGGTCGCCCCGAAGACGGTCGCGAGAGCGATCACGAGGATTTCCGTCGTGTCGAACCCGAGCGCCCACGCGACGAGGAACGCGAGCGCCGTCTGGAGGACGGTCTGGCCGAACGCGACGTTCGTGACGGGCCGAAGGATCTCCTGGATGTCTTTAAACCGCATCTTGAGCCCGAGCAGGAACAGCAGGAACGCGAATCCGAGTTCGGCCATCAGGTCGACGAGGCCCTCGTCGGTGACGATGTCGAAGGCGACAGGTCCGAGAATGATCCCGGTCAGGATGTAGGCGATGATCGTCGGTTGGCCGGTCTGTCGAGCGAGCAGCCCCACCGCTGTCGCCACGACGACGATGATCGCGAAGTCCGCTGCGAGGGCTATTTCGCTCATGGCCGATCGGATTGCGCCCCGCTTCACACTTCCGTGATTTATGCGTTGGTATCCACGGTGGGACCGCGGGGGATCCGTCGTCCCGGAACGGTAGACATTTGCCGTCGCCCGCGCGAGCGATCCGTATGGTTACGCTGGGACTGGTCGTCGCACGGTTCAACGATTCCGTCACGGAGCCGATGGCCGAGGCCGCCCGTGAGGCGGCCGCGGAACGCGACGCCGTCATCGGCGACGAGATCGCGGTTCCGGGCGCATACGACAGCCCGCTCGCCGCCGATCGCCTCGCACGACGTGAGGGGATCGACGCCGTCGCCGTCGTCGGCGCGATCGTCACGGGCGACACCGACCACGACCGCGTGATCGCCGAGGCGACCGCCGCCGCGGTGACCGACGTGAGCCTCGATCGCGACACCCCCGTCACCTTCGGCGTGAGCGGCCCCGGAATGTCCGGAGCCGAAGCGCGCGAGCGCGTCGAGAAGGGCGCGGACGCGGTTCACGCCGCGATCGACCTTGCTGAGGAACTCGGCCCTGCGGACACCTGAACACACGGAGCTACTCGAATGAGCACCCCATACGACTACTCGGACCGGATCGAACGTGTAGAGCCCAGCGCGACGCTGGCGATATCGAACCTTGCGGCGGAACGGAAGGCGGCGGGCGCCGACGTGATCGACCTCTCGGTCGGCGAACCCGACTTCGACACGCCCGAAACCGTCGTCGAGGCGGGCAAGGCCGCCCTTGACGCCGGCCACACTGGCTACACCTCCTCGAACGGCATCCCCAAGCTTCGGGAAGCCATCGCGGAGAAGCTTCGCGGCAACGGCATCGATGCGACCGCCGACGAGGTGATCGTCCCCCCCGGCGGCAAGCAGGCGCTGTACGAGATATTCGGGACGCTCATCGACGACGGCGACGAGGTCGTCCTGCTCGACCCCGCATGGGTCTCGTATGAGGCGATGGCCAAACTTGCCGGCGGGACCCTCTCGCGTGTCGACCTCGCCCCGCACGGGTTCCAGCTCGAACCCGCCCTCGACGAGCTCGCCGAGGTCGTCTCCGACGACACCGAACTGCTCGTGATCAACTCGCCGTCGAACCCGACGGGCGCGGTGTTCTCGGACGCCGCCCTAGAGGGCGTCCGCGACCTCGCGGTCGAACACGACATCGCCGTCATCTCCGATGAGATCTACGAGCGGATCACCTACGGCGTCGAGCAGACCTCGCTCGCGAGCCTCGATGGGATGGGCGACCGGACGATCACGATCAACGGCTTCTCGAAGGCCTTCTCGATGACCGGCTGGCGGCTCGGCTACCTCCACGCCACCGAGGAGTTCGTCGGCCAGGCGGGCAAGTTGCACTCACACTCCGTTTCGTGTGCAACGAACTTCGTCCAGCACGCCGGCGTCGAGGCGCTCACAAACACCGACGACGAGGTCGAGGAGATGCGCGCCGCCTTCGAGGAGCGCCGTGACCTCCTCGTCGACCTGTTCGATGAACACGGCGTCGACGTCGACGTCGGCGACGGGGCGTTTTATATGATGTTGCCCGTTGACGACGACGATCAGGCGTGGTGTACGGAAGCGATCGAGGAGGCGGCCGTCGCCTGCGTGCCGGGGAGCGCGTTCAACGCGCCCGGCTACGCGCGGATCTCGTATGCGGCGAGCGAGGAGCGGCTTCGCGAGGCCGTCGACCGGCTGGTCTCGAACGACCTGTTATAACCTGCTTATAAGCCGCCATCGCACGGCGACGATCACCCCGTCGATCCCGACCGCGCCTCCAAACGCACCACGGTGGCGAACGATCCCGCTCAGGAATTACACTACACCGCGAGCGCGCCCACCGCGAGCCCGATGCCGAGCCCGAGAAGCGCCGAAAGTAGGTTTCCGACCGCGAACGCCGACGCGACGCCGACCTCGCCGTCTTCGGCCGTCGAGACCGTCTCGACGGCGAACGACGAAAAGGTCGTAAACGCCCCACAGAATCCGATACCGACGATCCAGAGGGCCGTGGATCCGACCGGTGCCGCGAGGACGACGCCGAGCGTAAAGCTCCCGAGGGCATTGACGACGACGACCGACTCGCGTCCCTCGATGGTGATCCCGACCGCATGCCTACTCGCCGCCCCGAGCGACCCGCCGAGGCCGACGAGCAGGGCGGCCATGAGCGGGTCGGTCACAGTCGCCTCCCCACGAATAGTCCGGCCGCGGCTGCGGTCAACCCGACAGCGTAGCTAGCAAGCACGTAGATTCCCCCGTCGACCGTTCCGAGGGTTACGGCGTCGTCCGCGAACGTGCTGTAGGTCGTGAACGACGAGAGCGCGCCGGTCCCGACGAACAGCTGGGTGCGAGTTGTGGTCGCCTGCGTCACGAGAAGACCCAGCGCGAAGGAGCCGATCACGTTCACGGTGAACGTGCCGACGCCCGTCACGTCCCCGGTCGCGAGGTCGATCCCGTACCGGGAGACCGCACCGAGGAACCCGCCGGCGGCAACGAGGAGAAATCCCGCGAGGCTCTGTTCCATGCGAAGCGGTGGCCGTCGACCGTGTTGTGCGTTTTGGATCCGCGGTCGGAGGCGGCGTGGTGACGACGCTACACGACCGGTGACGACGCGAGGTCGCTCGCCCGTGGGCTCGACCCCCCGTGTTCGGTGCGACGCGTGCGGACACGCACGGCGTGTGCCTCCTCCGTCGCGTCGTCGACGACGAGCGCCTCGCCGACCCCCTCCGGAAGCCGCCCGGCGAGGCTCCCCTCGAGATAGGTCGACTCGGCCTCACGGAGCCGTTCGACGTCGCGCTCGGCGGTGAGTCGGTGTGCGAGGATCAGGTCCGCCTGGGAGATCGCGACCGGCGGGAGGGCCTCCGGCCGCTGGGTCGCACAGACGAGCGAGACGCCGGGGGCGCGCCCGCGCGTCAAGACCGTCCGCAACGCGGGGTCGGCGATCCCGTCGAAATACGCGTGTGCCTCGTCGATCAATAACCACGGGAGTCGCGGGACGTCGCCGGCGACACAGGCGTCATAGAGCCCCCGGGCGAGCGAGCGGACGACCGCACCGCCGGCGACGTCGGGCGTTCCCGCGAGGTCGATAACCGTCGGTGTCCCGTCGAGCAGGGTCGCGATCGGCGGTGCCTCGGCGTCGAAGACGTCCCAGGAGGCCGCGAGGTCGAGATGGTTTCCGACCACGCGCCTCGTTGCGTCCGCGGCGTCAATCGACGCGAGCGTCTCGCGGAACGTATCGATCGAGGTCGCTTCCCCGTGACGATCGACGGCCCTCGCCACGACCCGCCAGAGCAACCCACCCGGGCCGCCCGCAGGGTCCAACCCGAGCAGATCGGGCCACGTCGCCGGCGGGAGCATGGCCGGTCGAACCGCGGGTTCGACCACGGTGCCGCCCATCGCCGTGAGGCCATCGAAGACGCCCATCGGGTCGACGACGATCGGCGAGACGCCGGGGGCGTCCGCGAGGCCCTCGGCGATGACCCCGAGCGTGTACGACTTTCCCGTGCCACGCTTGCCGACGACGAGCGCGGCGTGGGGACCGTCGACGTCCACCCCGACCGCCGCGCCGGCGCTCCCGTCACGCGCGAGGAACTCGCCGAGATGGACCGTCGGCCGCATCGAGTCCTTGTCGTGGCGTCCAAGTACGTACATGGGGACCGCTGGCCGCGTCATCGGATATAAATGGTCGCCGGCGTTCGACCCGACGCTTTATCAATAAAGACGGGGCCAACCCGGCCCATGATGGAGGACAACTCTGGAGGATTCGACCGGAACCGAACCGATTTCCTGGCGGACGAGCGGGCGATCGAGGGGTTACCGGTGCGGTTGGTCATCGCGCTCGTCGTCGGCGTCGCGAGCCTCAGCGTGATGATGGGGATGATCGGCAACATCGATGGGCTCGCCGCGACCGAACTCGATGCACAGCCAACCCCGGAGGTGACGACGCCGGGCGAGCAGTCGATCGACGTCGCCGTCGTCGACCCCGACGGCA
>PWGU01000187.1 GCA_003554605.1 Halorubrum sp.
CGCTCGCCCGCCGTTCGAGTTCGTGGGCGCTCTCGGAGACGGTTCCGAGGGTGGCGACCTGCTCCTCGGCCGTCGACGCGACCGTCGTCGCCTCCGCGGTCGTCTGTTCGCTGATCCCCGCGAGCTCGTCCACCGCGCCGGTCACCTCGCTCACGGCGTTCGCCTGTGCGTCCATCGCGCCCGTGATCTCCTGCACGCCGTCGTCGGCCGCCGCGACTTGCTCGGAGACGTCCGCAAGTGCGGTCTCGGCGGCCTCGACGACCGCGACACCCTCCTCGACGCGCTCGCGGATCGTCGCCATCTCCTCGACGCTCGCGTCCGTCCGCTCGCCGAGGTCGTCGATCAGCGACTCCACCTCCGCCGCGGACGACTGGGTCTCCTCGGCGAGCCGTTTGACCTCCTCGGCGACGACGGCGAACCCCGAGCCCGCCTCGCCGGCGCGGGCGGCCTCGATGGACGCGTTGAGCGCGAGCAGGTTCGTCCGGTCGGCGATCTCCGCGATCGTCTCGACGATCGCATCCACCTCGGACATCTCCGCCTCAAGCGCCGCGATCGTCTCCGCGGCCGACTCCGACCGACGGTCGATCGTGTGCAGTTCGTCGACGGCGGCGGCGGCCGCATCACGCCCCTCGACGGTGCGCTCGTCGGCCCGCTCCGAGGTCCGAGCCACCTCCTCTGCCGAGGCGGCGACCTCCTCTATCGTCGCCGACATGTCCTCCATCTCGTCGGCGACCAACCCCAGGTCCGTGCTCTGTCGCTCCGCCCCGGCGGATATCTCGTCGACGGCGTCGCTCGTCTCACGCCCGGCCTCGACGACTTCGTCCGCGCCGGCGGTGACCGCCTCGCTCGCGTCGGCGACCTCCTCGGCGAAGGCGTCGACCTCCGCGACCGTCCCCTCCAGGTCGGCCATAGTTTCGTTGAACGCGGTCGCCACCTCGCGCAACGCCTCGGGGTCGTCGGGCCGCGCGTCGATCCGTGCCGTGAGGTCGCCATCGGCACAGGCCCGCATCGTCTCGCCGAACTCGGCCGCACGTCGCGACAGCTGTTCGGCAAACGCCTCGCTTTCGGCTTTCGCCCGCTCGGCGCGCTCACGCTGTGTGCTGGCCGTTTCGATCTCGTCACGAAGCGAGTCACGCATCGAGTCGAACGAGCCGTAAAGCTGACCCAACTCGTCGCGCCGATGCGTGGAGAGGTCGACGTCCAGTTCGCCGGCTTCGAGGTCGTGTGCGCGCGCCCCGAGCCGGTTCAGCTCCACGACCGTGTCGCGGCCGAGGGTGGCCCCGAGGAGACCCAGTCCGACGACCGCCACCGCGAGCATAACCAGAATGCTCTGTGCGACGCCGTCGGCGACCGCGAAGGCGTCGTCCGGTGAGACGTGCACGACGGCGGTCCAGTCGGTTCCCTCGACGGGGGCGTACGCGGTGACCCGTTCGTCCCAGTCGGTGACGATGGAGCCGGTCGTACCGAGGTACGCCGGCTCCGTGGCCCCCTCCATCGCCTCCCAGTTTTCCCCCTCGTAGCTTCCCCGGAGGTCCCCGTCGGACCCGAGGATCGACCCGTCCTCGTCGACGAGCGCGACGGTGGCGTGATCGTTGGCGTTCAACTCGGCGAGCGCCCAGTCGATGCTCGTTTCGACGGCGACGACGCGGTCCTCGTCGACGGCCGCGACGAACGCGATCCGGTTTTCGGTGCGCATCGCCCCGCCGGTGAGGTCTCGCGGCTGGTACTGTTCGGTGACGATCACGCTCCCATCCCCAACCGCGTCGTGGTCGAATCGCGGGGGGTTGAACGCCTCAGGGGGATCGTCGGCGCTGCTCGCGAGGACGGTCGCGCCCTCGCGTTCGACGAGGTGGACGCCGACGACGTCCGCTGCCGTTTCCTGCTGGACCCAGCGCAGCGCTGGCATGGCGTCATCGGGATCCTCGATCTCGGCCACCTCGCTCGCGGCCTCCCGTGCGATGTCGCCCCGTTCGGCCTCCCAAGCCGTCGTTTCGGCCCCGATGAGCTGTGCGAGAGCGACGTACTCGGCCTCCGCGTCGCTCTCAAGTTCCGCCGTGGTCTCCGCGTACGTGACGGCCCCGACCCCGCCTATCAGGACGAGGATCAGTATCAATACGGCGAGGAACTTTACGAGATAACTCCGTGCGATGACGTCAGGGACCAGCCGACCGAGACGACGGCGGAGGGCACGATCTGCCATTACCTCAATCGCCTTGACTGCCGATATTTAACCTGCGGCTCAAAATATCTGATCTGATAGTCAGACGGACGATCGAACGACCCCGTAGCAGTTCCCGCTGGAGACACGCACATCGACGACGTCGAGCGCGCTCTCCCCGAGGTCGCGCTCGAACTCGCCCGGCGAGTAGATATGATAGAACCGGGGGACGGTTTCGCCGCCCGGCAAGGTCCAATCGACCGTCGTATCGAAGCCCACCTCGCGGTCGAAGCGATCGTGTGCGGTGCTCCACGCGCTCACGAGGCCGACGCCGTCCCGCGAAAGCACGCGAGCCAGTTCATCGAGGCTCCGGATGCGCTCCTCCCGCGTCCGAAGGTGGTGCAGCGTCGCGACGTACACCGCGAGATCGATCACGTCGCCCTCAAGCGGAAGCCGCGAGGCGTCGCCGTGGAGAAACGTCGTCCGGTCGGCATAGCCCCGCTCGGTCGCCCGGATCGTCGCCTCACGGAGCAGCCCCCGACTGAGGTCGAGCCCGATGATTCGCTCGGCACAGGCGGTGAGCGCCTCGACGTGCCGACCGTTGCCACAGCCGAGATCGAGCGCCACCTCCGCGGACCGGTCAGAGAGGAACGTCTCCACCTCGGGCCAGGGATACTCCCGTGTCTGCGAGAAGTGTTCGGCGATCCGGTCGTAGGTCGACTGCGGGTCCATATCCCTCCCTCGATGGCGACGGGGATAATCGCGTCCTTCCTCCATCACGGCCCCATCACAGCCCCATCACGGTGAACGCGATCCCCGTGATCGCGAGGAGGATGACGGCGTGTTTGACCCCGTCACGGACCGACCCCTCCCCCAACTGTCCGGCGACCAGCCCCGAGCAGATCGCCTGAATCACCGAGGCGTGAAAGAAGATCAACTCGTACTCGAAGACGTCGATTTCCCCGATGGCGTCGCCGATGCCGCCGAACCCACCCGGTGTTTCCTCTCCTGCCGCGCCGATGTTCGCCGCCTCGATCGCTGGGATGAACGAAACTGACATCGCCGCCACGATCCCCAAGAACACGAGGAACGAGAGGTAGATCACGATCAGATACGTCAACATGACCTGCCGCCGCTCGCGACGAAGCCGCTCGGTCGCCCTCGTCTCGTCGGCGGCGATACGGAGCACCGGTCCGATGTCCCCGCTCGCCTGCATCGCGTTGGTGATCAGCGCGACCGCACGGGTGAGGATCGACGATCGGACGCGGCGTGCCAACCGATAAAAGGCACCAGCGACGTCCGCCCCCCACGCCACGTCGCGCTCGGTCCGGCGGAGTTCCGGGCTGAGCGCGCCGAGGTCGGTGGCGCTCACCCGTCGAACGCTTTGGACGATGGACGTCCCCGCCTCGTTGATGCTGGCGAACCGGTCGAGGAAGTCCGGGATCTCGACCTCCAGACGCCTCGTTCGACGCTTGTCGATCTCATACACCAACGCATAGCCGAACAGGACGAACGCCACCCCGCTGATAAGCGCGCCGTCGACTTGGGCGATCATCCGTGTCGGCGGCCCGATGGTCACCGGAAACGCGGTGACCCAGATCCAGACGAGCGCGATCGGAACCGTTACCGCCGCCGTTGATCCCGGGTTCGCGAGGACGTGGTCGACCGGTGCGGAAAGCCATTCGAGGAGCTGCTGTAACCGATCTCTGGCGTCGAGCCGCTCGCGGTTTACCGTCCACCGATCCGTCACCCCCGTGGCGTTCGGTTCCGCGATCCCGCCGTCGGCAACACCCACGGATCCACCCTCGGCGACGCCGACCGTCCGTGCGTCGCTCCCGCGTTCCTCAAGCGAGACCGCCTTCGAGCCCCCGGGACCAGCGGTCACGCTGTCGACGTACACGACGAAGCCGAACGTCGCGAGCGGGATGGCGAGATACACCACGACACGCAACAGCGCGAGCGTATCCTCCAAGACGAGACCGATCACGACGAGGATAGTGATGAAAAAGAGCGGCCCGGCGACGAGCGCCGTGACGTACGCCTCCGCGAACGTGGAGAGCAGCTCCAGATACTGCTCCTGTTTCGCCTCCGCCTCGGCCTGGTATCGCTCGTATTGTGCCCGAAGGAACCGTGAGAGCGACTGTCCCGACCCGAGCACCGACGCCAAGTTCTCGGAGAACTCCGAGAGGTCCTCGCTGGGTGTCCGCTTTGCGGTCCGCTGGAGCGCGGTCAACGCGTCGGTCCCGAAGGCGTTCATATCACGAACCGCGACCGCCAGTTCGGATGCCGCCTCGCCGTAGACCTCCTCGTGTTCGGCGAGGGTGTTCATCACCGCCGGGAAGGCCATCCCCGACCGCGAGAGCGCGTAGACGAACGCGACCGTCCGAGGAAGGGTGGCGTCGATCTGGGAGGCACGCGCCGCGGCACGTTGTGCGAGTAGCTCCCAGCGGGCGTAATACGTCGCGAGCGCGACCCCCACGCCGACCGTCATCGCTGAGAGCAGGTAGATGACGAAGAGCTCGCCGAGACCGGCCTCCGGGAGGTCGTTCAACGCGGTGAGAAAGCCCAATGACGCGGGAACGGTCAGGGTGATCGACTCGCCGGCCGCCTCGATCACCCGCAGTAACGGCCCGCCGAGGTAGACGCCGACGACGCTCCCGATGAGGCCGAAGACGACCGCGTACAACATCGTTCGGGCCGCATAGACGCGGTGTGTGCCGCTGACGTGTGCCGCACGAAGGAGGTCCCGCTGCCGCTCCCGTCGGGCCTCGTCGACAACAACATATTCGCCGAAAAGACGCAGCGCGAGGCGGGTGAGGACGAGGTTCACCCGACGGTTGAGATGGCCCACGACGAACATGAGGGCGCAGGCGATGGCCACGAGGAGCGGCAGATG
This sequence comes from Halorubrum sp., assembly GCA_003554605.1. GTDB lineage: Archaea > Halobacteriota > Halobacteria > Halobacteriales > Haloferacaceae > Halorubrum. The sequence continues at coordinate 5,055 of PWGU01000187.1, forward strand.
GCGGATCATTCCACGTCGGCGGTGGACGTTGTCCCCGCCGTTCCGGCGGACCTCCGGTCGCCGCCAGTTTCGACCCTCGGTACGGCGTCCATGTCGATCCCCGCCTCCCGGGCCCGCGTTTCGACCCGCTCCATCGCGCGGTCTGGGTCGGCGTAGTACTCGTTCACAAGCGCGGTGAACTGGCGATAATCGTTCACGCCGAGCCGCTGGAGGAGGTCGAGGAACCGCTCGCGACGGCGGATCTCACGCAACAGTTCCGCCCGGCTCCAGCCGCGTTCGGTCTGTATCTCCTCCATCAACCGCGAATCGCTCCGCCGGAACCGATCCGTGTCCGCGACCCAGTTAAACGCCGAGGAGTAATCGAGCTCGCCGGTCCGCTGGTCGATGCCGCCGATCTCACCTATCACCTTCGAGCGGCGCGCCCGATCCCCGCCGATCCGCGCGAGCGTCTGGATCGAGAGCATATCCAGCGATTGAACCATCGCCCGGGGGACGTTGATCGGGTCGTTCTCCAGCCGGTTGATGACCGTCTCGATCGAGTCGGCGTGTATCGTCGAGAACGTCGTGTGGCCCGTGTTCATCGCCTGAAACAGCGTGACGGCCTCCTCACCTCGCACCTCGCCGACGATGATGTACTCGGGCCGGTGGCGCAACGCCGAGCGCAACAGATCGTACATGTCGATGTCGGCGCCTTCGTTGAGTCGTTCGCGGGTGATCGACGAGAGCCAGTTGTCGTGATACAACGACAGCTCCCGGGTGTCCTCGATGGTGAGGACCTTCGCACGCGGCGGGATGAACATCGAGACCGCGTTCATCGAGGTCGTCTTCCCGGAGGCGGTGCCGCCGGCGAAGATGAGGCTCTTGTTGTGTTCGATACAGAGCCAGAAGTAGGCCATCTGTTCGATCGAGAACGTCCCGAAGTCGACGAGGTCGATCGGCGTGAAGGGGTCCTCCGCGTACTGCCGGATGGTAAACGCGGAGCCGCGGGGGGTCACCTCCTCGCCCAGCGCCAGCTCTGCGCGCGACCCGTCGGAAAGCGTCGTCTCGACTATCGGATCACCGATCGAGACGTGGCGGCCGGACTGCTGGGCGAGGCGGATGACGTAGTTATCGAGCTCCTGCTGGCCGAAGGAGATGCTCGTCTCCACGTCGGCGTAGGTGTCGTGATAGACGAAGATCGGGAGGTCGTAGCCGTCACAGGAGATGTCCTCGATGTGTGGGTCGTTGAGCAGCGGGTCGATCTTTCCGAACCCACGGAAGTCGCGATAGAGGTAATAAATGAGCGTGTGAAAGGTGTCCATCCCGACCTCGACGCCGTACTCCTCCAACAGCGTCTCGACCTCCGCCCGCAGGGTCGCTTCGTCGGTTTGGCCGGTCCCGTCGCGATAGAGCAACGGGTCCCGGACGTCGTCGCTTACGCGGTCCAAAAGTGAACGTTCGAACTCATCGAGCGAGGGCTCGACCGCGTAGTAGCGGTGCTCGCTCCGGTCGTCGCTGTAGGTGATGACGATGTACGCATACGGCGCGTTCACCCAGTACCGCTCGACTTCCCGTTCGTCCGGCGGGACGGCGAACGACCCCAGCGGTCCGTCCTCGCCCGGTCGAAACGGCCGAACCTCGATCTCGGAGCCCACGAGCATCTCCCACGTTCTGGCGAGGCGATGCCGGACCTCCGCTATCGTCCCCTTCGGTCGCCCAGCCGGCGAATCTCCCGCCATCGTTCTGTGGGGATACAACCGCCCCCGTGTTAAAAGCGCTTCCGCAGCTATCACCGTTGGGAATGGGCCGACCGTCGGCGGGCGGGACCTATTACGACGCTCCGTCAGGATCCTCCGGGTCGTCCCCGTCGCTATCGACTCGCTCGACCGTGAGGAGGACGCCGCCGAGTCCCAACACGAGGAGCGTCCCGACGGGGATCGGGATCCCCGGGATCCCGCGCGTTGCGATGAGGTAGTTCGCGAGAAGCAACAGGAGGCCGGCACCGCCGAGTAGGGCACCCATCGCCCGGACCGGGTCGACCGGTCCCCGCTCGATACGCTCCTCACGCAGATAGTAGCCGATCGAGAGGCCGACGGCGGCGGCGACAAGCAGCGCGCCGAGCACCCACGTCAGGTAGGCGAGGAAGACGAACTCGCCGGTCTGCTGGGCGACCGCACGCCGGATGGAGAGCAGTTCGAAGCTTCGCCCGCCGATCTCCAAGGCCGTGAAGTAGACGAACTCCGCAAAGACGAACCGAACGTAGAGGATCCCGCCGATCCCTTCGGCGGTCGCGTAGGTGACGTTCCACGGAACCAGCGCGGCAATCCACGCCGACACGACGGCGAGCTCGCCCGCGTACTCCGAGCGGACCCAGACCATATCTCGGTTCCACGGCGTGGGTGAATAAAAAGCCCC
>PWGU01000099.1 GCA_003554605.1 Halorubrum sp.
AGCCGCTCGGCGGAGATGGAGACACGCGGGGACGACTCGATGGCCGATCGCCCGCCACGGCGCGCCATCGAGTAGACGAGTAGCTGTCCGGTGACGTATCCGGAGCTCGAAACGAGGACGATACCGGCCATCTCGACGCAACTTGCCCCGATGGCGAGGATATAGCCGGGCAGAAAGATCGAGGTCGGCAGCGGTTTACCGATGAGTGCGCCCTTCAGGACGAAAAAAACGAACAGTGCGGGGAGCCCGACGTACAACAGGACCGCGAAGGCGGCATCGATGGTCGCATCGAGCATTCGTGGAGCCGATTCGGGGGCTGGACGGATAAATCAGCGGCGCGAGGACGGGTACGGACGAAAAGTCGAAGGCGAGGGGTTCGGGCCGCCCGATCAGGCGACGAGCAGTTCCTCGCCGCGCTCGACGGTGATCCGGCACGGCGGCGAGAGCTTGTTGTACGCGCGGCGGAACGCCTCCTTCACGACGGGCGCCTGATCGACGTCACAGTAGGCCGTGAAGACGACGTCGTTCGCCTGGATCCGGGCGGCCGTGCCGACGGGCTTGCCGAACGCCTGGCGCATCCCGTCGGAGACACGGTCCGCACCCGCGCCGGTCGCCTGTTTGTTCTCGCGAAGGACCTGGTGGGGGAACTTGCGGAGCACCATTTTGTAGTTGCCCTCGCCGAGCGTTTTGATCAGGTGGCGGTTGGCCGACAGGCGCGCGCTCTCAAGCGACCCGTGGCGGATCTGCAGCTCCTCCTCAACGCGGAGGCTGATCTCGACCGGGTAGTCGTCCGGTTCGGCGGCGAGGTCGCCCATGTTGAACTGGGCGATCTTCGAGCCCGGGATCCCGGTGATGTACTCTCGTCGTGTGTACGACGGCTTATCGATCGTCCGATACATCGAGGCAGGTTTATCAGACATGGTTACTTGTCCGATGTAGCCCGTGCTGCGGCCATAAGCCCTTCGATACGGGGACGTATCGGGCGTGTGGATCGGTCACGGTGTCGGCCGAGTGGCCTCGCCCGTATTTATTCCGACTCGTCCGGGTCGCCGTCGGTGGCCTGAAACTCCCCCTCCGCGTCGGCCGTGGGCTCCAGCGCAACGTGGTCGAACCCGCGGTCCGCGAGCAAGTCGGCCGCCCGGTCGGTGAGCGAGGGCGCGACGAGAACGCCGTGAACCGAGGCGGCCGATGAGGACGTGTCACCGCCCAACTCGTCGCGGATCGCCTCGACGTAGCGAGCGAGTTGACCGACCGCGTCGGGTCCGACGCGCCGTCGTTTCAACTCCACGACGACCGGATCACCCGCCTCGTCGACCCCGAAGATGTCCACGGGCCCCGCGGACGTCTCCCGTTCCGTCTCGACCGGCTCGAACCCGGGCGTGATCAGTTCGGGGCGTTCGAGCACCCGCGTTCGGAGGTCCTCCTCGCTGCCGTGCAGCGACAGGTCGCGGCCGCCGGTGATCGACATCGCCGAGAGCTGGTGGACCCGCTCGAAGCGGACGAGCAGGGTTTCGGCGGGGGTCGTGCGTTCCGAGCGGACCCGGAAACGACCATCACGCACCGCCGCGTGGTGTGTCGATCCCGGCGGCTGCCAGTTGACCGGCGTGCGGCCCTCGTCGGTATGAACGAGCGCCGCCCCGTCCGGTTTCAAGATGAGCAGGCGGTCACCCGTCCCGAGTTCGGAGGCCGCTCGGCCGGAATACGAGACCGTGCAGCGACCGAAGATGGAGATCAGGTCGCCACGCTCGAAGGCCGACTCCACCTCCCAGAGGGCCTCCCGGTGGCTCGGTTCGTGGACGGTGGTGACGCGCACGACCGCGATAGGCCGCGGACGCTAAAAAAAAGCGCGCAGGAGCCTCGGCGAGAACGCCTTTTAAGTAGACGAGGGACCGACCCTCGCCCGATGACACTCGCGCTCCGGGGACCGGGCTGGCGCCGTCACGGGAGCGTGTCGGTCCGCGGGCGTGTCTTCGATCGGCGGACCGATCGACTGCTCGATTCGGCCGCCATCGCCGAACGGCTTGCGGACGCCGCCGACCACACCGCGTGTCACGCTGACGGTGCGGAGGATGGACCCCGGGATGCGACGCTCAAGTCGGTCGCCGACGCCGCGGGCGGGCTCGACGGGTTCTACGCGGCGGTCGTCGAACTCGGGGGGAGGGGGACGCCGGACGGGGCCATCCTCGTCGCCGACGGTGCCAGGTCGGTTCCGCTGTATTACGGAGTGAGGGACGACCCAAGACACGGATCGAAGCCGGAACCGGGGGTCGAACCGGGCGAGGGCGACGAACTCGTCGTCTCCGACCGGGGCCGGGTCGTTCGGGATGTGCTCGACGCCCCGCTGGACCCGGTGACCGAGAGCGAGTTCCTCCTGACGAGGTATGTGACCGGCGCGGAGACCGTCTGGCGTGGCGTCCGGTCGACGGAGGCGGGCACGGTCGTCGCGGTGAGCGCCGATGGGGACCATCGAACGGTGACCTATCGGGACCACCGGCCCGGGATCGTCGAACCTGTCGGGGGCGACGAGGGCGAACAGAAGCGGTCCCGATCGCCGCGGACGACAGCCGAAGCGAAGGAGCTGTTAAAAGGGGGATTGACGGTCGCGTTCGATCGGCTGGAACGCGTCGCCGGCGACCGGCGGATCGTCGTGCCCCTCTCGGGCGGCTACGACTCCCGGCTGATCGCGAGCGAGCTGGTCGCACGCGGTCGCGACCCGATCGCATACACCTTCGGCCGCTCCGGCCACCCCGACGTGGAGCTGAGCCGGGAGGTGGCCGCGCGGCTCGGGATCGACTGGGAGTTCGTCGCGTACGACGAGGGTATCTGGGAGCGGTGGTACGCCGGACCGGCGGGTGACGCCTACGAGCGGGCGGCCTTCGGCGGCGACGCGCTCCCGTTCCTCGCCGAGTGGCCCGCGCTCCGGACGCTCGTCGCCGAGGGCCGGGTGCCGACCGACGCGCTCTGGTGTCCCGGACACACGGTCTCGACGCCCGGCGAGCGGTTGCCGGCGTTCACAAACACCGGGCGTGCCGGAGCCAAACAGGACCCTCCCTCAACGGTCGACGACGCGTCACCCGTCGGCTGTGGTCCCGCGACCGACGCCGCCGACGACGGGGAGGTCGACGACCGCGAGTCGATCGAGCCGACCGTCGACGCGCTCACCTCATACATCCTCCGGACCCATTACGAGCTGTGGCCGTGGCGCGATGAGCGATTTAGGCAGGCCGCAAAGCGCCGGATCCGTCGGGAACTGCTCGGCGACGCGGAGTCACGGATCGACGGGGTCGAGGCCGCCGCTGCGGCCTACGAGCGGTGGGAGTGGCGCGGGCGGATGACGACGTTCACGAACGGCGATCTCCGTGCCTACGAGGACGCCGGGGTGGAGGCGTGGCTCCCGCTCTGGGACCCCGCATACGTCCGTGCGTACGCCTCGTTGCCGTCCCGGTTCCGCGTCGGAAAACGGCTACACGCCGCCGTCGCCGTCGAGCGATACCGGGAGGTGACGGGGATCGAAGGGGGCGAGGGGACGCCGAGCCAGGACCGCGCCACGCTCACCGATCGGACGCTCCCCCCTATCGACCGGCATCTCTCGTTGATCCGGCACACGCCGGTTCGACAGTTCACCGAACGCGGGGGACGGTGGGACCCGCCGTTCCTCGCGCCCCGATCCGCCTGGGGAAAACCGGGGTCACATCCCCTCGCGTGGGACGCCATCGTGGAATCGGACGTGCGCGAACGGCTGCCCCCATATAAAAACCTCTACGCGATACGGACGCTCGCAACGACCGGACGGATCGATCTCGCCGACCCGGGAGAAATCGAGGAAGCGCTGTTCGTCGACGACAACGACGGCTGGCGGCTTCGCTTACCGACTGAGGAGTTATAACCGATGCCGCGGCCAGAACGCCCGTGATCTGAGGGTCAGCCCACGTCGGTCGAGGCGGGTGTGCGGCGCGCCGTCGTGGGGATGAAGTATTGCCGCCTGTTCGCCATCGCTGGATCCCGAAGCGGCGGCCACCGTCCGGAGGTTCGGCGGACACCCCGGGGATCCGTCGAGTCCCGCGTTAGGTCCCGTGTTCCCAACTGCCCATGTACTCACGCTGTTCCTCGTTGAGCGTGTCGTGGGCGACGCCCTCGGCGGCGAGTTTGATCTCGGCGACCTCTCGGTCGAGGTCGTCGGGGACGTCGTGTACGCCGGGTTCGTAGGCTTCCCCGTTGGTCGCGAGTTCACGGACACAGACCGCCTGCACGCCGAAGCTCTGATCCATCACCTCGACCGGATGGCCGAGCGCGAGCGGTGCAGCGAGGTTAACGAGCCGTCCCTCCGCGAGCACGTTGAGCACGCGGCCGTCCGGAAGCTCGAAGCCTTCGACGCCGTCGCGTGCCTCGAAGCGATCGACGGCGAGATCCGCGAGATCCTCCAGATTCCCCTCGACGTCGAAGTGGCCGGCGTTCGCCAGTAGCACGCCGTCTTTCATCACCTCGAAGTGCTCGCGAGTGATCACGTCGCGGTTGCCCGTCGTCGTGATGAAGACGTCACCCTTCTCGGCCGCCTCGGCCATCGGAAGCACCTCGTGGCCCTCCATGTGTGCCTCAAGTGCCCGCCTCGGGTCGACCTCACAGACGATGACGTTCGCGTTCTGTCCGGCAGCCTTCTTCGCGACGCCCTTGCCGCACTTGCCGTAGCCGCCGACGACGACGTTCTTCCCGGCCCACGAGAGGTTCGTGGTCATCGCGATGGTCGCGAGCGAGGACTCGCCGGTCCCGTGAACGTTGTCGAACAGCTGTTTCATCGGGGTGTCGTTGACGGCGAACACCGGGTATTTCAGTTCGCCGTCGGCGTCCATCGCCCGCAGACGCTGGACGCCGGTCGTCGTCTCCTCGGCACCCCCGACGATGGAATCGATCAGTCCCGGGTACTCCTCGTGAACGAGTTTCACCATGTCCATCCCGTCGTCGACGGTGATCGTCGGGTCGTGGGCGATGACGGCGTGCATCGCGTCGTAGTAGCCCTCGTCGTCGACGCCACGAACCGCGTAGGAGGTGATCGAGTCGTGTGCGTCCAGCGCCGCGGAGACGTCATCGTGCGTGGAGAGGGGGTTACACCCCGTGATCGCGACCTCGGCAGCGCCGTCGGCGAGGAGCTCGACGAGGTTTGCGGTCTTCGCCTCGACGTGCATCGCCATCGCGATCGTCTCCCCCTCAAGCGGCCGCTCCGCCGTGAACTCCTCACGGAGTGCCTCCAGAATAGGCATGTGTTGGAGCGCCCAGTCCATCTTACGGCGGCCCTCTTCACGGGCCGTCTCGGGGTCTGAAAGATGCTGTGTCACCGGTGGATACGCGGCCTCGCTCATGGACGATCGTTCGCCGACCGGCCACAAAACGCTGCCGACACCGGGCGTGTGAACGAAAAGAGCGGTTCGATCACTCAGGCGGTCGACGCGTTAGTTTCCGGGTCCGCCGCCGTTACCTGGAGCCCCGTCGCTGTTGCCCTGTCCGCCGCTGTTGCCGGGCGCGTCATCGTCGCCGTTCCCGTCATCGTCATCGTCGGACCCATCGGACTCGTCCGCGGCATCCGAGCTGGAATCCGAGTCATCATCGACGTCGGCCGCGTCGGTATCGGATTCGTTCTCGGCAGTATCATCGGCGTGAGCGGCCCCATTGGAACCGTTGCCGGCGTGATCAGGTGGGCCGCCGTCGCCGTTACTCCCGGCATAGCTCGGCGGGCCGTTGCGATCGTCGGACGCGTTCGTGGAGTCGTTACCGGTAGCATCGCTTGCATTGCCCGGTTCGCCCGCGTGGTCCGGGGCGTTACCGGGGTTGTTGTCCGTCGCGAAGTCGGAGACGGCGGGACCGATCCCGCCACTGCGGTCGCTGAGCCCGCTGATGAACTCACGGAGTTGCTGTCCGAAGGGTTCGGGCTCGTCCGCATCCTCGGCGGCAATGAGGTCGGCGCTCGTCGACGCCGTCCGGTTGTCAGCGGATGCGGTCACATTGACCGTGACGTTCTCCTCGGCGGCTGGAAGCGTCACGGTGCCGTTCGCGTCCGTCTCGTAGTCGTCCTCACCGACGTAGGTGACGTTCTGATCCGTCGCCGTCGTCACGTTCACCGACGCGTTCTCGACCGCGCTCTCGTTCGACGTCACCGTTACCACCGGTTCCGCATCCGTATCCGTCACGTTGATCGCGAGGTCCTCCTCCGGCTCGTCCGCATCCTCGGCGGTAATGAGGTCGGCGCTCGTCGACGCCGTCTGGTTGTCAGCGGATGCGGTCACATTGACCGTGACGTTCTCCTCGGTGGCTGGAAGCGTCACGGTGCCGTTCGTATCGGTTTCGTAGTCGCCCTCACCGACGTAGGTGACGTTCTGATCCGCCGCCGTCGTCACGTTCACCGACGCGTTCTCGACGGCACTCTCGTTCGACGTCACCGTTACCACCGGTTCCGCATCCGTATCCGTCACGTTGATCGCGAGATCGTCCTCCTCGGCGGCGACATCGGCCGCGCCGGCCGCGGCGAGCCCGATGGTCACCACGGCGAGGATGAGGATCGTCTTGGTCGCTGTGTGCATGGTTCGTTCGACCACAGGTGGGGGACTCACCTAAAAAGGGAACTCCGTTAAGCCGAGTTGGGTCCGAATTATGACCGATTTGGGTCCGTTTCGTGCGGAACGTGGGATCACCAACCAGCGTTATGAGCGATCCTCGGCACGCGCAACGAGGTCGGCGGCGGCCGCCGAGGCGCGCTCCATCACGCGGTCGGGATCCAACGTGGTGAGTACACGGTCACGCATCAGCACCCGACCGTTGCAGATCGTGTCACGCACGTCGCTCCCGCGGGCCGCGTAGACGAGGTGGGAGGCCACGTCGTGGGCGGGGGTGAGATGTGGGGCGTCAAGGTCGACGACAGCGAGGTCTGCGGCCGCACCCGCTTCGATCCGACCACCGGGGAGCCCAAGCGTGTCCGCGCCGGCGGCGGTCGCCATCCGGAGGACCGACTCGGCGGGAACCGCGGCGGCGTCGCCAGCGGCGATCTTGCCGACCATCGCCGCATCGCGCATCTCGTCGAAGAGGTCGAGGTCGTTGTTCGAGGCGGCCCCGTCGGTGCCGAGCGCGACCGTGACACCCGCATCGAGTAAGTCCTGCACGGGCGCCATGCCGCTCGCGAGCTTCATGTTCGAGGCTGGGCAGTGGACGATCGATGTCCCGGAGTCCGCAAGCAGGTCGATCTCTGCACCATCGAGATGAACGCCGTGCGCGAAGAAGTTCCCCTCAGCGAGCGCGCCGATCCCCTCAGCGTACTCCATGGGACGGATCCCGCGCTCCTCGACGATCGGATCGACCTCATCGACCGTCTCGTTGGCGTGGAGGTGGATCGGCACGCCGACCTCGGCTGCCCCCTCAACCGCCTCGCGGAGGAACGGCTCGCCGACGGTCGTGAGCGAGTGGGGCATCACCGCCGTCCGGATCCGGCCGTCCGCGGCACCATCGAGGTCGGCCGCGACCGCGACGCTCTCCTCGATATCCGCGTGAGCGGCCTCCTCGTCCTTTCCGATCGTGACTGCGCCGTGGCCAAGCAGGGCGCGCATCCCGGCGCGGTCGACGACGTCGGCGACGCGATCCTCCGCGAAGTACATGTCCGCGAACGCGGTGGTCCCTGAACCGATCATCTCGACGACCCCGAGCTCTGCGCCGACCTCGATGTCGTCGGGAGTCAATGCCGCCTCGACCGGCCAAATGTCCTCACGAAGCCACGTCTCAAGCGGCGTATCGTCCGCATAGCCGCGAAGCAGCGTCATCGACACGTGAGTGTGTGCGTTGACCAGCCCAGGGATCACGACACAACCGGTCGTATCGATCGTCTCCGTCGCCTCGTTTACGCCGTCGATGTCGGCCCCGACGGCGGCGATCGTGCCCCCCTCGCGGTCGACGAGGACGTCGGCCGGCTCGACCGTTCCGTCCGGAAGGAGCGCCTTCCCACCGGTAAGCGCGAGCGTGTCCATACCCGAGCCAACCGGCGTGGGCACCTAACGGCTTCCGTTTCGGACGCGAAAAAAGGGCGGGGAACGGTCCGTTCGGGGTCGAACGCTCGACGATCAGTAGCCGAGCTGTTCGCGGATCAAAACGACCGTCGTCCGGTCCTCCTCGGTCTCCATCCGGTAGATAAGCTGCTTGGCGATCGCCGACTCAACGCCGTAGGCGTCCTGTGCACGCTCGTTTTCGAGCGGATACGCGACGGATTCGAGCCGGTCGAGTGCGTCCTCAAGCGTCCCAACGATCTTGTTCACGCCGCTGACGATCACGACGTTGCCGGCGGCGAACGGATACGCACCGATCCGGCTGCCCGAGAGGTCGGCGGCGACGAGTTCGCCGGTGCTGGCGATCGCGTTGATCCCGCCGAGGAAGTAGTCGGCCGTCTGTGAAGCACGGCGGGCGGCCTGTCGCTCGGCATCGTCGTCGATGCTCCAGATCTCGGCTGGAAGGCTCTCCCAGCCGTGGTCGCCCTCGCTCAGCAGGTCGTCGAAGCCGATCTCCTCAAGGGTCGTGGAGTGGCCGTTCATTACGGATGCGCCCGCGGGGATGAGCGATTCGACGGTCTCCAACGCCTCCGAAGCCGAATCGACGACGACCACCGAAAAGCCGTTTTCTTCGAGGTTCGAGACGGCCTCCTCGATCGTCTCGTCGTCCGGCAGCTGGTCGAGTGTGGCTTCGATAGCGACGTCGTCGAGGTAATCTCCCTTTTGTTGTGACATGATGGTGGATCGGGGTCCCCGTGGGGTGCGTGACGAACGAAGCGTCGGAATAACGGGGAATTCCCAGTATAGATATGAACGGCCGAGGACCACTTAATCGCTCGCGAACCGATACGTCAGGTGGTGACAGCGGTGTTACCGCCAGATCCGGATGAAAAGGGACCGGACGGACGCCGGGTAGCCTCCGGACGATCAGATCGCCGAGCCGCCGGCTCGAAGCGGTGGTGTATATAAAAGAGCGAACGTGGTGAGGTGGCGATACCGCGGCAGGTGGTGGATGGATCTCGTGCGTCCCGGCGCTTACATCGCGCCGCCCATGCCACCCATGCCGCCCATGCCACCCATGCCGCCAGCGCCGCCGGCTGGCATGTCGTCACCGTCGTCATCGTTGCCGCTGCTCCGGAGGTCGCCGGCCGCGATGACGTCGTCGATGCGGAGGATCATGACGGCCGCCTCGGTGGCGGACTCGATCGCCTGCGTCTTGACGCGGAGCGGCTCCACGACGCCCTCGGCTTCCATGTCGATCACGTCGCCGGTGTAGGCGTCGAGGCCAGCACCGAGTTCGCCGCCGTCGTGGCGGGCGCGGAGGTCGACGAGCGAGTCGATGGGGTCGAGCCCGGCGTTCTCGGCGAGGGTACGCGGGATGACTTCGAGCGCGTCGGCGAACGCCTCGACGGCAAGCTGTTCGCGGCCACCGACGGAGTCGGCGAAGTCGCGGAGCTGCAGCGCGAGCTCGGCTTCGGGCGCACCGCCGCCGGGGAGTACCTGCCCGTCGAGAAGGGTCGTGCGGACGACGCCGAGGGAGTCTTCGATGGCGCGCTCGACCTCGTCGACGACGTGCTCGGTGCCGCCGCGCAGGATGAGCGTGACCGACTTGGCTTCCTCGACGTCCTCAACGAAGATGCGCTCGTCGCCGCCGATGTCCTTCTGGGCGACGGAGCCGGCGAAGCCGAGGTCGTCGCTGTCGAGGTCCTCGAGGTTCGAGACGACGCGACCGCCCGTCGCGCGGGCGAGCCGCTTGAGGTCGCCGGACTTCGCACGCCGGACGGCGAGGATGCCCTCCTGTGCGAGGTAGTGCTGGGCCATGTCGTCGATGCCGTCGCCGACGAAGACGACGTCCGCGCCGATGTCGACGAGGTGGTCGACCATCTCACGCAGCTGCTGTTCCTCCTGGTCGAGGAACTGCTGGAGCTGGTCGGGGTCGGTGACGTTGACCTCGGCGTCGATCTCCGTCTCTTTCACCTCGATAGCGCCGTCGAAGAGCGCGACGTTCGCGTCCTCGACCGCGTAGGGCATGTTCTCGTCGACGCGCTCCTTGTCCACGATGACGCCCTCGACGAGCTCGGACTCGTCGATGGAGCCGCCGACAACCTTCTCGACGGAGACGTTGTCCGTGTCGATGTCGTCGTCGTCAGCGACGGCGATCACGGCGTCGACGACGAGCTCGGCGAGACGGTCCTTCGCGGACTCCGCGCCCTTGCCGGTCATCGCCGTGGAAGCGATCTGTGTCAGGGTCTCGTGGTCGTCCGTGGAGACCTCGATCGCCTGCTCGTCGAGGATCTCCTTGGCCTGCTCGGCGGCCTGGCGGAACCCCTGTGCGAGCGTCGTCGCGTGGATGTCCTGGTCAAGCAGCTCCTCGGCCTGATCGAGGAGTTCGCCCGCCACGACGACCGCGCTCGTGGTGCCGTCGCCGACCTCCTCTTCCTGGGTCTCGCTTACCTCGACGATCATGTTCGCCGCGGGGTGGTCGATGTCCATCTCCTTGAGGATGGTGACGCCGTCGTTCGTGACGACGACGGAGCCGCCGGAGTCGACGAGCATCTTGTCCATCCCTTTCGGTCCGAGCGTGGTACGAACGGACTCGGCGACGGCCTTGCCAGCCGTGATGTTCATCGTCTGTGCGTCCTTGCCGGACGTTCGCTGCGATTCCTCGGAAAGTACGATCATGGGCTGGTTGCCCATACGCTGTCGCTGAGCCATAGTCAGCCATTGATTGATTGTGATTCTATATAAATGCTTCGTTGACGGTTCACGAAACCGCTACACGAGGGCGAGCTATCGCAGGCCATGAGGGACAATAACACACCAGTTTAAATAGGTCGTCTAGCAGCGGCGCGGTCGCTGGGTTGGAGTGAAACGGGCGAGAAACGCGGCGGCGAGGACGACCGTGGCGTGTGAATTGTTATTGTGACACACGCAGGGGGGTTCGAGTAGCTACCGCGGCGCGCTGAAGGAGACGTCGTCGTCCAGCTCGTTCGATTTCCGTTCGAGATACGAGTAGACCGCGCCGTGAGGTGCACCGTCGAGTAACATCCCGACGGCCCGGCGGACGACCTGCAACTCCTCGGGCCCGCCGATCGCGCCGACGGTCGAGCCGTAGATGACGACGTTCGCGCCGGAAAGCTCCTCTATCAGCTCACGGGTGCGTCCGTTCTCGCCGATGATCCGGCCCTTCTTTCGCTGGAGGTCGTTGTCGTTGCGGGTGTGTTCGGTCAGATCGATCAGATCGAGCGTCCGGAGGTCGTGATCGAGTATCGAAAGCGCCGTCTCGGGGGGGAACCCGCGACCGATCGCCTTGATGATGTCGGGCGCGACGAGCGCCGCGACGGGGTCGTCAAGCTCCTCGATGGCGACGCTGCCGGAGTCGGAGTCGATGTCGAGCCGCACGTTCGCCCGCGATTCGATCTTCCGCATCGTCTCGCCACCGGCACCGATGACCACGCCGATCCGGTCCTGCGGAACCGTCACGTGTTGCATGAAAGCGGATACCCGTCGGAGCCTTTTAAACGTGTTCCGCGGCCGGCGAGGCCGTGGTCGCCGCTATCAGGCGTCCTTCGCGCCCTCAACCGTCTCACGGACCGCATCGACGCCCTCGTCGTGAAGCAGGTTCCCGACGACGATCACGTCGGCGTGTTCGGCCATCGTCCGTGCGCCATCGTAGTCGCGGACCCCGCCGCCATAAAAGAGACAGGCGTCGGTGAGGCCGTCGGCGGCGGCGGCGACGATCTCGGGGTCACCGAAGGCACCCGAGTACTCGACGTAGACGATCTCCTGGCCGAACATCCGTTCGGCGACCTTCGCGTACGCCTCCACGTCGTCGGCGTTGAGGTCGCAGTTCGCGTTCGTGAGCTGGGCGACGGAGGCGTCGGGGTTCATCACGATGTACGCCTCCGTGTGGGTCCGCTCCCAGTCGAGGTCGTCGATGCGGACCCACTCCTTGTGTGCGCCCGGGATCCAGAAGGGGCCGCCCGCGTTGAAGACGGTGGGAATGAGATAGCCGTCGAGGGCGGGCGAATCGATGACGACGCCCGGGTTCGATGGCTCCTGATACAGCGGTACGTCGTACTCGGCGGCCGCGTCGATGACGCGGGTCATCTTTTCGGCCGTGATGTCGAGGGTCCCGCCGATCTCGATCGCGTCCGTTCCGGTTTGACAGACGTCCTCGAAGGTCTCACCCGCGAGCAGGTCCTTGTCGGGGTCGACCTTCAGCACGTGGTCCCAGTCGTCCCACGGGTTGCTCATTGGGCATGACTCCTATGGGTGTGGTTAAAAAGGTGCGGAAGCGACCGCAACCGTACGGGGCGGATGGACGCTATTGAGGTCGACGATGGGCCGAACCGTCGGTCCATCCCGCCGCACGGTAGGTCCGCATGAGGGGCTTATTCGACGTTCGGGGGCGAGTCGGATGTGGCTGGCGAGCCGTCGACCAGCCGAAGCGTGAGCTCGATCCGGCTCCCGCCGGTTTTGCTCTCGGAGATATCGAGCGAGCCGTGTCCGGCCGAAACGATCCAGTTGACGTACCAAAGCCCCAGCCCGCTTGCGTGCTGTAGCTGTGTCTCCTCGCCGGTGAGGACGGCCCGTTCGGCGCTCGGGATCCCCGGCCCGTTGTCGGTGATGATGAGCGAAACCCATGATTCACTCGGCAGCTCGGCGGCCCGGACGGACACCGTTGGATTCGCCGCGTCGTTGTGTCTGATGGCGTTGTCGATCAGCTCCGCGAGCGCCTCCGGGAAGCGTTCGATGACGTCGACGGTCACCGACTCCGGCACGTCGACCTCGACGGTCGCCTTCGACAACAGCGTGTCCGGCAGGGCGGCGAGGCCGTCGGCGACCGCCGCCGACAGGGATATCGGAACCGGCGTCGGCCGCTCATCGAGCATCCGCTCGACCTTGCGGGAGGTCTCACCGACCCGCAGCAGCCGGCCGGCCGTCGAGGCCACCCGTTCGAGCCGCGAGGTCGCCATCGGGTCGTCGACGTCGGCCATCACCTGTTCGGTAAACCCGGAGATGACGTTGAGGTCGTTCCGGAAGTTGTGGCGTAACACCCGCGTCAACACCGCGAGCCGTTCCTCACGGAGCGTCGACTCGGTCAGGTCGCGGCCGATCCCGATCGCGCCGACGACCTCGCCGTCCGTATCATGGATCGGGCCGATCGTGAGCCGGTAGGGGAGCCGTTCGCCGGATCGGGTCACCATCGTCACCTCGCGTTCGGTGGTGGTGCCGGCGTTGTACGTCCGTGCGAGCACGTCCGTCATCTGCGCTTCGCCGTCGACGAAGAGGTCGTGGAGCGAGCGGTCCGAAAGCGCCGAATCGTCGTAGCCACTCACGTCCTTCATCCGCCCGTTCCACCGCGTGAGCGTCCCGTTTTGACCACACTGAAAGAGGACGCCGGGGATGGTCGAAGCGATCGCATCGACGAGGCGGCGTTGCGTCCGCAGGTTTGCCTCCGCGCGGGCACGCTCCGTGCGATCGATGAAACTGATCACGAGTCGGTCCTCCCCGCCGATCGCCGTGGTTCGCGCGCGGACTTCGACGTGTCGGCGAACGTCGTCCGTCGGGGCCACGATCCACTCGAACCGGGTCCGGTCGCCGTCGACGCCCGTCGATGTGAGCCGGTCGGCGACCGACACTCCGTCAACCGTCCGGTCCGTCTCGCCGATGTCAGTGACCCCCATGAGCGTGAGCGTCCCGCGGTCAAGGCCGAACATCGCGACCGAGGGCTCGTTGACCGCCCGGACGATGAGCGTCCCCGGGTCACAGACGATGGTCGGACACGGGACCGCCTCCACGAACGACCGGAGCACGTGAGGGGCCTCCGTCGGAACCTCCGTCGACCCCTCCGCCGTCCCGTCGGGGCGTTCGCCGCCGTCGGATGGGTCATCGGTGGGGTTTTCGGACATGGGTGATGACGCCCCCGGCCGTGGGCGGGAGCCCGATCGATCCCTCCAGCCGTGAGACGCCGAGATTACTCAACCGCGAGATAAGTATTCGTCGGTCAATTACCATATTCTCCGGTAGCACTGGGGGCCGAAAGGGCTGTTCTCCGGTAGCAGCGGAGGTCGAAAGGGCTGTTCTCCGAGCAGTCGGTGTCCACCGAACGGTCGGCGTCCGTCGGTCAGTCGGCGTTCGCCTGCCAGTCGCGAACCGTATCGGGGCCAACGCCGTCGACGTTCGCCGCGAGATCGTCCGGGTCCGCGGACTTGAGGTCCTCGACACCGTCGATCCCGGCGCTCTGGAGCTTCTCGGCCGTCCGTTCGCCGATGCCCTCGACGGTCTGCAGCTCGGAACCCTCCTCGCGGGCCCGATACTCGCGATAGTTGCAGATCGGACAGCCGAGTTCCCATGGGTCGTCACCGGAGTGAACGAGCAGGTGGGGAAGGTCGTGTTCCTCACAGACCCCGTCGGTGACCTCGATCTCCCCACGGCGGGGCAGCGGCAGCGAATACTCACAGTCGGGGTAGCGCGTACAGCCGACGAGCCGCGAGCCCGACCGGAGCGTCTTGATCGCCAACTCCCCACCCGCGTCGGTTTCGGTTCCGTCCCCACAGTCGGGACAGTCCCCGATCACCTCGTCGTCGGCCGCATCGGCCTCGTCGGCCTTGCACTGCGGACAGCCATGCACGAACGTCTTGCGGCCCGCGAGCATCTTGACGTGGTGGAGGTCGTGATCCGCACAGACCTCATCGAGGATGAGCGGTTTGCCGGTCGAGGGGAGCGGGAGCGTGTACTCACAGTCCGGATAACCGTCACAGCCGACGAACGACGAGCCGTATCGTGACTTCCGCACGAGCAGGTCGGCTCCACACTCGGGGCAGGGGCCGAGGGTCCGGTCGGCCTTCAGCGACCGACGAAGGTGATCACCCACCTCCTCCCGCGAGGCGGTGAGCTCCTCGAAGACGGCGTCGAGCAGCTCGCGTGAGGCCGCCGTCACTCCGTCGTAGTCCTGCTCGCCGGCCGCGATGGCCGCCATGTCGCGTTCGAGCTGGGCGGTCATCTCCTCGCTCACGATCCGATCGGCGAACTCCTCTGCGGCCTCCACGACCGCCTCCGCGAGCCGGGTCGGCCGCGGCGGATCGCTCTCGATGTACCCGCGGTCATACAGCTTCTCAAGCGTGCGGTGACGGGTCGCCTTCGTGCCGACACCGCGGGACTCCATCTCCTCGATGAGCCGCGACTGGCCGTACCGTCTGGGGGGCTGGGTCTCCTTGGCCGCCGTGTTCCGCTCGCCGACCGAAAGCGTCTCACCGACCTCCACGTCGGGGACGATCCGTTCGTCGCTCGAGAGGTACGGATACACCTCGTGATAGCCGGCTTCAAGCAGTCGCTTCCCGTTCGCCTTGAGCCGGAGCCCGCCGTCGGCCGCGAGCGACGGGGTCCCCTCGGCCGCATCGGGATCTCGGAGCGCGGCGACCGGGTCGATGGTGGTACCGTCGAGGACCTCGGTCGCCCCGCCGTTCGCGAGCGCGACGACCTTCAGCCGCTCCCACGTCGCCGGCGGCGCACAGGTCGCGAGGAATCGGCGGACGATCAGCTCGTAGACCCGCCACTCGTCGTCGGAGAGGTCCGACGCCGACGGCAACTCGCCGGTCGGATGGATCGGCGGGTGGTCGGTCGTCTCCTCGTCGCCCTCGGTCGGCTCGATCGCCTCCAGTTCGAGAAGCGAGGCGACGTCCTCGGCGAACGTGCTTGATTGCCCCAACTCCGCAAGCAGCTCCCGGGGGTCGAGGTCGTCCGGGTAGACGGTGTTGTCCGTCCGTGGATAGGTGACGTAGCCGGCGGTGTAGAGGTCCTCGGCTATCGACATCGCCCGCTGTGCGGAGTACCCGAGCGAGCCCGCCGCCCGGATGTATTGGGTCGTGTTGAACGGTGCCGGCGGATCGTCGACCTGCGTCCGCCGGTTCACGTCGTCGACGACCGCACCGTCCGTGGCCGCAAGCGCGTCCGTGAGCACCTCGGCAACCGACTCGTCCCACACGCGCTCGGCCTCGTTGCCCGCGTCGTTTAAATAGAAGTAGCTCGCCTCGAACGGATCGCCGGAGGACTTCGAGAGCGCCGCGGACAGCTCCCAGTAGGCCTCCGGGTCGAACGCCTGTATCTCGCGTTCGCGGTCGACGATCAGCTTCAGGGTCGGCCCCTGCACCCGGCCGACGGAGATGAAGTCGTCGCCGAGTTGGCGGGCCGAAAGCGAGAGGAACCGGGTGAGCGCCGCCCCCCACATCAGGTCGATCACCTGCCGGGCCTCGCCCGCCGCCGCGAGGTCGAAATCGAGCTCGTCGGGCGCGGCGAACGCCTCCTGCACCTCGTTTTCGGTGATCGAGGAGAACCGCACGCGCTCGATGGGGGCGTCCTCGTTCACCTCGCGGACGAGTTCGTACGCCTCCTTGCCGATCAGTTCGCCCTCGCGGTCGTAGTCCGTCGCGATGACGACACGGGAGGCGTTGCGCGCGAGTCGTCGGAGGGCGGCGACGATTCCCTCCTGTGTCGGCTGTTTCGTCACCGGCGCGTGGATCAACTCGACCGGCTCGACGTCGCGCCAGTCGTTGTACTCGGCGGGGAAGTCGACGCCGACGACGTGGCCCGAGAGGCCGATACAGCGCTTGCCGCCCCACTTGTAGACGTTGACGTCGTTCACCCGCTCCGTGCTCGCGGAGCCGCCGCTGAGGATCTCGGCGATCCGCCGCGCGGCGTTGTCCTTCTCGGTGATGATAAGCTCCGGGCCCCGACTCATTGCGCCGGGATACGCCGCTGGCTCGCGTAAACCTTTCGCGATGATGGGTGGGCGAAAACCGGCCGACTCGGCCGTGCCGTATAAAAGCGAGCCGTCGAGCCGGCCGTACCGTATTAAAGCGAGCCGTCGAATCGGTCGCGAAGTATTTTACCCTCCGTCCGCGACCACCAAGTCGTGCGACTCGTTCACCGCCCGCGATCGGCCGACGGAGACGGGGAGCGAACCCTTGCGAACGACGTCGAGCTCGCGGAAACGACGTTCGAGCAGGGACGCGGCCTCATGTTCCGGCGATCGATCCCCGAGGACTACGCGCTCGTCTTTCCATTTAAAAAGGCGAAGCCGCGGACCCTGCATATGATCGGCGTGCCGTTCGCCATCGACGCGGTCTGGACCGTCGACGGGGAGGTGACCCACCTCAAACGGCTCGCGCCGATGGTCGGCCTCGGGCGCGGTAGCGCCGACTGCATCGTCGAACTCCCGGCAGGGGCCGCCGAGGGGGTAGCCGTCGGCGACGTGGTTCGGCTCGTCGAGGAAGCCGACTGAGACCGTCGAACGGATCCGAAGGCCTTCTTATGACTCCGCTCACAACCACGAGTAGCGTGGTTTCAACCGTGGGTGGGGGGGGGCGTGACCTGTTCGGCGGACGTTCGGGGTCGCTGTTGTTGATCATCTCCGCGATGTGGATGCTCACGATCGGGGCGCGGATCGTCTACCCAGCGGTGATGCCCGGGATACAGGCCGAGTTCGGCTTCGGCTACTCGACCGTCGGGATCCTCGTCGGCTTGGTGTGGGGTGCATACGGCCTCATCCAGTTCCCGGGCGGCCTACTGGCTGACCTTCGAAGCCATCGGCTGGCTATTCTCCTCGGGATGGGCGTCACGATGATCGGACTGTCCACGCTGCTTTTAGGCAACTCGTTCGTGCTGCTCGTCCTCGCGACAGCGGTTCTGGGTGCAGGAACGGGTATTCTCGGCCCCTCCCGTGTCATCGTGCTCACCAACGCCTTTCCCGAGGCCAGATCGACGGCCGTCTCGGTGAGCCAAGCGGCGGGGTCGCTCGGAAACAGCGTCTTTCCGGTCGTCGCCGGCGTGGTGATGGGCGTGTTGGGCTGGCGTGCGGGGATCGGGTTCCTGCTCCCGCTCTGTGTGGTCGTGACCGTCGGCCTCTGGCTGCTCGTTCCGCGCCGCATCGACGGTGGATCGTCAGCCTCGGCCGACGAGGGATCGTCGGGGCGCGCTGGCGATGACTCGTCAGGGCCCGTTGACGATGGCTCGACGGGGTCAGCCATCGACACGCTCGTCGCGAGCGGCCGCGCGCTCTCCGGACGGGCAGCCGTCCTGGGGACGGTCATGATGTTGGGCGTGATGGTGGCCTTTCAGAGCGTGACGGGCTTCCTGCCGACATACTTCAGGGACGTCGCGGCGGTCCCGCCACAACAGGCGACGGTCCTCTTCGGGCTGTTCTTCGCGACGGGGCTCGTGATGCAGCTCTCGGCGGGCGTCGTGGGCGATCGAATCGATCCGGGCCGGACCGTCGGCCTCTTCGCGGTGGTGGCGATCCCCGGACTGCTCATCGTGTTGAGCGCCGAGAGCCTGTGGCTGCTCGTCGTCGGCGTCGTGCTGTCGAGCGGGCTCCTCGGCTGTTTCCCACCCGGATTGACCTATCTCGCCTCGGCCTTCCCCGCGAGCGTTCAAGGGACCGGCTTCGGCGTTATCCGAACGATCTACATCGGCGGGGGCGCGCTCGGTCCGGTCGCCGTCGGGGCCATCGCGGACCAGTACTCGCTGTGGATCGGCTTCCTCGCGCTGGTGGTCGCCCTCGGCGGTGTCGTGCTCGTCACGGGCCTGCTTCCCCGGCTAGGTGACACGTAGGGGGAAGGGAGTCACGCACGAGCGACGGGGTCGTCGTGACCCTCGGGGAGCGTCGCGAACCGCTGGAGCAAGACGTTATACGTGATGACGCCGAAGGCCTGTCGTAATGGCTCAGGCCGGGAATCAGGACCTCACGGAGCGGTTCATTCAGTTCTATCGGAACTACTACCGCGACGAGATCGGTACGCTCGCTCAACGGTATCCGAACGAGCAGCGCTCGCTGTACGTCGATTACGACGACCTCTATCAGTTCGACCGGGACCTCGCGGAGGACTTTCAATCCCAACCCGACCAGATGCGCGAGTACGCCGAGGAAGCGCTTCGGCTCTACGATCTCCCCGCCGACGTCAGCCTCGGACGCGCACACGTCCGCATCGAGAATCTGCCCGATAGCATCGATATCCGCGGCATCCGCGTCCACGACGACCACATCGGCAAGCTCGTCTCCATCAGGGGGATCGTCCGGAAGGCGACCGACGTCCGCCCGAAGGTGACCGAGGCCGCCTTCGAATGCCAGCGCTGCGGGACGATGACCTACATTCCCCAGGCCGACGGCGGCTTTCAGGAGCCCCACGAGTGTCAAGGCTGTGAGCGACAAGGGCCCTTCCGGGTGAACTTCGATCAGTCCGAGTTCATCGACTCCCAGAAGCTCCGCATCCAGGAGTCGCCGGAGGGGCTCCGCGGCGGCGAGACGCCCCAATCGATCGACGTCGACATCGAGGACGACATCACCGGCCACGTGAGCCCCGGCGACCCCGTCACGGCCGTCGGCGTCCTCCACATCGAACAGCTCGAACAGGGCAACGAGAAGTCCGCCATCTTCGACCTATACATGGACGGCGTCGCCATCGCCATCGAGGACGAGGAGTTCGAGGACATGGACATCACCGCCGAGGACCAGCGGGAGATCATCGAACTCTCCGAACGCGACGACATCTACGAGGCCATGATCGGCTCCATCGCGCCCGCCATCTACGGCTACGAGGAGGAGAAACTCGCGATGATCCTCCAGCTCTTCTCGGGCGTCACCAAACACCTCCCGGACGGCTCGCGGATCCGGGGGGATCTGCATATGCTGCTGATCGGAGACCCCGGAACGGGAAAATGTGTCGATGGAGACACCAGCGTTGTTCTCGGGGATGGACGAGCAGTCGAGATACGGGAGCTGGTCGAAGCAAACCTCGACGATCCTAAACCGATCGACGACGGCGTGTGGGATACGGTTGATTTCGAGGTGCCCGCCCTGCAGAAGGACGGAACGGTCGGGATGTCGCGTGCGACGAAAGTCTGGAAGCGAGAAGCACCCGAGACGATGTATCGAATCGAAACGGCATCCGGGAGCGAGCTTACTGTAACGCCGTCACATCCGCTGTTCGTCCAGCACGACGGGCGTTTTGAGCCGACCGTCGCGGAGCAGTTAGCTGAAGGCGAATTTATCGCGACACCAGACCGACTTGAAACAGAGGTGGACGATACATTGGATGTGGATTTCCGCCGATCGCAGTCGTGGAACGCTGCCCGGCTTGATCTCCCCGAAGAGTGGACACCGGAGCTTGCGCGACTTCTCGGGTATATCGTCGCTGAGGGCTATGCCGAGGCGCGTGATGATGGAACGGGGTTCGTCTCGATAACCAACAATGACGAGGCCGTGTTATCCGATGCTCGGTCTGCATTTGAGACGCTTGGGCTCCGAGCATCGATCCGTAAATCACACGAGAAGAAGACGGCCCGTGAGCTATTGTGCTCCGCCAGCGAGTTTGTTAGATTCCTTGAAAACCTCGATGGAGCGTTTTTAAAGGGCTCTGCAAAGCAACGAATTCCGACCGAAATTTGCCGTGCATCACCACCGATCACGCGAGCATTTATCAAAGGATACGTCGAGGGCGAAGGTCACGTCTCGGCGACACAGCGGGAGATTACCGTTGCATCGATGAGCGAGCAGTTACTGAGGGACCTCCGTACGCTACTGCTTCAACATAGGATCACGACACAACTCCACGAACGGAAAAACGGAAGTCATAGGCTGCGCATCAGTGGTGCACAGTTCGATCGCTATGTGACTGAGATTGGATTCGTAACCGGTCGTAAACAACAGGCAGCTGAAGCGCATCTATCGACAGACCGGAATACGAATGTGGATGTCGTTCCCAACGTGGCACCGGTCATTCGGCGGGTACGGGAGTCGCTTGGATTGACACAATATGACTGCGGGGTACCACGGAACACCTACCGGCACTACGAGTCGGGGACCAGAAATCCGAGCGTCGGGGCGCTTAAACGGATCGTAGAGGCATTCGAGAACGCGGCTACGAAGCGAACTGAGGATGCGAAAATAGGGAAGGCACGACCCGATGGTGGGAGGGTTGCAACCGACATCGATGCACTCCGTCAATTAGCGGAAGGGGACGTTAGATGGGATCGGATCGACACCATCGAACCGATCGCTCCCGAAGACGATTGGGTGTACGATCTTGAGGTTGAGGAAACGCACAACTACGTCTCGAATGGCATCATCTCACACAACTCACAAATGTTGTCATATATCAGACAGATTGCGCCTCGCTCCGTCTACCCCTCCGGGAAGGGATCGTCATCCGCGGGCCTTACGGCGGCTGCGGTACGTGATGACTTCGGCGACGGCCAACAATGGACCTTGGAGGCCGGCGCGCTCGTACTTGCTGATAAGGGGATCGCCGCAGTCGACGAGCTGGATAAGATGCGATCGGAGGATCGCTCGGCGATGCACCAAGCGCTCGAACAACAGCAGATCAGCGTCAACAAAGCCGGGATCAACGCGACGCTTAAATCGCGGTGTTCCTTGCTCGGCGCGGCAAACCCGAAGTACGGTCGCTTCGACCAGTACGAGCCGATCGGCGAACAGATCGATTTAGAGCCCGCGCTCATCTCGCGGTTCGACCTCATTTTCACCGTGACCGACCAACCGGATCCGGAACACGACTCCCGGCTGGCCCGCCACATCCTCAAGACGAACTACGCCGGCGAACTCAACACCCAGCGGGCGAACGTGCCGAGTTCGGAGTTCACCGCCGAGGAGGTCGAGGCGGTCACCCAGGAGGTCGCCCCCGAGATCGACGCCGATCTGCTCCGGAAGTATATCGCACACGCAAAGCGGGACTGCTATCCGACGATGACCGAGGAGGCGATGGGGATCATCGAGGATTTCTACGTGAACCTGCGATCGAAGGGTGCCGACGAGGACGCGCCGGTGCCGGTGACCGCCCGGAAGCTGGAGGCGTTGGTGCGCCTGTCGGAGGCGAGCGCCCGGGTTCGACTCTCCGATGTCGTCGAACCGAAGGACGCCGAGCGGGCAACGGGGATCGTCGAGTCGTGCCTCCGCGATATCGGGGTCGACCCCGAGACGGGCCAGTTCGACGCCGACGTGGTGGAAACGGGGACCTCGAAGAGCCACCGTGATCGGATCAAAAACATCAAGGGACTCATCGAGGAGATCGAGCGCGAGTACGAGGAGGGCGCGCCGGTCGAGGAGGTGCTCGATCGCGCCGACGAGATCGGGATGGACCGGAGCAAGGCCGAAAACGAGATCGAAAAGCTTCGGACGAAAGGCGAGGTTTACGAGCCCAGCCAGGGTCACCTCCGGCTGACCTGAACGACCATGGACCGGATCTCAGCGCTTCGAAACATCGAGGAGGCCCTCAGGGCCTTCGAGGAGGGCGATGCCGACCTGGCGGCGACGGAGCGTCGCGTCGCGACGGTGTTGCGGACCTACGCCACGGATTTCGAGGGCGACGCGCAGGTCTATCGGGCGGTCGGCGATCCGCCGGCTGACGGGCGGGTCGTGATTGCACCCTCGGCACCGGCCGCCCGTGAGCGCGTGCGTCGATCGATCGGGGCGGGAACCGACGAGGATGCCTCCGAGCTCACGTTCGAGGTCGAACCGCTCTGAGGGAGGCGGTTACGGCACCCCCGGGGATCGTTTCAGCAGGATGAAATCGTGGCGTTCGTAAACGCTTTTATCGGGAATCGACGACCGCGTATCGTGTTGCTGGTGGTGACGTATTCGGCGTCGGCACGGACCGGACTCCGAAACACCTGTCGGGCCCACGAAGACCACGTCATCCGTCGATTCGGGCGGGCGGCGCTGTTCGAGGCGACGGCGTTCGGGGCGTTCCTCGCGCTGCGGCTACGGGAGACGTACGGTGCCGACGTGCAGATCGAGCGCACCGAGCCGTTCAACGAGTTCACCGACGTCGACGAGACGGTGGTGGAGGCGGCGCGGGCGTACGCGGAGCGGGACAGTAAGGCGACGCCGTACGCCGCGTTCGCCGCGGGAACCACGCATCCGGACCCGGACGAACTGAAGGGTCGCGAGCTGTGAGGGCCGAAGGATCCGATGGGGTCCGGGGTGACCGGGCGATACCGGCTCCTATCGAGGTGCTCGGACGGCTTCCGACCGGACGGTCGCTGGTGCAGGAGTTGGCCGCCGCCGCGCGGTCCCATGGGCACCGCTCAAGCGTGGCCGAGGAGATCAGGGAGGTCCACGTCGCGCTCGCCGAGGTCGAGATCCCGACGGCCGAGACGGCGGAAGCGAGGAGGCGCGTCGCGGCGGCGACGGGCGAGGAAGAGCGGCTGAAAGAGCGCGTCGCGGCCGCCCGGGGCGATCTTCGTGGTCGACGGGCCGTCGATGCGCCGACCGAGGACGCACTCGCGGAACTCCGGTCGGCCGCCGCGGCCCTTTCGGCGGCACAGACGGAACGGATCGCAGCGGAACAGGCGTTCGAGCGCGCACAGCGACGGGCAGCGGCGGCCTGGGACGCGCGGGAGCGTCGGCTTCGCCTGCAGGATCGGCTCGAAAACCGACGACGAACCGCCAGGGTCGAGCTCGCCGAAGAGGTGTATCCGGCGTTTCGGGAGGCGCTCGATGCCGTTCCGACCGGCGACCCGAACGACGCGGGGGCGGCCCCGAGCGACTATCGGGGGCCCGACCTCGCCGCGTCGCTGGCGGCGGTTCGGATCGCCGACGTGGACGGCCCGGTGATCGTCGGCGAGGACGTGATAGAGGTGTGTGCTGGGTTTTCGCTGATCAACGCCGGACGTGAGACGGGCCGACGACCGCCGGCGACGAAACGTGAGAGGCCCGGTGAGACACTCACACGCATCGAGCGGGTGATCGAGGTCCCGGTCAAGGCGGCCGGAGGTTTATAACCGAAGACGGGACCAATCGGCGCATGGAGCGCTCCTGGAGCATCGACCGGGCAGCGGGGATCGCGCTGGTCCGCTGTCGGCTGCACAACGACCGTGACGTCCCCCGCAAGGTTCGCGTCGAGAGCCTGCTCGACGGTCCCGTGCTCCCGCCAAGGCGGAACGGCGTCCCGGAGGCCGGTTGGGATCGGTCGGGCGTGACGATACAGCTCGATCCCGGCGAACGACGGGCGGTCGGGTTTGCCGTCCCCACCGACCCGAACGGACCGATCGGTTCGAACGAGGGGGTCGGCCCGGACGAGTCAACCGATCAGGATGACTCTCCGGTCGCCATCACCGAGACCGAACCGGACGACACGGGGACGGCAGCCGGCGGGGCAGCGGCGATCAGGCGCCTGGGCACACACCGGCCGCCGGCGGATGTCGTCGCGCGGATCGACGGCGACGTGACGGGCCGAGGCGGCGAATGCGACGTGACGGGCCGAGGCGGCGAGCACGACCGATCGTACCGGAGTGTCGAGTGTGGCATGACCCCGAAGGCGGAGAGTGACGCAGACGAAAGCGACGGAGCCGAAAGCGACGAAGCCGAAAGCAACGAGGATGAGGTCCGAGACGGGAACGGAGCCGGCGGCAGGAAAGCCGAGGCACGTGCAACGGTGTCGGACTCGATCGAAGCGGATCGGATCGAAGAGTGGCTCGATACGGTCGAAGCCCGTATCGAGCGTGGCGAGCGCCTGACGGGGGCAACCCTCGCGGAGGCGACGGCGGAGGTCGACGACGCGGGCGGTCTCGAACCGCTACTCGGTCTCGACGAACGACTGGCGGACGACGCAACCCTGCTTCGGCGGTTTGGCGACCGGATGACGGCGCTGGCGACCCGCGCGGAGGCGACCGACGTGCCGATCGACGCCATGGAGGAACTCGCGTGAGCGTCCGTGAATCTCGGAAAGTGAACCCATCCGGGGGGCTCACGCCGTGATACTTTCCGTCACCGGCGGGAAGGGCGGCGTCGGCAAAACCACGATGGCGTACAACGTCGCCGCCGCGCTCGATGCGGTCGTCGTGGACGCCGACCTCGGAATGGCGGACCTTCCGGGCCGACACGGGCCGGACCTCCACGACGTCCTCGCCGGCCGGGCGTCGATCACCGAAACCCTCCGGAGCGGCCCGGTCGATATCGTCCCCTGCGGTCGGACGCTCACCGGCGCGAGGGCGTGTGATCTCACCGTCCTCGATGGGGCGCTCCGCCGGCTCGAACGCGAACACGAGACCGTCGTCGTCGACTGTCCTGCCGGGCGGCGGGCCGACGCGGGCGTGCCGCTGGCCGTCGCGGACGCGTGTCTGATCGTCGTCTCACCGCAGGCGTTCGCGCTCGCGGACGCGATACGAACGCGCGAACTCGCACGGGAGCTCGATGCCGGGCTCGTCGCCGGAGTGATTAACCGGACCGTCGAGCAGCCGCCAACGGGGACCATCGCGGACACCCTCGGGGGCCCCGTGGAGGTGGTGCCTGCGGACCCGCGGGTGGGCCGTTCCGTCGTCGAGGAGCGGCCGGTGATCGAGTCCGCCCCGGACAGCGCCGCGGCGAGCGCGATCCGGGCGCTGGCGAGGCGAGTGCCGGCGACCCGGTCGCTCGACCGGAGGTGAGGGAACTCGGAGGCGCGTGAGACGCCCCGAGTGTAGGAGATGCGGCTACGGAGGGGGAGCTGTTGCCCACGGAGGGATCCTGTCGAGGTCAGTCGTCGGTCGTGGGCTTCGCGGGCGTGCGCCGGTCGCTCCGGGGCCCCTCCGCGTCGACATCGGGGAGCAAGTCCCGGAGATACCGACCCGTGTGGGAGTCGTCGTCGCGCGCGACCTCCTCGGGGGTGCCGCTGGCGACGACCGCACCGCCGCCCTCGCCGCCCTCCGGACCGAGGTCGATCACGTGGTCGGCGTTCTTCACGAGGTCGAGTTCGTGTTCGATGACGACGACCGTGTTGCCCCCGTCGACGAGCCGGTGGAGCACGTCGATCAGTTTACGTTCGTCCTCCTTGTGGAGCCCCGTCGTGGGCTCGTCGAGCAGGTAGAGCGTGTCGCCGGTCGCGCGCTTCCCGAGCTCCTCGGCGAGTTTGACGCGCTGGGCCTCCCCGCCCGAGAGGGTCGTGGAGGGTTGACCGAGCTCCATGTATCCGAGCCCGACGTCGAGCAGGAGCTTGAGGCGTCGTTTGAGCCCCTGGTGGCTCTCGAAGAAGTCGTAGGCCTCCTCGACGCTCATGTCGAGGACGTCTGCGATCGTCGCGCCTTTATATGTCACGTCGAGGGTCTCGTCGTTGTATCGCGCCCCGCCGCACTGCTCGCAGGGAACGTAGACGTCCGAGAGGAAGTTCATCTCGATCTTCACCGTTCCCTGGCCCCCACAGCCCTCACAGCGGCCGCCTTTCACGTTGAACGAGAACCGTCCCTTCTCGTAGCCGCGCCGTTTCGCCAGCTTCGTCTCCGCGAACAGGTCGCGAATGTGATCGAAGACGTCGGTGTAGGTGGCGGGGTTCGAGCGCGGCGTCCGGCCGATGGGCGACTGGTCGATGAGTCGGACGGTCTCGATGTGATCCATGCCCTCCACGGCATCGTGCTCACCGGGGTCGACGCTCGTGTTATCGTTCATCTCCCGCACGAGCGATTTATATAACACGTCGTGCATCAGCGTCGACTTCCCGGAGCCGGAGACGCCGGTTATCGTCGTGAGCGTCCCGAGCGGGATGGCCACGTCGAGGTCACGCAGGTTGTGTTGGCGGGCCCCCCGGACGACGAGTTCGCCCGCATCCTCGGGCTCGCGGCGCTCGTCTGGGACGGGGATCGCCTTCCGGCCGGCGAGGTAGTCGGCCGTGATCGTGTCGCTCTCGACGATCGCCTCGAAGTCGCCCTGGGCGACGACTTCCCCGCCGCGCTTGCCCGGGCCGGGACCCATATCGATGATGTGGTCGGCGCGCCGCATCGTCTCCTCGTCGTGTTCGACGACGACGAGGGTGTTCCCGAGGTCACGAAGCCCCGCGAGGGTGTTGAGCAGACGGTCGTTGTCGCGCTGGTGGAGGCCGATGGAGGGCTCATCGAGCACGTAGAGGACGCCGACGAGCCCGGAGCCGACCTGCGTGGCGAGCCGAATGCGCTGGCTTTCCCCGCCCGAAAGCGTCGAGGCCTCCCGATCGAGTGTCAGGTACTCCAGCCCGACCTCCTCCATGAACCCGAGCCGGGCGCGGATCTCCTTGAGGATCTCCGTCGCGATCGTCCGCTCGCGCTCGGTGAGTTCGTCCTCCAACCCCTCGAAGTGCTCGCGGGCGTCGGCAATGGACAGGCGGTTCACCTCGTCGATGGAGGTCCCCGCGATACGGACGTGTCGGGACTGCTCTTTCAACCGGCTGCCCGCACACTCCGGGCAGGTCGTCACCGCCATGTACTCCTCGATGTGATCGCGGGCCCGCGAGGAGTCCGTCTCGACGTGTCGCCGCTCCAGGTTCGGGATCAC
>PWGU01000012.1 GCA_003554605.1 Halorubrum sp.
CTCGTCGGAGTCCGCATACGCCCGATTGAACGCCGAGGCGAGGTCATCGAGCGACGCCCGGCTCTCAGCCTCCGTCGGCTCCGTCAACATCGCCTCCGGCACCATCTCGGGCCACTTCGTCGTCGGCGGGTGGACGCCGTAATCCAACATCCCCTTCGCGACGTCGGCCGCGTCGCGGTCGCCCGCGGTCGCCCCGAACTCGTGGTGGAACGGGCCGTAGGGGACCTCCAGGTCGATCTGCTCGGCGAGGTAGTTCGCGTTCAACACCGCCTTCGCGGCGGCATCCGCCAGTCCGGCGTCGCCGAGGCGGGCGATGTACGCGTAGGTCTTTATCAACACGAGCCAGTTGCCCGCGAAGCCGTGGACCTTCCCGATGGAGTGTTCCGGCTCGTAGGTCTCATAGCCCAGTTTCGAGCCGTTCACCTCACGGATGTGCGGGGTCGGCAGGAACTCCGCGAGCTCCTCGACGACGCCGACCGGGCCGGCACCGGGACCGCCGCCGCCGTGGGGGGTCGCGAACGTCTTGTGGACGTTGTAGTGCATCACGTCGAAGCCCATGTCGCCGGGTCGCCCACGGCCTAACAGCGCGTTCAGGTTCGCCCCGTCATAGTACAACAGCCCGCCCGCGTCGTGAACGAGATCGGCGATCTCGGCGATGTCGCGCTCGAAGAGCCCGACGGTGTTCGGGTTGGTCAACATGAGCGCGGCGGTGTCCTCGCCGACGGCCGCCTCAAGCGCCTCGAAATCGACGCGCCCGTCCTCGCCGGAGGGGAGCTCCACGACGTCGTATCCGGCCATCGCCGCGGTCGCGAAGTTCGTTCCGTGTGCGGACGCCGGGATGACGACCTCCGAGCGGTCGTTCCCCTGTTTTTCGTGATACGCCTTCGCGATCAGGATCCCGGTGAACTCACCGGCCGCGCCCGCCGGCGGCTGCAGCGTCACGGCGTCCATGCCGCCGATCGCCGCGAGATACTCCTGCAGGCCGGCGAGCAGTTCGAGCGTCCCCTGGACCGAGCGGTCCGAGCGATCCGGGTGGACCGCGCCGTTCGGGTCGGCGGCGACGTCCTCGGTGAACTTGGGGTTGTACTTCATCGTACAGCTACCGAGCGGATACGGCCCGGCGTCGATCGCCCAGTTCATCTGCGAGAGCCGGGTGTAGTGGCGGGCGACCTCCGGCTCGGAGGGGTTCGGAAGCGTCAGTTCGTCGCGCGTGAGCGCCTCCGGTAGCGGCGATGATTCCCCTGGGCCGACCGTCTCCTGTCCCTTCTCGGAGAGCAGCGGCTCGTGATGGTTCTCCTCTTCGCGCGTGTATCGGGCTTGATCGTAGATCATCTCAGAGCACCTCCGCGAAGGCTTCGACGAGGTCGTCCGTCTCCCCGACGTTCAACTCGGTGACACAGACTTGGAGGAGATGTTCATCGATGACGTGTACGGCGAAGTCACGCGCTTCGAGGTCGCCGGCGATGGCCGCGGCCGGCTGGTCCGTCCGGACGGCGAACTCCCGGAAGTGGTGGCGGTCGTGGACCGGCGCAGACGCGCCCGAGAGGTCATCGATGGCGGCCGCGACCGACTCCGCCTCCCGCACGCAATCGTTCGCGAGGTCGACGAGTCCGTCGGGGCCAAGCATCGAGGCGTGGATCGCCGCTCGAAGCGCCACCCACGCCTGGTTCGTACAGATGTTCGAGGTCGCCCGCTCCTTGCGGATATGCTGTTCACGGGTCTGGAGCGTCAACGTGTACGCGCGCATGCCGTCGGCGTCCTCGCCCGCGCCGACGAGCCGGCCGGGAACCTGTCGAAGGTACTCCTCCGCGCAGGCGAACAGGCCGAGGCCCATCCCGTACGCCGGCGGCATGCCGAGCGCGCCGGCCTCGCCGACGACGACGTCCGCGCCGACGCTCGCGGGTTCCTGAAGGACCGAGAGGGCGATCACGTCGGAGCCGAGCGTAAACAGCGCGTCGGTCCCGTCGGCGATCTCGCCTATCTCCGCCAATCCCTCCTCGATGCAGCCGCGGACGGTCGGGTTCTCCGCGTAGATCATCACGACGTCCTCGTCCGCCCGGTCCGCGAGCGCGTCGAGGTCGGCGATCCCGTCGTCCATCGGGTAGGTCTCGATGGAGAGGTCCGCGCCGTCACAGTAGTTCGAGAGGACCTCGCGTTTGCCCGCACGAAGTTGTTCGGGGACGAGGACGACGTCGCCGGTCGTCGACCGAACGCGATCCGCGAGCGTCGCCGATTCCGCGAGCGCCGTCGCCGCGTCGTACATCGAGCAGTTCGCGATCGGCAGCCCGGTGAGTTCGACGAGCATCGACTGGTACTCGAATAACGCCTGCAGGAACCCCTGGGTGATCTCGGGTTGATACTGCGTGTAGCTCGTGATAAACTCCGCGCGATCCGCGAGGTGATCGACGATGCTCGGGACGTAGTGGCCGTAGTGACCCCGCCCGAGGAATTCGGTCAGGTCGTCGTTGCGCCGAAGGAGTCGGGCGCATTCGGCGCGGATCTCGCGTTCGGTACGTGGCTCGATCCCGAACTCGCCGTCGAAGGCGACCGCCTCGGGAATGTCGAACAGTTCCTCCTCGTCCTCAACGCCGATGGCGTCAAGCATCGCCGCCGTCTCCGCCGGCGTGTGTGGTGCGTATGGGCTTCCGCTCATCGTGGTCGTGTGTCTCCGGTGGTTGTGTGTCTCATATGTCGGTGCCCTGCGGTATGGGCTGTCTCAAGGGTGGTCGGCCGGGATGTCGTGTGTCTCACGCGGATAGTGATCGTTCAGGACCGGATCGGTATGGTCCTGTCGGCGGGAACGGCCGGTGTCGCCGCCCGATGATCGGTCGAACTCGAACGGCCGTGGCGACCATCAGGGCGGTCCGCCCCAGGGGCGGCCCGGTTATGCGATCTGGTCGGCGTACGCGTCGGGATCGAGGAGGTCACCGGAGGCCTCCTCGAAGGCAACTTCGAGCATCCAGCCGTCGCCGTAGGGGTCGTCGTTGACCAGCTCCGGGCGGTCGAACAGCTCCTCGTTGACGCCGACGACCTCGCCGGAGACCGGCGCGTAGAGGTCCGAAACCGCCTTGATCGACTCGATGACCCCGAAGGCGTCGCCCGCGACGACCTCGTCGCCCTCGGCGGGGAGTTCGACGAAGACGACGTCGCCGAGTTCGTCCTGCGCGAAGTCGGTGATGCCGACCCGAACGACGTCGCCATCGGTGGTCCATTCGTGTGATTCCAGATACCGTAATTCGTCGGGTACGTCGAAGCTCATGGGTGGGAGAGTCCGCGGCGTCGTGGCGCGTGGTCGGTGCCGACCGCCCGAGGCTTGGGGCGGACCGATCCCCCACGGAAGGGGGATCGACACGCCCGGCTGGGCGGCATGGCGGCGGACGACCCACGATCGATCCACGACACGGCTACCCGTAGCTTCCGAGGACGAGGAAATAAAAGGTGTGTTCGCGGCGGTCGCCGTCGGGGGATGGGTCGATAATGTCGGGGCGTGGGTCACGTCCACCGGTCCAGCCCGGTCTGGACCTGTGACTCCTCGATCCGTTCGAAGCCGCGGGCGACCTCGTCGGCGGCGACCCCCCACTCCTCGACGACGTATTCGCGCGCGGCCGCGAGGTCGGGTTCGATGGTGGCGTCGAACGCGACGTCACGCACGGGCGGATCGAAAAAGAGCTCCTGGACGGCGGCCGCGTTCGGGATCGTCGCGTCGTGGGCCGCCAGCGCGGCCTGTAAGTCGCCGTGTTCGCGGATCGTCTTTACCGCCGTCTTCGGGCCGATCCCACGGACGCCCTCGTTGAAGTCGGTTCCACAGAGCATCGCGACGTCGACGAGGGCTCGCCGGTCGAGCCCGAGATCGGCGAGGGTGGCCTCCAGGTCCATGAGCTCCGGATTACCGCTGCCCGTCAGCTGGCGGATCGTGGTCGGTGCCCCGAAAAGTAAGGTGTCGTAGTCCTCGCTGCCGGCGTGATCGACCGCGCCGGTCGCGGCCATGTGGGCACATTGCGCCTCCCCCTCCGCCGGAGCCTCGACGATCGGCACGTCGAGCAGCCGGAGCAGTTCCCGGGTGGTCTCCTGTATGGTGTCGGTCAGCCGTTGCGTTCGTGCCTCAAGCCGGGCGGCCTCGATCGCGTCCCCACGCTCCCTCGCGGCGTCACGTCGCTCCTCCGCCCGTTCCCGTTGAGCCCGCCGCTCGGCGACCTCGTCGGCTTTGAGATCGGTGACCGCCCCGTCGAAGACCATCACGGGGACGATGTCGTGTTCGAAAAACGCCGGCAGGCCCTTCACGATCCCGATCAGGTTCGCGACCTCGACGCCGTCATCGGTCGTGTAGGCCTCCGAGGCCGTCCACTTCAC
This sequence comes from Halorubrum sp., assembly GCA_003554605.1. Classification (GTDB taxonomy): domain Archaea; phylum Halobacteriota; class Halobacteria; order Halobacteriales; family Haloferacaceae; genus Halorubrum. The sequence continues at coordinate 4,351 of PWGU01000012.1, forward strand.
CGTCGTCGTGAGATACCGGTAGAGCCAGTTGTGGGCGTCGATGGCGATGACGCTCCCCTCCAACTCCTCGAAGGTCACCTCGCGGATGGTCGCGAGGTCGCGCAGATCCGAATTACCCATTGGCGTCGATAGGCACGCGACCGCTAAAAGGCCGATCGATGCGCGGTCCGGGGGCGACCGGACGGAGGTGGATACCTCGTTACCGCGCGAGGAACGGCGGCTCGACGACCTCGGCACGCTTCTCGTCGCCGCGGACGACGACAGCCACCTCCGCGCCGTCTTCGGCGTGGTCGACGTGGAGGTAGCCCAGTCCGATCGGTTCATCGAGCGTCGGGCTCATGGTTCCCGAGGTCAGGTGACCGACCCGGGTGAGGTCGCCGTCGGTGACCGCGTAGCCCCCGCGCGGGACGCCCCGTTCGAGCAGTCGAACGCCGATGAACCGCTCCTCCACGCCCGCCTCCTGCTGTGCGGCAAGCGCGTCGCGGCCGACGAACTCGGTGTCGAGTTTCACGACGAACCCGATGCCGGCCTCATACGGCGTCCGCGGCTCCCCCTCGGGGTCGAAATCCTGTCCCGAGAGCAGAAATCCCATCTCCGTCCGAAGGGTGTCGCGTGCGCCGAGTCCACACGGCTGAACCCCCTCGAACGCCGCCCAGACGGCCTCGATGTCGCTCGTGGGCGAGAGCACCTCGAAGCCGTCCTCGCCGGTGTAGCCCGTCCGGGCGACCCAACTCGGCACGCCAGCCACGTCCGCGACGGTCGCCTCGAACCGCGAGAGGTCCGCGACCGCGCCGGCGTCAACCGCCTCGGTGACGACGGCCTCCGCCTCGGGGCCCTGCACGGCGAGCATCGCCCACCCGTCCGTCGTGTTCTCGATCGTGGCGTCCAGATCCCACTCGTCGCGGTGGGCGACCCACCGCTCGTACGTCTCCTCGTCGTGGCCGGCGTTCGGTACGAAGAGGTACGCCGGGTCGCCGTCGGGCGCGTCGAGGTCGGCACCGGCCATCCCGTCGATCGTGGCGGCGGCCTCGCCGGCCGGGGTGCCGTCGGGGAGACGATAGACGACCGTATCGTCAAGCATGACCCCCTCGTCGGTCGTGATCGCCGCGTACTGTGAGTCGCCCGGCGAGAGCGCGGACACGTCGTTCGTGGTGAGCCGGTCCATAAGCGTCGTCGCATCCGGGCCAGCGACCTCGATCTCGCCCATGTGTGAGACGTCGAATCGACCCACGTGGTCGCGCACCGCGGCGTGTTCCTCGCGGATCGAATCGAACGTGACGGGCATCGCCCAGCCGCCGAAGTCGGTGAATTTCGCGCCGTGAGCCTCGTGGACGCCGTGGAGTGGTGGCGATCGTTCGGACATACGTGAGCGTCCACGGGAAGCGTCTAAGGTCTTGTCGTCGCGGTCAGCGCTCGCGGAAGCTTGGGGGACGGAAGGAACGGAGGAGAGACCGAAGGAGCGGAGGAGAGACCGAAGGAACGGAGGAGAGACCGAAGGAACAAGGAGAAACTGAAGGAACAAGGAGGGACCGGCCGACACCGCCGGAAGCCGACTGCCATGGGGTCGGGTTCCGGAAGCCGCGGCCGTTACTCGCCGCCGTCCGTGTGGGCGGTGCGTACCGACTCGGCACACCAGACGTTGCCGCGGCGGCCCGCACGCGAGAGTTCGAGGCGTACCACGGAACCGGCGGGGAGGTCGGCGATGCGCTCGCGGTCGGTCTCGTCGGCGTAGTCGACGACGTGGTAGGTTGCGTTACGTGGATGTGCACGAACAGTGACGCATCCGTGATCATTCTGTTCGGAAGTGACGGTGTAGGTGTCGGTTGTGGACATCTTGTTCGTTGAAAGTTGGACAACCCTAATGAACGCTTCGTATACCCACATGGTGGCGCTTTGAGGATCTAATACGGATATAAGGAACATGGATACGTGGTTGATCAGTTGTCTTCACCCCACCGTGGATGAGCGGAGCGCCTCCGTTCGGGCCCGCAAGCAACAGTCAGATCACCGTTCTCCGGAGCGGGATTGTTTATATACCCTCACACGGACTGAACGACATGGACGGCACCGACGAGCCGGGATCCGTGACGATCACCGAGGTTACCGACGAGGACGCGATCCGGGCGTGTCATCCGCTGATGGCACAGCTCCGGCCGGTCGACGAGGCGACGTTTATGACGCTTATCGGTCGGATGCGGAACGAGGAGGGCTATCGGCTGTTCCGGATGGACGACGCCGCGGGCGACCCGGTCGCGCTGGCGGGCCTCGTCGTCACGACGAACCTCTATCACGGGACACACGCGTGGGTTCACGACCTCGTCGTCGACGAGCCTCGCCGCGGGTCGGGTTACGGCGGTCGTCTGCTCGACTGGGTGGCCGAATGGGCCGACGAGCGGGACTGTTCGTGTGTCGAACTCGCCTCGGGGCTCTGGCGTGAGGACGCCCACCGCTTTTATGAGGCGAACGGGATGGAGCGCTACTGCTACACGTTTAAACGCGACCTCGACGCCCCGAGCCCGTACTGAGCGTCGAGGCCACAGACCGGTACGGCAACGCCCCGGATCAGCACGCCTATCACCGAGCCACCGATAGGCGGGATATGAACGACAGCGAGTCGACGGACGCGAGCCGGCGCGTCGCCCTCTTCGTCGACGGCCCGAACGTGTTGCGCGAGGAGTTCGACGTCGACCTCGACGACATCCGGGAGGCGGCCGCCGCGGAGGGCCACCTCGTGGCGACCCGGCTCTACCTCGACGAGCACGCGACGCCGGGGCTGATTCAGGCGGCGGAGGCGCGCGGCTTCGAGGTCGTCGTCACGAGCGGCGACGTGGACGTCAAGCTCGCGGTCGACGCGACGCGCTTCGCCGCCGAGGACCGAATGTCGACGCTCGCGATCGCCTCGCGCGACACGGACTTCAAGCCCGTCCTCGAGATCGCCAACGGCTACGGGATCCGGACGCTCGCCATCGCCCCGGGGGCGTTCGGCCGGTCCGACGCCCTCCGGAACGCCGCGACCGATTCGCTCACCCTGGAGGAGGA
>PWGU01000048.1 GCA_003554605.1 Halorubrum sp.
GACGTCGCCGACGTCGACGCGATGGTCGACATCGCCGACCGCGTCACCGACGAGGTCGTCCGGCTCGGCGGGTCGGTCTCGGGCGAACACGGCGACGGCCGCGCACGCACCCAGTGGAACCGCAAGCTCTACGGCGACGACCTCTGGGGGGCGTTCCGCGAGCTCAAATCCGCCTTCGACCCGGACTGGCTGCTCAACCCCGGCAACGTCTGTGGCGAGTTCGACATGCGCGAGCACCTCCGATTCGACCCCGAGTACACCCTCGATGTCGGCTTCGATCCCGCCCTCTCGTGGGACAACGAGAACGGGATGGAGGGTATGGTCGAACTCTGTCACGGCTGTGGTGGCTGCCGTGGTCCCCAGGAGACGACCGGCGGCGTCATGTGTCCGACGTTCCGGGCCGCCGAGGAGGAGATTCAGGCGACTCGCGGCCGGGCGAACTTGCTACGGGGAGCGATGTCGGGCGAGCTGCCGGCGGATCCCACGGACCCCGAGTTCGTCACGGAGGTGATGGACCTGTGTATCGGCTGTAAGGGCTGTGCGATGGACTGTCCGAGCGAGGTCGACATGGCGAAACTCAAAGCCGAGGTGGAACACGCCCACCACGCAGAACACGGCGTCGACCTGCGGACCAGGATCCTCGGGCGGTTCGAGTCGCTCGCGCCGATCGGATCACGATTCGCGCCGCTTTCGAACCTCGCGCCGAAACTCCCCGGCGTGCGTACCCTTATGGAACGAACCCTCGGGATCGCGAGCGAGCGGAAGCTCCCACAGTTCCGCTCGGAGAGTTTCGAGGACTGGTTCGACGCGCGCGGCGGCCCTGCCATCGACCGCGTCGACGCGGACCACTCGGTCATGCTCTTTCCGGACGTCTACACGAACTACACGAATCCCGGGGCCGGCAAGGCCGCCGTTCGGGTGCTGGAGGCGGCGAACTGTCACGTTCGCGTCCCCGACGTGCGGGGGACCGGCCGTCCGCCACACTCGAAGGGTCTGCTCGACGTCTCGCGGGCGACTGCGCGGGAGACGGTCGAGCGGCTCGTCCCCGACGTCGAGACGGGCTGGGACGTCGTCGTCGTGGAACCCTCCGATGCGGTGATGATCCAGTCGGACTACCTCGACCTGCTCGGCGGCGACGCGAGCGACGTGCCCGACGCGGACGTCGCGGCGCTCGCGGACAACACCTACGGCGTGATGGAGTACGTCGACGCCTTCCGGCTGGACGAATCGCTCGCGTTCGGGGCCCCCGGCGAGCGGCTCACCTACCACGGCCACTGTCACCAGAAGGCGACGAAGAAGGACCACCACGCCGTCGGCGTCCTTCGACGGGCCGGCTACGGGGTCGACCCGCTCGATTCGACCTGTTGTGGCATGGCCGGCTCGTTCGGCTACGAGGCCGAACACTACGCGATGAGCAAGGCGATCGGGCAGGAGCTGTACGACCAAGTCGACGAGAGCGACGGCGACGCCGTCGTCGCGCCCGGGGCGTCCTGCCGCAGTCAGCTGGAGGATCGCCACGGGGCGGCCGTTGAGCCCGCCCACCCGGTGGAGAAGCTCGCCGCGGCGCTCGCGTAGCGGCCGTCGAACGGGGTTCGAGCTCAGTTCGGGCTCACTCCGTGAGTGACGATGGAACCCGGAAGCGATTTCCGTCGCCCGGTCATCTCCACCCACATGGATTACGAAGCGAGTCTCGACCGCGCGATGTAGGAGGTGCCCGACCTGGGCGGTTCCGACGAGCGGCTCTCCGTCCCGGATCCGGAAGCACAGAAGGACGGGGCGTTCACCAGACTGACCAACCTCGCGGCCATCGCCGACGCGCTGAGCCGTGACCCCGAACACGTCCATTCGAAGATCCAACAGGAACTCGGGACGGCCGGCCAGTACGAGTCGGGTCGCGCCCGCTACAACGGGAACTTCCGCGAGCGCGACTTCCAGGCGGCCGTCGACTCCTACATCGCCGCCTACGTCACCTGTTCGGAGTGTGGGCTGCCCGACACCCGTCTGGAGACGGAGAACCGGACGCCGATGCTCCGCTGTGAGGCGTGCGGTGCGTTCCGGCCCGTCGCGAAACAACAGAAGACGAACACCCACCGACAGGCCGATACGATCGAGTCCGGCAAGACCTACGAACTCGAGATCGTCGGCACGGGCCGCAAGGGCGACGGCGTCGCCGAACGCGGCGAGTACACCATCTTCGTGCCGGGCGCACAGGAGGGCGAGACCGTCCGGGCGTACATCAAGAACGTCTCCGGAAACCTCGCGTTCGCGCGCCGCGAGAGCTAACGCGTCCGTTTCTCCCTCACCGGTCACGTCGTCTGAAACTCCGTTCTTTAAAAAAGTTCGCCCGCATATCGGGCGTCCACATAACCGTGAGCGGGTGGCGGGTCGTCCCGTCCGCTCACGTCGCTCGAACGACTACTTCGATTCGCCGAATGCGTTGATCGAGCAGCCCTCGTTGTTGAGTCCGTCGAGCTCGTGTGCCACCGCGAGGATCTCCTCGCGCTCCCCGGTCGCCAGCGCAGCGTCCACTTCAGCGATCAGCTGCGGGGCGGTCTTCGGGTAGTTGACGTCTTCGTGCTGGATGTTCAGCAGGCCAGCCGTCGCGGCGCGCAGCAGGATCTGCTGGGCACCGGCCACGTCGGGGCCACCGCCGCCGCCGAGCGCCTCGTAGAGCGTCATCTCGGTGAAGTCCACGGTGTTTCGACCGCGTCCACCTTCATCGACCGCCAGCTCGAAGACCTCCGAGACCAGATCGGACGGCCCGTAGGTGTCGTCGTCGGTCCAGACCTCGTTGCGGTAGGCGGGCTGTTTCCAGAAGCCCGGCGTGCACCCGGACGGGTCGCGCACCTCCACCTGGATGGTGAAGTCGCCGTACGCGTACGGTCGTTCGCCGACGCCGATCCGTGCTCCCGCGTCGTCGCCGATGACCTGTCCGAGCGAGCCGTTGTCGTGGCCGTCGCTCCGGAGGATCGACCAGACCCTGTCCTCGGGGTCGACCGCGAGGCCGATCGGCGGGGTCTCGTCGCCGTCCGCGATGGAGACGACCTGATCGACATCCTCAGAGTCTGGGTTGAAGCCGACGGCGAAGCCGTTGTCGGCGGTGACCCAGATGAGCCCGTCGTACTCGACGATACCGCGGAACTGCAGGAGATCCTCGTCAGGGGTTTTCTCGTTCAGGTCGTAGTGGAGCCACTCGTCCCCGTCGAATTTCGACAGGAATCGTTCTTGGCCAGCATTGCCGAAGTTCGTCATCGCCGAGACCCAGACGTACCCATTCGCGTCGACGAAGACTGAGTAGGGGTTGCTGCTGCCGCCCTCGGGCGCGTACCCGAGGTTCGTCATCTCGCCGGTTGAGGCGTCGATGGCGAGCACGGCCGCGACCCCGCTGAACGGACTCGAGTCGCGGCACGAGAGGTAGAGCGTCCCGTCCTGGTAGTCGGCGTCGTACGGCGTGTACGGGCTGACATCGATCTCGTCGCCATCCGGCTGGAGGCCGTCCGTCTCGTCGTAGGTGTACTTCTGGACGTACTCGCCGCCGTAGAAGCCGACCCAGATGTCGTCGTTCTCGTCGACGGTGACCGTCCGGGGCATGTCGCCCTCCCCGCCGATCTCCCAGGACTGCGTTCGGACCTCTACGTCGAAGTCCAGGATCGTGTCGTGGTCGTCGGAGGTCGTGTCCCCCGGCTCGCCGCCCTCCCTGGCGATACGCACGAGGCTCGACTGTAGGTCGCCGCCGCCCGCACCGGTTCCCGAGTTGGGCACCCAGGCGTTACCCTCCGAATCGAGGTCGATCCGCGAGACACGCCATGCGGGGGCCTCGGCCGCGTCGGCCTCGTCTCCCGTGAGCGTGCTATATCGGGCGATGGCGGTTTGAGCGTCCAGATCCACCTTCGAGACCGTCGCCTCCTCGGAATTCGGGATGAAGGCGATGTTCCCGACCACGACGATCTCGTTGTCGCCGTTAGTGGCCATGGCGCTCCCGGTCAGTCCCGTCCCGAGCGCGCCGATCGCGCCCATCGCTCCGATACCTTTCAGCACCGCGCGCCGGTCGATTCCCCCCCAGTGTGTGTCGTTTTGATATCTCTGCTGCATATTCTGTCCCCTCCACCCCAACGGTGAGAAGCAACTATAAATGGATTTCAGAATATATAAACTAGTACGTATAAAATATATGAGATCTTGTCATATTCGTCCTCGAACTACTTAATCCGTTGACGAGATCGACGGGGCCAACGTACCCGGTCGCTACCCGATTCGATCGGTCATCACCCGCCCTATCCGCCTCACCACGTATCGTGGAAGGTGTCGAACTCGATCGAATCGAGCGGCTTCTCGCCGATCGCCGCCTTATATTCGCCGGGGGTCAACATCGGCTTGTGGAATCGGGGGCCGTCGTCGGTGGTGATCCGCGGACAGCCCGTGTTGACGAAGGCGTCGACGTCGAAGTTCCGCAGGCGGTCCGGGGTCACCTCGTCCATCGTGATCAGGTAGGCGTTCTCGTTGTTCTCGATGATCTCCTGTGCCTGCTCCCAGCGGCCCTGCCCGATCTTCGTACAGAAGATGACGCCCCAGGTGTCGGCGCTCATCGCCTTATGCACGGACGCATAGCGCTGTTTGAGGAAGGTGTCGTGTTCGGCGATCTTCACGACGTTGTTGACGGGGTCGGCGATGACGACCCGCTTTTCGGGGTGTTCCATCGCCAGTCCGACCGGATGGAACTTCCCGCCGCCGACGTAGAGCACCTGGTCCGCGGGGATGTCCGCGGAGGCGTAGTTGCAGCCGAGGACCTGGCCCTCCTTCGTGAGCCGGTTGTCGCCGCGGCGGGTGTGGACCTCGTAGCCGCGCTCCTCTAACCAGTCGGTCATCTCCTCGAAGCGGTTCATGTGCTGGGCGGTCGTGACGAGCCCGACGTCGGGGTCCTCCTCGGGCGCTTCGAGCTCCGCGAGCGACTCCTCCATGATCGGGAACGGATCGACGTTCGAAAAGAGCGGGACGTAGATGATGCTGTCCGACTCCTTCATCGGGGTGTGTCCGAAGTGGACGAAGACGTCCGTTCGGCGCATCAAGTAGGTGTCCAGGTCACACGCCCCGTAACACGGCTGCCCGGAGATCATGAACGTCACGTCGTCGGGGGCGGCCGCCCGGAGGTCGTCGGCGACTTTCGGGCCGCGGCGTTTCAGCCCCTCCGGAAACTGGAGTCCGACCTTCGTCGCGTCCCGCTCCTCGATGGCCTCGACGATCCGGTCGAGTTCGTAATCCCACTCACGATCGTGTTTCAGCGCCATCCCCGTCCGTGTGAGGTCGCCCTCGCTTGACCCGCGGCTCATATTGATATTCGTTTGCGGGCGTGGAGGCATAAGCGGCGCGTTACTCCAAGGACGTGGACGCGCCCTAGGTGACGCCACTAATAAACTCTTTAACGATTGATCGTTGTTTGGTAACGGCTAACACGACTCCCCGCGGACGGCCGATCATGGAGTTCGAACTCACCGACGAACAACGGCAGCTCAAAGAGGAGGTACGGCGGTTCGCCGACGAGGAGATCCGCCCGATCGCGACCGAACACGACGTCGAGGAGTCGTATCCACACGAGGTGATGGACACGGCGGCCGAGATGGGCCTGCTCGCGCCACACGTCCCCGTCGAATACGGCGGCGTCGGCTACACGGCGCTCGAAAACGCCATCTTGACCGAGGAACTGTTCGCGGCCGATCCCGGGATCGGGCTCTGCATCTCCAGCGCCGGCTTCGGCGCGGAGGCGATCATGGGGTTCGGGACGGACGAGCAGAAGGAGGAGATCCTCCCGGCGGTCACGGCCGGCGAGGCGATCATGGGCTCCGCGATCAGCGAGCCGCAGGCGGGCTCCGACGTCACCGCCATCGCGACCCGCGCGGAGTTCGACGGCGACGAGTGGGTAATAAACGGCTCGAAGACGTGGATCACGAACGGAACCGTCGCGGACTACCTCGTCGTCGTCTGTGAGACCGACCCGGAGATCGAGGACCGCTACTCGGGCTACTCACAGATCCTCCTCGAGACCGACCGCGACGGGGTGACCTGCGAGAAGATCACGGGCAAACTCGGGATCCGTGCGAGCGACACCGCCGAGGTCGTCTTCGATGACGTCCGCGTCCCCGAGTCGAACCTGATCGGCCAGCGGGGGATGGGATTCCTCCAGCTCATGCAGTTCTTCGATGAGACTCGGACGGCGGTCGCCGCCCAAGGCGTCGGCATCGCCCGCGGCGCGTCCGAGCGGGCGCTCGAATACGCCCAGGAACGCGAGCAGTTCGGGCGGCAGATATCGGAGTTCCAGGCGATCACCCACAAGCTCGCGGAGATGCACACGAACACCGAGGCGGCCCGCTGGCTCACCTACCGATCGGCGTGGGCAGTCGACAACGAGGGCGACGAACTGACCGCGCTCGCCTCGATGGCCAAGGAGTTCGCCTCCCGGGTCGCCGTCGAGGTCGCCACCGAGGCCGTCCAGATCCACGGCGGGGCGGGCTTCGTGAACGACTTCGACGTCGAGCGGCTCTACCGCGACGCGAAGATCACCCAGATCTACGAGGGGACGAGCGAGATCCAAAAGAACATCATCGCCCGCGAGCTGCTCGGCAAGGGCTTTTAAGCGCTATCCGAGCAGCTCCCGAGGGTCGTGGCGGCCGGCCGCCGGCTAACCCACCTCACCTACCTCACTCCACCCCACTCCACCCACCTCACCTACCTCACCTACCCCACCCACCTCACCTACCTCCCCCGACCCCACGCCGCCGTACTTTTGCCCGTCGCCGTCGACTTCCGAGTATGAGCCTCGATGTCGACGTTCCCGAACCACCCACGCTCGCCTCGGTCGACCCCAACGAGTACGAGGACGCCGAGGTGATCGGCGACACCGACTACCGCCGCGACGAGTTAGAGGCGTTCCTCCGGGAGGGCGCGTGGGAGGAGGCGTTCGAGGAGTGGGCCACGACGAGCGACATGGACCCCGACGACTGGTCCATCGTCGTCGATCTCGATCTCATCTCGCGGTTCGACTTCTTCTGGGACGATTTCGCGGACCGCGTCGGCTATCACGCCCCCGGGTTGCCGGAGGACTGGAAGGAGCGAAAACTCCACCCCGACCTCGATTCGTGGGGAACGGTCTCCGCAATTAATGCCGGACTGACCGAACTCGGGCAGGTCGTCTGTGAGGTGTTAAAAGAGGAGTACATCGACTGGGAGGCGAGCTACGAAGCCCCCGACGACCTCCCCGAGTTCGACGACTGAACGCCGCGGGACGTGAGCGTCCCGTCCACCCTTTTATCGCCTATAAAACGCCCATCTCCTCGAGCCGTTCGGGAAGATAGGTGTCCGTGACGAAATCCAGCCCGCGGGCGGCGAGCGACTGCTGTTCGGATTTCTTGCCGATCTCCAGTTGCAGTTCGATCTGCTCCTCCCAGTAGTCGGTCTGGAAGCGCGGATCCTCCAACTCGGACTCCAAGGCGTTGATGTCGGAGTCCGAAAGCGGGTCGGCTGGGAGGTCGTACTCCACGATGTCGGCCGGCTGGATCCCGATGAACTTCGCCTGTGGCGTCGCGAGATACTCCGAGAGGTGCGCCGACTTGATCGACCCGTACGCGACGGAGCCGTAGATCCGATAGGACCACGGGTCGCCGTCGGCGAAGACGACGACCGGCACGCCCAGTTCGTCGTGGACCCGCTTCGTGATCCGCCGGGTCGCCCGTGCGGGCTGGCCTTTTAAATGGATCACGAGACAGTTGTACGCCTCGTCGAAGCCGTTCTCGATGAGGCGGTCGCGCATCCCGCCGGTCTCGACGGCGAGTGCGAAGTCGATGTCGTGATCGAGAAACTCGATCATGTCCGGGTTGTTCGGGATCTGATAGCCGCCCTCCCCGACGTTCTCCTGACAGTGGATCTCCCGCTCGCCGCGACGGGTCTGCTCGCGCAACAGCAGCGGCCCCATCAGCGTCGCGCCCGACTCCTCGGGGCGCATGTGGAGGTCCTCGCGGGTGACGCCGGTGACGATCTCGAGGTCCTCGACGAGGTCGTTCGACTCGTCCTGATCGCCGAACTGCGCCTCCGTGTTGTCCCACGACTCCGAGAGGTAGTAGAGCTCACGCAGCGTCGACGAGCGGTCCTCGGCCAGCTGGTCGGCGAGGAACTCGATCGTGTAGGCCGCCTTCAGGAGCTTTCGCGCCCCCCGAACGGAGTTCGCGCTCCGCGTAGAGGTCCGGTCGCCGTACTTCCAGACGCCGCTTTCGGGGTCGTACTCGATGTTGCTTTTCGTCCGTGTCGGCAGCTGTAGCTCCGGCACCTGCCCGGCGGAAAACTGGTCGTAGAACTGCGCCGCCAGGTCGATGAGCTCCTCGCGTGCCTGCGTTTCGTCCGTCATTATGCGTTCACCGTGAGTTTCTCCGTTTCGACGCCGCTCACGCTGACGTCGAAGTCGGCGTCCTCGGACACCGTGTAGGTCAATTCGGCTTCATCGCCGGCCGACACCTCGGGTTTCCACTGCAGGAACCACTCGCCGTCCATCTCCACTACGCTTCCCGCCGACGGATCGACCGGCTCGGCGGAGACGATGTCCGTGATCTCGATCGTCTCCGTCGTGCTCGAATAGTTCTCGACGCGGAGGGTGACGCGTTCGCCGTCGACCTCGCGCTCGACGCTGACGTTGTTCATGATGCGTGCCAACGCGCCGTCGATGTTCGGGCGCGGTCGGCCCGTCACCTCGGAGACCTTATCGGCCATCTCCGGGAGGATCCGGCCGAGGACGTCCTGTTTCTCGCGGCGCTGCTGCATCGACCGCCGCCGGTTTAAATAGGACTTCAATTCGCGGGCGGCCTCCCGAACCGCCAACTCGATCTCGTCTTCGATCGCCGGGACGTTCGCGAGCGCGTCCTTCGATTCGCTCGTGAACGGGACGTTCGTCGACGCGACGTGCACGGAGATCACCGCGGGACCGTTCGGCAGCCCCGACCCGCCCGGCTGGTCCAGCCCGTAGTTTCGCCAGCCGATCGATTTGAGCACGTCCGTCGTCGCACACGCGCCGCGCTGATAGACGAGCGGCACGCGGTTCGCAAAGCGCAGGACCTCGACGGAGCCCTCCGCGGGGATTTCCCCGCCGTAGGCGATTCCGGCCTCGACGATGAACGGGTCGCCGCCGTGGACCTGTGCATCCCGCGTCGCCGCCGCATAGAAGTCCGCCTCGTACTCCTTCCGGAGGCCCGCCTCGACCAACTCCGCGGTGATCGGGGCGAGACAGTCCGTCGGCGGCGCGAGGATGTCGGTGACCCGCATGGCTGCCAGCAGATCCGCGGCCGCGTCGCGGTCGTCGGCGATGGTGCGCACCTTCGGCGGGTCGTCGGGGACGGTCCGCGCCCGCGACCAGAACGCCTCGACGACGTTCCCGCGGGCGGTCTCGCCGAAGGTGACGTCGTGCTGTTCGGTGACGAACGCTGCCGCGTCGGCGACGAGCCGTTCGAGGTCGTCGTGGGTCACCCGAAACGCGTCGCCGTCGAGGCCCGCGAGCCGGCGGGCGACCGCGTCCGCCATCGCCTGCACCGTCTCGTCGTCCTTCCGCGTCGAGGTCGCCTCGTCGATGAGCGCGTACACCTGCGGGACCAACGGCGCGCCATCCTCGATATCTTCGTCGTCCTCGTCCTCTTCGTCCACGCCGGTTACCGCGGCCCACGCCGCTTCGATCGCGTTCTCGCGAACGGTCGAGCCGAAGGTCCGGCCGGTGTCGGCCTCGACGGCTTCGGCGGCGTTGTGCACGATGGTCGCCACCTCCGAGCGCGTGACGCGCGCGTTGCCGGCGATCGTCTCCGCGACGCCCGAGGCGAACGCTGCGGTCGCCTCGGCCCCCTTGTTCGCGACGGCCGCCTCGACCGCGGCCTCCACGTCGCGATCCACGTGTGCGGCGGGCGGCTCAAAGGAGAGTTCGCGGCCGTAATGGACGTCACGGAAGTTGTCGATGACGGATTCGGCCGTCTTTTTCCCGACTCTCGTGAACTCCTCCTGGAGGAAGCCGGACACCGAGTACGACTCCGTCGCCTCCAGCATCTTGATGAGCGCGCCGAGTTCGACGCCGTGCGGATGCGGGCGGATCTCGGAGGTCTCCGCCGGCAGTTCCTCGGTCGCCCGCTCGAACTTCAGCGGCTCCGAAAGTCCGGGCTCTCGGAGCTCGATCCGGGCATGTGGGTTGACGACGGCGGTGTGTTTGATGTAGTCGTGGAGCTGCGTCCGGGCCCGCATGTTCGCCTCCATCTCCAACTCGATCCGGGTGCCGTGCGGACGGTCCCACGCGGTCTCCTTTTCGTCCTTGATCTCCGGTTCGTTCGTGTCCGTGTCGATGATCAACTCGAAATACTGCGCGCGGGACTGGCCCTTCGGGCGCGAGGTGATCTTCGCGGGTTGTCCGGAGGTGAGTTGGGAGTAGAGCACGGCGGCCGATATCCCGATCCCCTGCTGCCCGCGGCTCTGCTCTCGTGCGTGGAAGCGTGACCCGTAGAGCAGCTTCCCGAACACCTTCGGGAGCTGTGCTTTCGTGATGCCGGGCCCGTTGTCCTCGATCACGAGTCGGTAGTAGTCGCCGACCTCCTCGATCTCGACGTAGATGTCGGGGAGGATGGCGGCCTCCTCGGTCGCGTCGAGGGCGTTGTCGACCGCCTCCTTGACGGCGGTGACGAGCCCGCGTGCGCCCGAGTCGAACCCGAGCATGTGTTTGTTCTTCTCGAAGAATTCGGCGATGGAGATCTCGCGCTGGCCCGCGGCCAGCTCCTCCGCGATCCCCTCCTCGTCGCCGATCGTCGACTGGAAGGACGTCATTCGGTGCCCCTACGTTTCACCGTGGGGGTCAAAAGGCCACCGGGGGCGCGGTGAAAGTGGAACGGACGGTGTGAGACGCCATGGCGCGCTTGGAACGGTGCTGCCGCTCGGCGGGTGAATAACGAAAAGCCGTGTTTCGTGACGCCTCCGACGTGTCGCCGACGCGTCCGATCGTGACGGATGCGCTGAACCGAGCCTTAGATCCGGGTGAGGTTCTTCGCGCGGGGGCCCTTCTCGGCCTCCTCGATCTCGAACTCGACCTCCTGCCCCTCCTCGAGGTCAGGACCGCCGACGTCCTCCATGTGGAAGAAGACGTCCTCGTCCGCGTCGTCAGTCTCGATGAATCCGTAGCCGCCAGTGTCGTTAAAGAAGTCGACCTTGCCTGTCGCCATCGCAGTTGGACAATCACCCGTCGGGGGGATAAGTGTTGGGTGTCAGTGACTCACGACTGAAGTCGTGGGCTTTCTCCTCGTCTTCGTGTGAATCCGGTTCGCCGGCGACCTCCTCCGGGCAGCTTTCGGATCAAAACTCTTCATCCGGTATCCTTCGAATCCATAACTTAGGAGGCGGCTTCGACCCACGGTATCACAAGCACAAACCCAATGAATAGGGGGGTCATATATCAGCACATCATGCACACACGCCGAGCACATCTCGAGATCGGCGGGATGTCCTGTTCGACATGCTCAGGGGCCGTCTCCGAGGCGGTCGAGGACCTCGCAGGGGTCGAGGAAGCGTCCATCTCGTTCGCGACCGACGAGGGAACGATCACCTACGACCCCGAGCGCGTCGACCTCGCGACGATCTACGAAGCCATCGAGGAGGCGGGCTTCGAACCCGTCTCGGAGACGGCGACGGTCGGGATCATCGGGATGAGCTGTTCGAGCTGTGCGGCGTCGGTCTCGGACGCCGTCGGCGACGTGCCCGGCGTGATCCGTGTCTCGGTCAACGCCGCAACCGACGAGGCCCGCATCGAGTACAACCCGGCCGACGCCTCCCGTGTCGAGATGGACGCCGCGATCCGCGAAGCCGGCTTCGAGCCGGCGTCGGCGGGCGGCTCAGCGGACGAGCGCGCGGACGGTGAGGTAAGCGCGGGTGAGGGCGACACCTCCGGCGACACCGCCAGTCGTGAGGACAGCGACACGGACGCCAGACGGACTGCGGTGGAGCGCGAACTCGCCCGCCAGCGACGGCTCGTGATCGGCGGCGGGATCCTCACGATCCCCTTCTGGTATATGATGGGCGCGATGTTCGGCCTCTATGAGATGCCCCACCACGTCCTTGGCGTCGACTTCGGGTGGATCGAGTTCGTCCTCGCCAGCATCCTGATGGGCACGCTCGGCAAGGAGTTCATCGCCGGGGCGTGGCGCGCGTGGTCGAAGACGCGGACGGCCAACATGGACACCCTCGTCGCGATCGGCACCTCCGCCGGCTACCTGTTCAGCACCGCGGTGCTCGTCGGTCCGCTGCTCGGCGTGCCGCTCATCGGCGACCTCTACTTCGAGGCGGTCGCGTTCATCCTCTGGTTCATCACGGTCGGCAACTGGCTGGAGGTCCGCTCGAAGGCCCGCGCCAGCGACGCGCTCCGGAAGCTGCTCCGGATGAGCCCCGACGAGGCGACGCTCGTGGACGAGGACGGCACTGAGCGAACCGTCGCCGTCGAGGAGATCATCGTCGGCGACCGTCTGCGGGTGCGGCCCGGCGAGAAGATCCCGACCGACGGGGTCGTCATCGAGGGCGACTCCGCGGTCGACGAGTCGATGCTCACCGGCGAGTCGGTCCCGGTCGAGAAGGGCACGGGCGACGAGGTCGTCGGCTCGACGGTGAACGAGAACGGCACGTTGCTCGTCGAGGCGACCCGGGTCGGCGCGGACACGGCGATCCAACAGATCGTCGATCGCGTGAAGGAGGCGCAGTCGAGACAGCCGGACATCCAGCGGCTCGTCGACAAGGTGTCGGGGATCTTCGTCCCGGTCGTCATCGCGAACGCGGCGTTCTGGGCGCTCATCTGGGCGCTGTTTCCCGAACAGCTCGCGGCGTTCGTCGCGTGGCTCCCGCTGTGGACGCCCGTCGGCGGCGGCCCCGTCGCGGGCGGCGTGAGCCTCCTCGAGTTCTCGATGGTCGTCTTCGCCTCCGCGGTGCTCATCGCCTGTCCCTGCGCGCTCGGGCTGGCGACGCCGGCGGCGACGATGGTCGGCTCGACCATCGCCGCGACCAACGGGGTCTTATTTAAAGGCGCGGACATCCTCGAACGCGTTCGCGACGTCGACGTCGTCGTCTTCGATAAGACGGGGACGCTCACCCACGGGGAGATGCGGCTGACGGACGTGATCCCGTTCGAGGACGGCGAGCCGGTCGAATCGGCGTCCGCGGACGCGGCAGCCCCCGACGGGGGGGTCGCCGTGACCGGCGGGATGGCGGATTCGGCCGACGAGGACGACCCAACCGCCCGGCTCCTCCGCGCGGCGGCGGCCGCCGAATCCGGCAGCGAACATCCCCTCGGCCGGGCGATCGTTGACGGGGCACGCGAGCGGAGGCTCACGGTCGAGGACGCGAGCGGGTTCGAGAACGTCCCCGGCCACGGCGTCCGCGCGAGCACGCCCCTCGGCGACGTGCTCGTCGGCAACCGGAAGCTCCTCCGCGATCACGGCATCGACCCCGGCCCGGCGGAGGCGACGATGGAAGGGCTGGAGTCGAGCGGCCGCACCGCCATGCTCGTCGCCTGCGACGGCGACCTCCTCGGGGTAGTCGCGACCGCGGACACGGTCCGTGACAGCGCCCGTGAGACCGTCGCAGCGTTGCGCGAGCGGGGGCTCGCGGTCTCGATGCTGACCGGCGACAACGAGCGGACCGCACGGGCGGTCGCCGAGGAGGTGGGGATCGACCCCGAGAACGTCCGGGCCGGCGTGCTCCCGGGCGACAAGGCGGACACCATCGAGGCGATCCAGGCCGACGGGGGCCGCGCGGTGATGGTCGGCGACGGCGTCAACGACGCCCCGGCGCTCACCACCGCCCACGTTGGAATCGCCATCGGATCGGGGACGGACGTCGCCATCGAGTCCGCCGACGTCACCCTGATGCGCGATGACCCGCGTGACGTGTTGAAGGCGCTGCGCATCTCGGAGGCGACCATCTCGAAGGTCCGACAGAACCTCTTCTGGGCGTTCGCGTACAACACGACGCTCATCCCCATCGCCTCGCTCGGGCTGTTGAACCCCGCGCTCGCCGGGTTGGCGATGGCCGGGTCGTCGGTCTCGGTGATGTCGAACAGCCTCGCGTTCAGCCGCTGGGACCCGAAGACGGACTACCACCTCCTCATCCCCCGTCCGTTCTACCGGCTGTTCGGCTGACCACCGGGTGGCGTTTATATACTCGCGAGCATATTTTATATACTCCTCCGTCCACCGCTCCCGCCGACAGGTACTTTCCGCGGGACGGGCTATCATGGATAGATGATCGTCGAACGGGCGGAGGCATGGTCGACCCGGGTCAAGGAGGAACTCCAACGCTCCTTCGCCGAGGAGTACAGCTCCCGGGAGACTGCGGGCAGCTTCTCGTTGGGCGTGTTTATCACGATGTTGCCCACGCTTGGGACGGGGCTCATCGTCTTCGTGATCCTCGCGTGGCTCTTCGATCGGATCAACAAAGTGGCGCTTTTCGCCTCCGTCGTCGTTTTCAATCCCGTCGTGAAATGGGGGGTGTACGCCGCGAGCTTCACGCTCGGCGTGGCGATCCTCGGCCCGGTGCCGGGCGCGACGCCCGCGGACATCTCGCTGTCGGCGGGCCCGGAGATCGTGATCCGGCTGCTCGTCGGCAACCTGATCCTCGCGGTCGTCGCCGCCGTCCCGAGCTACTTCGTCTGCATGCATCTCGTGGAGACGTATCAAGGGCGCCGCGTCGACATCGTGGAGGTCATCGAGGACGTCGTCGACCCGGACGAGGACACGCTTGACGCGCTCGGCGTGGGCGACGCCGCCGCCGACGGTTCCGGGGACGGCACCGACGCCGGCGAGGATGCGACCGCCACGGACGGCGGACGGTGATCCGAGGTGTCGGACCCCATCGAGTGGCTCCGCGAGCGACCCTCCTATGCCGGACAGATCGTCGACCATCGGCGTTTTGAGGCCCGCGAGCCACGCTTTTCCGATATCGAACTGGCCCCCCGACTGGCCGATGCGCTCGCGGGCCGCGGCGTCGATCGCTTATATACCCATCAGGCGACGGCGATCGAGGCGGCCCGCGACGGCGGCGACGTCGTGCTCGCCACCGAGACGGCGAGCGGCAAATCGCTCGCGTACACCGTTCCCGCCTTCGAGGCCGCGATGGATCACGGGGGACGGACCCTGTATATTGCCCCACAGAACGCGCTGATCGCCGACCAGGAGGAGTCGCTCTCGGCGCTCGCCCGCGACCTCGGCTTCGCGAGCGGCGTCGCCGTCGATTCCTACACCGGCCGGCTCACGCGCGCGGAAAAGCGGGCGGTTCGGGATCGGCAACCGACGGTGTTGCTCTCGAACCCCGATATGCTCCATTACGCGCTGTTACCCTACGCCGGCCGGCTCTGGGAGTGGTTCTTCTCCTCGCTCGAATACGTCGTGATCGACGAGATACACGGCTATCGCGGCGTCTTCGGCTCGCAGGTCGCGATGACGCTCCGGCGGCTCGCACGAACCTGCGAGCGCTTCGGCTCGCGGCCGCAGTTCATCTGCTGTTCGGCCACCATCGGTAATCCCGTAGACCACGTCGCGACCGTCACGGGCCGCGATCCGGGCGGGATCACGCTGGTGGACGAGGACACCTCCGGGCGCGGCCCGCGCGACTGGGTGCTCTGGAACCCGCCCGAGTACGACGACGACTGGGCCGACCGCGGGCAGGGCCGGCGACGGTCAAGCCACACCGAGAGCAAGCGGCTCTTCGCCGACCTCGTCGCGTCGGGCCGACAGACGCTCACCTTCACGCGCTCACGGCAGACCGCCGAGCGCTACGCGACCGAGAGCGCCGACGAACTCCGACGACGGGGGGATCACGACCTCGCCGGCCGGGTCGGCGCGTATCAGGCGGCCCTCCGAAACGACCGTCGCCGGGAGATCGAATCGAAGCTACACGACGGCGACCTCCGGGGGGTGTGGTCGACGAACGCGCTCGAACTCGGCGTCGATGTCGGCGGGCTCGACGCCGTGATCCTCGACGGCTACCCGGGGACGCGGATGTCGACCTTCCAGCGGGCCGGCCGGGCCGGCCGCGGCGACGACCCGGCGCTTATCGTCCTGGTCGCCGGCGAGGACGGCCTCGACCAGTACCTGATGGAGCACCCGGATGAGCTCTTTACCGCCCCACCCGAGGACGCGATCTGTGACCCCGAAAACGATCGACTTCTCCCCCGCCATGTCGCCTGTGCGGCCGACGAGTCATGGCTCTCGACCGACGACGAAACGCACTTCGGTGCGTCCTTCCCGGGGATCGTCGCGGACCTAACGGAGGCCGGAACATTGACACGGCGGTCCACCGCCGAGGGCCCCCGTTGGATCCACGGCGATGGCGGGAGTCCACAACACGCGATGAACCTCCGCACTGCCGACGACCGTGAGGTCGACCTGATCGTCGAGGGGTCGAACGAGACCGTCGCCTCGCTCGGGCTCGCGGACGCCCTGCGGGACGCCCACCCGGGTGCGATCTATCACCAGCAGGGGCGGACCTACGAGGTCGTCGAACTCGACCTCGACCGCGACGTGGCCCGACTGCGCTCCACGTGGGCGGACTACTACACGCAGGTGCTTACGGACAAGGACATCGTCGTCGAGTCCGACAGACGCGAGCGCGCCCTCGACGCCCGCCCCGACGTCCCGATCCGGTTCGCCGACGTGACGATGACCGAGCGGGTGACCGGCTTCGTCCGACGGGACAGCACGACGGGGGAGTCGCTCGGGGAGTCGACGCTCGCGCTGCCGCCCACGACGCTGGAGACCACGGCGCTGTACTTCCCGGTCCCCGCGGACATCGAGCGGGAGATGCGGACGATGGGCGCGGGTGGGGACGATACTGAAGCCGGCGAAGCCGTTGAGGACACCCTCGGCGGCGGGACCCACGCGTTCAACGGCGGTATTCATGCCGCAGAACACGGTCTGATATCGCTGTTTCCGTTCCACCTGCTCTGTGACCGGCGCGACGTGGGCGGGATATCGACGCCCGCACACCCGCATACTGGTGGGCCGGCGATCTTCATTTACGACGGCTATCCGGGCGGCGTCGGGTTGACGCGCCGCGGCCACGACCGGTTCGAGGAGTTGGCCGTCCGAACGGCCCGGCTCATCGACGGTTGTGGGTGTGCCGACGGCTGCCCCTCCTGTGTCCAGTCACCACACTGCGGGAACGCCAACGAGCCGCTGGCGAAGGAACCGGCGGTTCATCTCCTCCGGTCGCTGGTGCCGGACGGCGGGGCGTAACCTCTATTTAAACCCGCCGTCCCCCTACACCCGCCAGACGATCGCGTCGGCGGTTTCGAGCGTGACGGCCTCGGCGGAGTCCGCCGCGTTCGGTTCGAGCGTCGGCGGCGCGAGCGCGACCTCCCATCCCTCGTCGGGCTTCGGAACGTCGGCTTCGGCCCCGACATCGACGCCCGCGAGGTCGCCGCGCACTTCCTTGATAAGTCCCTCCACGTCGACCTCGACCGGTGTCCCTTCCACGTTACAGGCGACCAGCAGGTCCTCGTCGCCCTCGGGGTCCCGCCGGAGCGCGTAGTAGAGCACCGTCCCCTCCGTCGGGTGGCGGTAGCCGAACGTCTCCCCACGCTCGGGGTCGACGTCCTCGCGGAGCCACGGACGGTTCTGTCTGAACTCCCGTACCGCACGATCGAAGGCGGTCCGCTCGTCGTCCTGTGTGTCGAGCCAGCGGTCCAACACGAAATACTCGCTCACGTCCGCGCTCCACGCGAACGAGAACGTCTGCAGGTCGGCGGCCGTGAGGTCATCGCCCATCGGCGTCCCCTGCACGGAGAGCAACTCGGCGATGGTCTCCACGTCGTAGCCGGTGGCGTCGACGAGCGAGGCGAGCGTCCGCGCGAACCAGCGCAACTCGCCGCGGTTCGAAAAGCCGAGCGCCTTCAGTCGCTGGAAACCGTCTCCCTCCGCGAACGCACCCTCGGGGATATGCCAGTCGATCCACGGGGCCTCCTCGGCGACGACCTTCACGTTCCAGGTCGGGTCGGTATCGCGGACGAACCCCCACGGCGCGCGGTAGTTCGCGTGCAAGAAATCCATCGGCACGCCGGGCATGGCGACGTGGAACCAGACGAGCGCCGCGGGGCTGTCGTACGCCTCGCGGATCGTCTCCGGCGGCGTCTCGGCCAGATAGGGGTTGATGAGCGCGCCGCTCCAGTCGTCGGAGATCTGCACCTGTGACCCACGACGCAACGTGTCGTGGTTCGCGACGCCGGTGATCCACTGGCTCCCGAACTCGCCGACCTCCCGCATCCGCCACCACTTCGTCGCCCAGAAGGTGAGAAGCGCCGGTTTGTTGTGTGCGAACGTGACCGGCGACCACTGGAACGCGTGCGGGTGCTGCTCGATGAGCGTCCGATACGTCGAGGCCAGCTCCCAGTCCTCCCGCGGCCACGGGCGGCCGTCCTCGTAGATCATCCACGGGCGGTACTCCGTCCCCGCCACGGTCTGGGTCACCTCGTCCATCCGAGCGAGAAACGCGTCGTCGTGGAACTCCTCGCCGGTCTCGGCGTCGTGGTAGGTGAAATCCTGTGCGCCGTCGACGCGGATCCCGTCCGCCCCGAACGCCATCTTGCGGCGCTGGAGCTCCAGGAGGATCGCCCGGACGACCGGCTGTCGGTAGTCGAGATGCAGCCCGTACATCCCCGGGCCCTCGAAGAACGGCGACGGAAGGAGTTCGGCGGCGGCGTCATCGGCGTGCCCCAACGCGACGTCGAAGACGACGCGGATCGGATCCGGCATCGCGTGACAGGCGGCGATGAACTCGACTAACTCGTCGGGCCGTCCGGTTTCCAAGATCGCCGGGTTCGCGGCCGAGAAGGCGCTCACGACCACGTCGTACCCCCAGTTCGTCTGGTCCGGTCGTTTCAGCCCCACGGTCACCCGCTCCGTGTCGGCGTCGCGATCGAATGCGTCGTGGGGGGTGGGGTCATCGGTGGGTGTGTCGCCCTCGGCGGCGGGGATATCGCCCTCGGCGGCGGTCGTGTCGTCCCCGTCGCCGATGACCTCCCGATCCACGTCCTCCGTCGCCCCCTCGTGTGCGCCGCCGGGTCGCCAGTACCACTGCCGGCCGTACGCCTGGGTGAGCGGCTCGACGGGCATCACCTGGACGGCGTCGTAGCCGGCGTAGTTGCGCTCGTGTGGGTCGAGCGGCTCCCCCGATCGGAGCTTCTCGCCGATCGTCTCGAACCGCTCGGCGAGCGCGCGAAGCGAACCCGCCTCGGTCGAGGTTCCCGGATGGATCTCGAGCATGCTCGTCGCGGGCTCGACGCGCGGGAGCCCGTCGTCCTCGGTCGTCGGGAGCGCCTCGTCGTCGGTGCCGAACGACCGGAAGTGGTCGCGGTCGGGCCGGGTCGCATCGAGTCGGGGCCAGTCGTACACCTCGGAGGGCGCGAACGCGCCGAACGGAACCGAATACGCGAGCGGGTCGCGGACGACGTTCCAGCCGCCCTCGGTCGATCCGCCCTCGGCCGGTTCTTCCCCGTCCGTCCCATCGCTCCCCCGCGACGGGTACACCAACTGGTAGAGCGCGCCGAGGCGGTCGCCCGTGCCGACAGGAACGCCCTCGACGGCGACCCAGTGGAACTCGCCGTCCCGTTCGACAGGGAGCCGGTGAACCGCGAATTCGGCCTCCCGAAGGTCATCTCGTCCGGGGTCCACACCCCCGGCTTTCCCACCGGCCACGCCCCCGGTATTCGCTTCCTCCCCGTCCTCGCCGAGCGGGATGAACAGCTCCAGACGGACGTCCTCCGCTGGAACGCCCGCGGCGACGAGGTCGGGCGTCCAGAAGCCGAAGGCGACACCCTCGGGCGGGTCCTTGGCGGGATCCGCCCCCTCGGGGCGGATCGGGCGTGCCCCCAGCCGCTCGGCGATCCCTCTCGCGGCCGCGAACTCGTCATCGGCGTGCTCGCGGCCGGCCTCCGCCTGCGCGACGAGTTCGGCGGTGTGTTCTGGGAGGATGGCGGGCTCGACCGGGCCATCTTCGGCCTCGAACGGTAGCTTCCCCACGGTTCAGTCCTCCAGCGGCACGACCGCCACGTCGTCGGCGAGGATCCGCTCCTCGCCGTCCGCGTCGACGGTGACGCAGGGCTCCCCGGTCACGACGTTGACCTCGCCGTGGTCGACGTCGACCGCGACGGCCGCCTCGCCCGGCGAGAAGTTCAACACGACGACGAGCGACTCCGCCTCGCCGTCCCGACGGAACGCGACGACGTCGTTCGGGTGGACGGTCTCGCCGTCGGCGACGAGCGGGCGTTCGGTTAGGTCGCCGCTCGCGACGTGGTAGTCGACGCGGGAGAGGTCGCCCGCGGGACCGAGCGCCGGGTGCTCGGCGTGGGTCGCGAGCAGCCGCTCGTAACGCGCCTGTACCTCCTCTCGGGCGTGTTCCCACGCGATGTCGTCGCGCTGACCGCGCTGGCCGATCTCCTGGCCCGCATAGACCATCGGGATGCCGGGCAGCGTCACCGTCGCGGCCCCCGCGGCGGCCGCGGCGGCGTCGCCACACTCGACGCGATAGCGCGTCTCGTCGTGGTTCTCGATGTACTGGAGGAACCCGGCGTGATCGGGGAAGCCGACCTGTGCGCGCTGTTCGATCGCGTCGATCACCGACTCCGCGGGCTCCGCGCCGCGGCCGACCTGTCGAAGCTGGAAGTAGAGGGTCGCATCGAAGTGGACGTCGAACATCCCCTCGTGGAAGTCGGCGATGTAGGGGATCGTCTCGTCCATCAACAGGAACTCCCGATCGATGTCTTTCACCCGGTCGCGAAGCTCGCGCCAGAAGGAGTCCGGCACCGCCCACGCCATGTCACAGCGGAAGCCGTCGACGAGCGGGGCCCACTCATCTATCACGTCGAGGAGGAACCGCCTGACGTGGAGGTTCTCGTGGTTTAAGTTCGCGATCAGCTCCCAATCGAAGTAGGTGCCCGGCTCGCCCGAGTCCTGCCACTCGTAGCGGTCGCGGTACGGCGACTCCGGATTCCGATAGGCGTCCTCGAACCACCGGTGGTCGCGGGCGGTGTGGTTGGCGACGAAATCGAAGAGGACGCGGAGGCCGTGGTCGTGGGCGGTCTCGACGAGCGCCTCGTAGTCCGCACCGTCTCCGAGGTCGCCGGCGACGTCGAAGAAGTCGACGATGTTGTACCCGTGCGGCTTGCCGTCGTGTTGGAGGACCGGCGTCAACCAGAGCGTGTCGACGCCGAGTTCCGCTATCTCCGGGATCCGGTCGGCGATCGCCTCGAACGTCTCGCCGGGTGCGTCGTCGTCGGTGAAGGTACGCACGTAGATCTCATACACCCGGGCGTTCTCCGTCCACGCCGGCGGCTGGTTGAGACGGATCGTCTCGAACCCCGTCGATGAGCGATCGACGGCGACCGCGTCGGCGACGCTGAACCGGAGCTCCTGGCCCGGCTCGCGGGCGATCGAGACGGCGTGCACGCGCAGCCGATTCGCAACGGTGGCCGCCGGGAGGTGCAGGGTCGCGCCCTCGGCCGTCTCGGTCACCGACACCGCGTCGCGTGGGTTCGTCCGTCCCTCGGCCACCGCGGCGGCGACGTCGCGATCGTCGATCACGAAGGCGACGTCGAGGTCCGCGGCGTCGAGCGTCGATTCGGGGTTCGGCTTCGCGGTCGCCTCCACGCGGACGGTCGGCTCCTTCCTGCCGTCCTGGTCCGTTTCGACCGTCGCGTCGAGGCGGACGCGCGGCGGGCCGGATCCCTCGTGTCCCCGCTCGGCCGCATACGGCACCTCGGCTCGGTCGGCGTCGCGGTCGCGAAGAACGGTGCCGCTTCCGCCGGCGATATCGACGTCCTCGTAGGTGGCCGGGAACGCGCGGACCGTCAGTTGGTGGTCGCCATCGGGTGCCGAGAGTCCAAGCGTGAACCGCCCGGGAACGTCCGGGGTGAACTCCGTTACGGCGTCGTCGCCGACGGTCGCTTCGCTGCCCGGCGGCGAGGTAACGACGCGCCACGAATACGTCCCTTCGGGGTCGGGGTCCCGCGGCGCCAATTGTGTGGTCTCGCCCGTCGAGAGGAACCGCGGTGGTCCGGGATGGTGCATGCTGGCATTCTCGTTACCGGGGGTCTTCGGTGTTGCCCTCCCGTGCAATATTTCCATTATCACCGATCCGCTCGGCGAGCGTGCGCGTAACGATAGCAACATCCCCGTAAAATGACCACGATCCCCACGTTACGAACGGTCGAGTCATGTTGACCTCCTTCGTCAATGCTTTTGCCCAGTAGGCCACGATGGGTGGTATGAGATTGCGAACGGCCCTCACGGAACATAAACGTCGCCATGGGGAACGGTTCCCCGGGGAACGGCCCACGACGGCCGGTGCGTTCACCGGTGACGGTGGACGGCTGATCTACGTCGGCCCGCACGGGACGCTTCACGACTGCTCGTACCCCCTTTCGGGCGTCGGCGGGATCGACCGACTTCGGCTCGGCGTGCTCGCCGGCAGCAGCGTCCGATGGTTCGACGGGCTCGCCGCGACACGCCAGCACTACGACGACGACACGCCGCTGGTGGAGACCGAGTACGACGCCGGGAGGTACACCGTCCACCAGTTCGACCTGACCGTCGCTGGGACACACCTCACCCACGTCGAGCTTCGCGGATCCCCGCCGGCCGACGCCGAGCTGGTCGTCGCCTGCTCGTTCGCCCCCGACCTCGCGGAGGGGCGCGTCGGCAACCTCGTCCATCGCGGCACCGGGCCCGACGGCGGCGACGTCATCGAGGTGTTTCACCGCGAGGAACACGACTTCCTCACCTCCTCGACCGGGCTCTCCTCGGCACACGGACAGCGGCCGGACGCCCTCTCGGACCTCCTCGGCGGGGGCGACGACGGCTTCCCCCGACGGGGCGAGATCGACGACCGGGAGAACTCCCACCTGACCGGCGACGTCATCGTGCGTGCGCCGTTCGAACGGGACGGACGCACCGAGCGTGTCACCGTCGCGACCAGCACGGTCCTCGCCGATACTACGGAGATCGACGCCGACGGAGCGGCGCGTGCGGAGTGGGTGGCGGAGCTCTCGGAGACGGCCGCGGCGTATCCGGACGCCGAGGACCTCCGAGCGGCGGCCGAGGAGCGGGCGCCGTCGGTTCCGAAGGACGCGCCGCGGCGATCGTTGCTCGCGGCCGACCTTCGAACGCTCGACCTGCTCACCGCGCCCTCGGGTTCCCGCATCGCCGGCCCGGATTTCGACCCCTTCTACTCGAACTCCGGTGGCTACGGCTACACCTGGTTCCGCGACGACGCCGAGGTGTCGAACGCCCTGCTCGCCGCGAGCGACGAACTCGACCTACAGGCCGACGAGGAGCTGTATGCGGCCGCCGACTTCCTCTGTGCGACACAGGACCCGGACGGCAGTTGGCCCCATCGCGTGTGGGCGGACACGGGAACGGTCGCGCCCGGATGGGCGAACGCCCGGATCGAGGGGCCGAAGGGTGATCCCGGCCCGGACGACCAGCTCGACCAGCCAGCCGCGGTCGTCGCGTTCCTCGCCCGGCTTAGACGGCGGGGCGGCCTCGATGCGGAACGGGCGGCGCGGATCGACGACACGATCGCCGCGGCCGTCGACTTCCTGATAGACACCTGTGAGGACGACGGGCTCCCCCGCGCCTGTCAGAACTGCTGGGAGAACGCGATCGGTCGGTTCACCCACACGGGAGCGACGTACCTGCGCGCGTTCGCGGCTGTCGCCCGCACCCCCGTCGACGACGACCTCCGTGCTCGCGCGGCCGCGGCGGCGGATGCGGCCCTAGTCGGGCTCGACGACCGATGGATCCCCGACGATGATCGATTCCCGCAGCGTGCCTCCGCGGAGAGCCGGGACACGCGCGCCGATTCCAGCACGTTCGGGCTGGTCGACGCGCTCGCTGAGTACCTCGCGCTCGCCGAGGAGCGGACGGCGGACGGCGATGGAGCGGATGCCGACGGCGCGGCTCTTCCGGACGCCTTGCCCCCGATCGATGGGGACGTCGATGTCGAGCGATTCCTCGACCGTGTGCGGATACACACCAAGACGACGATCGACGCGCTTCGCCACGAGACGGCCGACATCGAGGGGCTGGTTCGGTTCGTCGGCGACGACTGGCGAGTCAAAGAACAGGGCGGCGCGAAGGTTTGGTCCGTGGCGACCCTCTGGGGGGCGCTTGCGGCCGCCGAACTCGGGGGGATACTCGCCGAGCGCGATGAAAACGGCGAACCCCTCTTTTCGATGGCACGTGAGCTGTACGCGCTCTGTGAGCCGAAGGGGCCGCTCGCGAACGACGCGGGGCTGCTCGCCGAACAGGTCTTCGACAACGGCGACCTCGACAGCGCCACGCCGCTCGGCTGGTCACACGCGCTCCGGATCCACGCAACGGTCACGCTCGCGCGATACGGGAAGCTTCCGGTGCCGAACGAGCGGCCGTCCGCGCCGGAGGCCGCGCCACAGTGGACGACCGGCCGGAAGTTCGGCGTCGGGACGCCGGCGGACCACGGCGCGGCGGAGCCCGTGCCGATCTGGTTCACGCTCACCGAGGGCGCGCTCACGGAGGCCCGATTCCCGCGAATCGACGTGATGAACCTCCGGACGTTCGACTTCCTGATCGCCGACCCGGAGACCGATTACACGATCCGGACATTCGATGAGACGCGTCACGTCACGACCACGGAGACGATCGAACGGCGGACCGAGCCCGCCGACGAGGAGGCGCTCGCGTACGTCCAGACCATCACGGAGACCGGCGACGGCCACGGCCACGAGTGGACGCTCACCGTGGAGTACGCCGTCGACGTCGACGGACAGGCGCTCCTCGCGGACGTCTCCTTCGAGGGCTGTCGCGACTACGACATCTACGCCGTCGCCGATACGACGCTCGCCAACGTCGGGGTCGACGATTACGGCCGGCGCGTCCCCGCGATCGACCCGGAGAATCCCCCGGAGTCGGAGTCGTTCGAGTCGATCGCCCCCGGGAGCGACCTCACCGACGGCGGGACCGTCTCCACGGCCCACTCCGCGTCGCCGGACGCCGAGACGGACGCCTATCACCTGATCGCCCGCAACGCCAACCCGGATCGCGAACCGGGGAAGATCGTCGACGCCGACGGCGACGCCTTCGAGGTCGCGCTGGTGCTCGCGAGCGCGAGCCGGTTCGAATGGGCGACCGCCGCGCACGCGGGCGACGAGTCGCTCGAGGAACTCTTCGCGGCCGGCGACCGCGACGAGGGGACGGATGAGGCGACCGGCAACCTCGTGCTCGCGGGGCTCGTCGGGAGCGGCGAGCAGGTGTCGGACACCCTCGCGCTGGGCTTCGCGGAGCGGGCCGACACCGCGGCGGCGCTGGGCGAGGCGGAGGGGGCGCTCACGAGGCCCTTCCGCGAGGTTGCCGACGATTACGCGGCGACGTGGCACGACTGGCTGGCCGACCGGGAGTACCCGGACGCGGTCGCCGGCGACCCGGACCTCGAAGCGCAGTATCGGTTCGCGCTCATGACGCTCGCGGCCGTCGAGGACAAACGGCACGCCGGCGCGGGGATCGCCAGTCCGTCGGTGCCGTGGGGTGAGACCGAACACGCCGCCGAGGACCGCGGCTACGGCTACAACTTCGTCTGGTCGCGTGACCTCTATCAGGTGTTCACCGCACTGATCGAGGTCGGCGAGATCGAACGCGGCACGGACGCGCTCGCGTACCTTTACAACACCCAGCAGGATCACGACGGGTTCCTACCACAGAACACCTATATCAACGGTCGCACCCGCTGGGGCGGCGAGCAGATGGACAACATCGCGTTCCCCTCGGTGATGGCGTGGCAGCTGTATGAACACGGCGTGACGCTGACGGACGCGGAGTACACCTACGATCAGGTCCGCCGGTCGCTCGGGTACGTCTCCCGAAACGGTCCCGAGACGGCACAGGAGCGCTGGGAGGAGGAGGCGGGCTTCTCGCCCTCCAGCATCGCCGCGGAGATCGCCGGCTTGGTCTGCGGGGCCGCGCTCGCACTCGCGGAGGCCGAACGGGTCGAATCGGAGGACGACGCCGACCTCGATGCGGCCGGGCTCCCCGAGGACGCCGACTCGTTGCGTGCGGACGCGCTGGCGTGGCTCGCGCTCGCCGACGACTGGGCCGAGCGCGTCGAGGAGTGGTGTGCGACCGAGACCGGCACCGATCGGCACACGGAGACGCCGTACTACCTGCGGATCACCGCCGACGGCGATCCAGAATCCGGCCGCCCGCGGACGATCGCCAACGACGGCCCGACCTACGACGAGCGCGAGATCATCGACGGTGGCTTCCTCGAACTCGTTCGCCTCGGCGTCAAGCCGGCGGATGACCCGATCATCCGCAACTCGGTGACGGTCGTCGACGACTCGATCCGGGTCGATACGCCGTACGGACCCGGTTGGTACCGGTACGTCGGCGACGCCTACGGCGAGATCTCGACCGGCGATCCGGGCGCGCCGTGGGCGGGAACGGGCGGCGGCAAGGGCCGGCTCTGGCCCATCTTCACGGGCGAGCGGGGCGAGTACGAACTCCGCGCCCGTGCGGACGGCCCCGACGCCTTCGGCGGCACCGACGAGGGGGCGTTAGCGCCCGAGGCGCTCCTGGAGACGATGGCCGGCTTCGGCAACTCCGGGCGGATGCTCCCCGAGCAGGTGTGGGACCGCGAGCATCCGACCGAGTACGGCTGGGAGTTCGGCGAGGGCACCGGCGGGGCAACCCCGCTCGCCTGGTCGATGGCCGGCTTCATCCGGCTCGCCCACGGCATCGACGCGGGCGAGCCGGTGGAGACGCCCGCCGTCGTTCGCGAGCGGTACGTAGAGGGCGATCGTCCGGAGCCCCCGGAACTGACGTCGACGGCCAAACCGACCGAGGACGGGCACCGGATCGTCGGGGAGACGACGGCCGATCTGGTCGCCGTGCACGGCCGCCCCGGTGGGATCCTCGTCGAACCCGACGCCGACGGGGCCTACACGGTCGAACTCGGCCCCGACTTCGACGGCGACGTCGTCACGGTCGCAGCCGTCGCAGGCGACGCCACGACCGGCGGCACGGCTGTCGAACGC
>PWGU01000109.1 GCA_003554605.1 Halorubrum sp.
ACGATCCCATTGTCATCGTCGTCGTCGTTCTGCAGGGCGATATCACCGTCTTCTGCCCGCAGGTCGACATCGCCGCTGCCGGTGGTAGTGACCGCCTCTCTCAAAGTGATCGACCCGTCCTCGGCCGTCAGGGTAATGGGGGCACCAGCGTCCGTTACTTCAAGACCGCTGCGATCTTCAGCGTCGTGGTCAAGGTTCGTGCCAAACGCAGTGACGGTGGCCACCGTCGTATCGCCTTCACGACTGTTGAGCCAGATTTGTGATTCGGCCCGCGCCGCGATATCCAGAACACCAGCCAGCTCAATGCGGTTATCGTCGCTGCCGATGGCACCCCCTGCCTCCAGCAGTATCGTGCCCCCAGTGGCGATTTCCGCGTCATCACTGTCACCAGTGGCTGTGTTGGTGGTGATATCTCCACCAGATAGCAACTGGATTTGGCCGGTGCCCGCGCCGCTTGCGCCGGAGCGCAGCTGCGCGCCGTTTATTTGAATGTTGCCGTCCTGATCCGAGGCAGTGCGCAGATCGATGTCGCCATCACCGTGAGCCTGGATGTTGTTGACAACAATTAGGTTGCCACCCTGGGTGGTTAGAGTCACCGGCGCATTATTGGCTCCCGTGGTCAGGCCGGCGAGAGAGTCCTCACCGGGCGCGTCGCCCTCGCCGGTAATCGCGGTCACGCCGCCGATCACGTTATCCAGCAATTGGGCCGGGGCACTGGTGCTGACGTTATTCACACTGCCAATGGTGATGGCGTCGTCCGTGGCGTTTGTGCCCAGTCGGCGCAGGAAAATCGCCGAATCATTCACATTGGTGCCGACGGCCAGCGTCCGGGCGGCGAGTGTACTATCGCTGCCCAAATCAAGCTCAATACGATTGTCGTCGGTGCCGATGTTCCTCCCGGCCTCCAGCAGCACATCGCCGGTGGTTTCGATCTCTGCGGTACCGTCCGTGGCCGACTCGGTGGTGATGGCCCCGCCGGCCAGCACCTGCACGGTGCCAGTGTTGGCATCCAGCACGCCCGGATCATTGATCACAATGTCGCCGGTCTCACCGGTCCGCAGGTCAATAAAGCCTGCGCCACCTGCACTCACCGGCTGGTCCACTTCAATATCACTGTCGAGGGTGGTCAGCGTGATGTTGCCTGTACCGGTAGTCACCAGCCCTGTTCGATTCTCGGCATTAATATCCGGCTGAGCACCGGTTTCTGCGTTTACCGTCGTGACTGTGACGTCTCCGGCCACCTGCCGGAGGAATTGGTCGCCAACAGACTGCGTGGCAAGACCTGTTGCGTTAGCGATTTCCAGGCGGTTGGCATCCGACCCAATGGTGGTGCCCGCCTCGAGTAGCACATCGCCGTCGGTTTCAATTTCGGTGGTTGCCGTGGTGGCTTCCGTCTCATTGCCCACCGTGATGGCGCCCTCGGCAATCAGCTGCACCAAGCCACCGGCGCCGGCGGCGAGGATCGCGTCAGCGCCCTCGGTCTGAGTATTGAGGGCAATGTCCGAATCCGTGCCGCCGGTGGCACGAATATCAATAAATCCAGCGCCATGCGTTTGAACGGACCGCTCGATGGTCAGCGAGCCGTCGCGGCTGGAAAGGGTGATGTTGCCGTCGTTATCGTTGGTCACCAGGCCTTCGAGATCGTCCTCATCATTAACGCCGACGACTTCGCCGATAGTGGCGCTGCCACTGAACTGCCGCAGGAACATGTCATCGCCGGACTGGGCCGCGAGGGTCAGGCCATCACCGTCCAGCTCGATACGGTTCTCGTCGGTGCCGATGTTATCGCCGGCTTCCAGGAGAACCGCTCCGGTGGTCTCAATTTCGTTGTTCTCATCGTCATCGGACTCGGAATCGGTGGTGATCGAGCCGCCGGCGATTAATTGCACTGTGCCGTCGTCACTTTGGACGATCCCATGGTCATCGTCGTCGTCGTTTTGCAGGGCGATATCACCGCCTTTTGCCCGCAGGTCGACATTGCCGCTGCCATCGGCACTGACCGCCTCAAGGATGGTCAGGTTGGCTTCGTCGCCCGCCGCGATGAGGGTGATCGGGGCGTCGCTGTCTTCGGCGGTGGTCAGCCCCGCGAGGGGATCTGGCGTTACCGTGTTAGTACCGGGCCAATCTTTATTGATTGCGTCAACGCTGCCAACGGTGAGGGTATCGCCGTCGGTATCCATGGCCGTGCGCTCGATCCAGAGGCCTGCCTCGCCATCGGTGGCCGCCTCACCGCCACTGGCGGCCAGCGTGGTCACGTTACGCAGTTCGATGCGGTTGTCATCGGCCCCGATGCCATTGTCGGCCTGCAGGCGCACGGAGCCGGAAGTATCGATGCTGATAAAGTCATCGCCGATCGTTTTGGTGGTGGTAATCTCGCCACCGGCGATCAGCTGCACCGTGCCGTCGCCCGTCTCCAGGCTGGTGAACGCTGTGTCACCCTCCGGCGCAAAGGCGATGTCGCCATCCGAGCGCAGATCCAGATTACCGGTGGTGCCGGTTGTAATCGCTTCAGCCAAGGTCAACGTGCCCGCTTCCAGCGAGATGCGGAGGTTGCCGCCATCCGACAAGCTGATGCCGTCCAGATCAGTCACCGTTCCAACGGTCATGGCGCCGGCGTTGCGGAGGCTGAAATCGCGTTCGTCGGTTCCGAGCTCGGCCGCCAGAGTGTCGATCTGATTGTCCGGGTTGTCGAGGGTCAGCGCACCATCAGGCAGGTTGACCCGCAGCTCCGCCACCTTAACGGCTCCATGATCATCATCATCCTGCTTCAGGTCAGCCTGATCGCCTTCACCATCCACCGTCAGAACCACGGTGCCGCCCGTGGCCGTCAACCCGTCGCGGTTATCCTCAGCACCCTCCGTAACCACGCCGGTGGATGAGGAAGTATCAGCAGTCAGGGGGGTGACGGTGACCCGGTCAATGGTCAGCGTGCGATCCGTCTCAAGCGTGAGGCCAGCGTCATTATCCGCCGTGAAGTCACCGGCCAGACGGTTGATCTGGTTGCTGTTTTCCAGCTCTGATGTTCCCGTGTCAGCGGCCAGGTACAGGGCGTCCGCATTGATGATTGGCGTCCCCGTCTCGGACTGAATAATCCGGCCGTCATCCACGCTCAGGCTGACGATGCCGGTGAGATTATCGTCGTTGTCGTCCGCCACCGTGATGTCTTGGTTAAGGGTCAGATTGCCGGTGGTGACGGTGAGGTCGAATTGCTCGCCCTCCGTCAGATCGATGCCGTCATGAGACGGCTCTGAGGTGGTAAAAGAGACCGGGTCGGTTTCCGTCTCATCGATCGTGACCGAGGCCGTCCGCCTCGTCTCCACCTCATCTATCGTGAGCGCCCGATCGTTGCTCAGGGTCAGGCGGCCGTCGATGTTCGCAGCCAAGGTGTTGATTTGGTTATCGGCGGTGAGCACGAAATCGCCGCCACCTTCCAGCAGCAGTTCATCTGCGGTTAGCACGCCTTTGGCGGTCAGCCCCGCCTCGCCTCCGTCAGGATCACCGGCTCGAATGTATAGCGTGCCCTGACTTTCCGAGTTGTTGGGCTGAGACTGCACGGTGAACGGGGAATTGACCACCACACTCGCTTCGGTCCCGCTTCGACGGTCACCAGTGATGAGGCTGACATCGCTCCGGAAGATGGTGGGCGCATTCACCCGAATCTGGCCGCTCAGGTCATCTTCGCCGATGGTGATGGAGGCGAAACTCTCCTCGTTGTCATCAGTGTTACCCACCAGGAGTTCGGTTTGATCACTGGAGAAGGTCACATCGATGGTGCCCGCGCCGGAATTCGCTGTAACGGAGTCGATTTCGATCCCACCTGCGTCAGTCAAAGCTGCCTCGATGTTGCCACGCAGAGTATTGAGATCGTCGTCGAAAGTTATTGGATCTGTTGTTTCGCCGCCGAGAGTGAGCGCGAATTTACCACCAGCATTACCTTCGATGGTTAGACGCTGGGTGGTATCATTCACCTCACTGGCAGTGATTAATGGTGCCGGTAGAAAAATCCCCGTCTCGCTGCCATCAAACCAGTTTTCCCCCAAGAACAGCGTCCGTTGGCCACCAGACTCGGGCGGGTCGCCGGCGTTGCCAAATTCAATATCGGTGTCCGGATTCTCGGTCCGAATCAGCAGATCGCCTTCGCTTGAGACCTGCAGCCGTTGATCCGAGGAATTGTCGAACTGCATGGAGTCCGCTTCCAGATAAATATCGCCGGTAGCGTCACTGCGATTCTGATCACGCCCAAGGTAGATGGCAGATGGCCCGGCGAACAACCCAAAGCTACTCTGGCCTTCGGCGTCGGTCTTACCACCCGAGGTACCGCGCAGCGCGATATCGCCGCTGGCCGAAAGAATGCGGGTGTTCAAATCCTCCAGCCGAATCCCGTGATTCTGATCGATAAAGGTTTTATCACCACAACCACCCCGGCCGGTGAGCAGAATATCGCCGGATCCTGTCTCAATCAGTGCGCCCGAACTGATGATCAGACCGGTGTATTGGCTACCGCTGGTCGCCTCGGTGACTTCACTGGCATTACCGGTGATGATGATGTTGCCGGACGTGGTTTGCAGCGTGACCTGAGCGGCACCGCCCTCGCCAATAATGACGCCGTCTTTGCTGCCGGAGCCGGCCTGAGCATTGACCTCACCCAGAATATCAATTAACCCCTCACCCGCATTCAGCTCAGTCCCTGAACCGGTCATCCGCACCGCGGCGCCACCCTGATCATCCGTGGGCGCCTGGGCTCTCAGGATGATGTCACCATTATTGGAGAGGAGCTTGGTATTGGTTATACGAATGCCATCGAACACGCTTTCCGGGTCGTCGCCAAAGCCCGTGGCGAGATCGTCATCATCCGCATTGTCCAGACCACCCAGTTGAATATCACCGCCATTACTGATGAGTGCGGCATTTTCCAAAATGATGGCACCGCCGCCGGCGTCATCGTCCGTAAAAGGATTGAGTTCGATGTTAAAGTCAGTGTTCGTATTGGCGCCAATTTCATGATCATCGCTGATTCGGATGGAGCGAGCCGAATCAATCCGCAGAGTTTGTTCAGCCTCAGTTGCCAGAATGTCGAAACTGTCCTGAATATAATCGGTAAAGCCGGTGGTGCCCTGGATATCCCCACCCGTCACGTTGAATGTGGTCTTTCCACTGGCAAGAAGTTCGATGGACGGGTTGTCTGAAAACCCGGACTCCATGCTGATGGGAGTGCCGGTAATCGCCTTGATATTGACCTCCCTGGCGTTTAGCTGCACCGGCGCGTCGGTCTCCATGGTGAGCTGACGGATGCCGGCATCGCCAGTATCACCCAATTTATCGGAATCTGAGTCACCAAAGGTGATCACACCGGCGTCGGTGGTGGAATTACCCCGGTTCTGGAGCACCAGGGTTTGTGGCGCATTGTCAGTCAGTGTTGGAGGAACACCGCTTACCACATCGCCATCAAACCTGATATCCCCGCCAAGACCGTCAAATCCACCCCCCGTTGAGGGGCCCTCGGCATTGATGGTCACAGACCGCCCAGACGCCGCCAGTGTCACATCCTGCTGGAACACCACCGCACCGGAATCGGCTGAAACCGTTTCCTCGATATTGGTACTGATGGGGGTGGCGTTGGCAAGCTGCGCCGGCATTTCAAAGGTGACATTACCGCCGTTGGTGGCGATGGTGCCCCGGATATCGGCAAGACCGGTAGTGTTTTCATCGCTTTTGAAGATGACACTGAGCTGGCCTTCAGTCGCGGAGATGGCTCGCCCGGCAACCAGGGTAATGGTCCCGGCTTTATTATTTGCGTCATCGCCCGCATTGAATATCAGCGTTGAACCATCACCCGTATCAGTGATGTTTCCTTCGGTCCGGGAAATATCCGCATCGATCTCGATGCTGTTATCCGCCTGGAGGGTAACCGTGGTGCCGCCCAGGTTGAGTGCCGTGGAAATGGAATCGGCATTGATGGTGACGTTGCCATCGCCGCCACCTTCGTCGAATTCGTCGCCCCCTTTGTCATCGACATCCTCTCCACTACCGGCAACAATCGTCAGATTCTCCGGATCCAGCAGCCACTGTCCGCCGAGGCCGCTGGGGGCGGAGACGTCCACGGAGCCGCGCAGGCCGAGTTGGCCGCGGCTTGAGGTTTCAACGGCACCACCAGTGCCGGTCTCACCGGCGCCGCGGGCGCTGATGTGGCCGTCAAAGCGGGTTTGGTCGCTGGACCACAGCACCACGGTGCCGCCGTCGCCGGCGTCCAGGGCATCGCTTCGGATCGAGGCGCCATCGGACACGCGGACCTCTGTACTCTCGGCAACCTCTGAAGTGTCACCCTGCCAGCCGCCACCGACGAGGACTTCGCCGCCGCCCTCGGCGCCACTGGCATCAATTTCCGCCGTCTCAGCAAGGACGATCCGGTTACCCTCCAGGATGACCTGGCCGCCCACGGAATCGTCGGAGCGGGTGTTGATCCGGCCGGCGAAGCGCAAATCGGTGGAGTCCGAGGCGCCCGATTCGCTGCTGGATGTCTCGGAGGTGTCGTTGGCGGCCAACATCGGTTCGGCGTCGATGTCATCGTCAGCGTCTTCTGCCGAGGCCACGGTGCTGTCCGTGGACGAATCGTCGGCGCTGGATTCGGTGGTCCCGGAGTCGCCGGCCCCGGCATCAGCCTCGGCCATGGTGCTGTCGGTGGACGGATCAGCAGTGCCACTGCTCGAGGCGGCGCTCTCGGTTGAACTGGTGCTGGAGCTGGAGGTGGTGCTGGAACTGGCGCTCGAGTCGGTGTCGGCACTCGCCACGCTGGGCTCCGCCGGCGGGTCCACGGACGGGCTGCTTGCGGTGTCAACGCTGGTGGTAGCGGCGCTGGCGGTGGTGCTGCTGGACGCGGTCTGATGGCCGCTGTCCGCGGTGCTGGATTCGCTACCACTGCTCTCGCCGCTGGAGCTGCTGTCGCTGTCCGAGCTGCCGCTGCTGGTCTCGGCCACGGCGTTGGGGCTGTCGTCCTCCTGACTCGCCGGGCGGTTGCCCGCGGCGCTAAACCGGGTGCTGCCGCCGTTGGTGACAAACCGAACGCCGGCGGCAATGTCGATCAGGCCATCCGCGTCGAGGCGCACATCCAGCCGGCCCGAGGTGCTGATGATGGCAGCACCGGATTCGAAAACGATGTTGCCCGCGTCGGTGGTGCGCAGGGTCAGAGCGGCATCGCCGCCCTCGGTCTTCTCGAGCACCACGCCGCTTTTCCAGCGCATGTTGCCCGAGACCAGGTTGGTGACATTGGTGCCGGTATTCAGGGTGTCGGCGTAGCCATCGGCCACCAGCTGGGTGATCACCGAG
>PWGU01000049.1 GCA_003554605.1 Halorubrum sp.
CCGGCGGCGTTCCGCTGATCTCGTTGTCGATGAACGTCGTGACGTGGTACTGTAACAGCTCCCAGAGGTCCTCGATGATGAGCTGTGGAGCACCCGCCTCGCGGTTCTCCATGAACCGCTGGTTGATCCGGATGATGTCGACGAGCTTGTGCGTGAGGTCGTCCTCGGAACGCTGGCCGTTGTCCAGCGTGATGGAGGGTCGCGTCGTCACCGGCGGGACGGGAAGCACCGTGAGCACCATCCACTCGGGTCGGGAGTCCTCGGAGTCGATGCCGAGCACCTCCAGGTCCTCGTTTGGGATGTCCTCGAACCAGTCGCGCACGTCCGAGGGCATCAGCTTGTTCATGTCCTCCTCGGTGAGGTCGACGCCCAACGCCTTCTCGATGGCCCGCCGGTCCTCCGTTCGCGGCCGGAACTCGCCGGCCATGATCTGGTTGATCCGGTCGAGCGCGATGTCGGTCTTCTCGGCGAGCTCCTGCGGGGAAGTCCCGGGTTCATCGGCCTCCTCGTCGGGCTGCATCGCGACCGCGATGCGCTCGGAGTAGTCGCCCGCGAGGACGTCCTGGACCTCGTAGTAGGTCGTCGGCTTCTCGTGTTTGATGTCCGCCTGCGGCTCGCCACAGAACGGACAGTTCGAGGCCTTCCGCGCCTGTCGAACGGCCGCCTTCAACACGTTGTGTGGGTCGTCGCCGAGCTCTTTGGCCCGCTCGTACCGTTCGCTGAACTCCTCACGCTGTCGTTCGTCCAACGCCAAGCGGCCACAGGACCGACAGGTCGACCGCAACAGCCGCCGGATGAGCTTCGTAAACCCGACGTGGATGACGGGTGCGGCGAGTTCGATGTGGCCGAAGTGACCGTTACACGAGCCCGAGTGTGACCCACAGGTCCGGCATTCAAGTCCCGGGTCGATGACGCCGAGCCGCGGGTCCATGAGCCCCATATCGATGGGGTAGCCGTCGTCGTCGTAGGTGTCCGCCGTGATCACCTTCGTTGCCGACATGTCCCGGTACGTCTCCGGGTCCATGAGGCCGAAATCGATACCGCCGAGCGTCTTCGGTGTCTGCATTGACATTTAAATCGCGTCCTCCAGTTCGAGTTTCGGTCGGATGCCGAGCGCGATCATCTCATCGAGCAGGAGCTTGAACGCGTAGCTCACCTCCAGTTCGTGGATGTCGTCCTCGTTGCCCGTAACCGGGTCATACACCCGCCGCTGCTCGCGGTCCTCGACGGCGACGAGCCCCGTCTCCGCGGAGACGTACACCCGCTCCGCGTCGGAGGACTGCAACAGCCGTTCGTTGAGCACCATCGACGCGCCGTGGCCGATGATCGTGTCGCGCTCCATCTCCCCGACACGGAGACCGCCCTCGCGGGCGCGTCCCTCCGTGGGCTGGCGCGTCAGCACCTGCACCGGACCGCGCGAGCGGGCGTGGAGCTTGTTCGACACCATGTGGTACAGCTTGTGGTAGAAGA
This sequence comes from Halorubrum sp., assembly GCA_003554605.1. Classification (GTDB taxonomy): domain Archaea; phylum Halobacteriota; class Halobacteria; order Halobacteriales; family Haloferacaceae; genus Halorubrum. The sequence goes on from PWGU01000049.1 coordinate 1,471, forward strand.
TCGTCCCGACGAAGATCTCGGCGTCGATCTTCTCGCCGGTCACTCCGGAGTACATGACCTCCTTGCCCGAGGAGTTGAAGCCGAACTCCTCTAACCCTTCGCGGAGTTCGACCTCGTCTTCGCCCTGGAACGGCGTTCCGTCGACCCGGGAGCCCCGCAGGGAGCCGACCTTCCCGCCGAGCATCTCTAAGACGTGGCCCACCGTCATCCGCGAGGGCAACGCGTGCGGGTTGACGACGAGGTCGGGGACGACCCCCTCCTCGGTAAACGGCATGTCCTCCTGCGGGGCGAGGTGGCCGATGACGCCCTTCTGGCCGTGTCGCGACGCGAACTTGTCGCCGAGTTCGGGCACGCGCTGATCGCGCACCTTCACCTTCGAGAGCTTCGAGCCGTCCTCGCCCTCCATCAGCGTCACCGTGTCGACGACGCCGGACTCGCCCGAGCGCATCGTCACGCTCGTCTCACGCCGCTTCTGCGGGGAGAGCCCACCCATGTCGTCGGGCTCCTCCAGGAATCGCGGCGGGCTCGTCTTCCCGAGCAGGACGGAGGACTCATCGACCACCGTCTCGGGGTTGACGAGGCCATCCTCGTCGAGGTGCGTGTAGGCGTCCTCGCCGCGTGCGCCCCGCACGTCCTGGGAGGGGATCTCGAAGCGGTCCTCCTGCCCGCCCGGATACCGCCGCTCCTCGCCCTCGTAGGTTCGGAAGAAGTGTGAACGGGCGAGCGCGCGGTCGACGGAGCCCTGGTTCATCACCAGCGCGTCCTCGATGTTGAACCCCTCATACGACATGACCGCGACGACGAAGTTCTGGGCGGCCGGCCGCTCGTCGAAGTTGATCTGCTCGGTCGTCTGCGTCTTCACCATCGCCAGCTGCGGGTAGTGCATCAGGTGCTGGCGCGTGTCGGGACGGATCCGGTAGTTCGCCGAGGGGAGCCCGAGCGACTGTTTCATCATCCCGGCCCCCATCGTAATGCGGGGGCTCGCGTTGTGCTCGGGGTACGGGATCATCCCCGCGCCGATACCGAAGACGAGCTGCGGATCGATCTCGAGGTGGGTGTGGTCCTCGGTGATGTCCTCCTCGTCGACGGCGACCAAGATGTCCTCCTCCTCCTCGGCGTCGATGAACTCGACGTAGCCGCGTTCGACGAGGCCCTCGAAGTCGATGTCGCCGCGTTCGAGCGCATCGATCTCCTCCTCGTCGAGCAGCGGGTCGCCGTTCTCGACGACGATGAGCGGCCGCCGGGCGCGTCCGGCGTCCGCGTTCACGATCACCTCGCGGGTGCGCTCTTTCACCGAGACGTTGACCATCTCGCTGACGTCGCCCCGCCGTCGTGCCTCGCGGATCTGTTCTGCGAGCTCCGTGGGGTCCGGATGGGTCCCCACGAGGCTCCCGTTGACGTACACCTTCGCTTCGCGTGGTTCTGTTGCCATATCAGTCGTCCGCCGTCTGTCGTTCGACGCGTTCGATGCCGGGGATCCCCTCGACACCCATCGACGCCAATTCCCGTTTCAGTCCCTGTTCGTCCTCGACGTTCTGTGAGAGCTCCATCGCCTGCGCGAAGTTCTTCACCAGCCCACAGTTCGGCCCCTCCGGCGTCTCGGAGGGACAGATGCGACCCCACTGGGTCGCGTGGAGGTCACGCGCCTCGAAGTGTGGTTGTGACCGCGAGAGCGGGCTTCGGAGGCGACGCAGGTGCGACAACACGCCCATGTAGTCGGTCCGGTCGACGAGTTGGGAGACGCCCGAGCGGCCGCCAACCCAGTTGCCCGTCGCGATCGGGTGTTCGAGCCGTTCGGTCAGCACGTCCGAGCGCACGACGGTGTTCACCGTCAGGTTCCGGTTGCGCATGTTCGCCCGTTCGAGCTGGTATTTCACGTCGCGTGCGAGCTTGTTCAACGCGGTCCGGAAGAGGTCGCGCATGAGGGCGCCCGAGACCTTCAGCCGCTTGTTTGCGTAGTGGTCCTTGTCGTCGGGGCCGCGGCGTTCGAGCGCGAGCTCGAAACACGCCTCGGCCATCCGGCAGAGGTAGTACGCCTTGTTGATCCGCACGTCCTCCTCGTCGACGCCCTCCTCGTGAAGATGCGGGAGGAGGTAGCGGTCGATGACGTAGTTCGCGCGTTTCAGCTGGTAGTTCTTGCCCTGTCCGGAGGCGACGCGCTCGCCGAGGGTCTCGATCGCCTCCTCGGTCGTTCGAACCGGCGCTTCCTCCAGGTTCTCCAGCATGAACTTCACGATCTCGGGGTCGTCGCTCACGCGATGAACGATCTCCTCGTCGGATTCGAGCCCGAGCGCCCGAACGAGCGTGACGAAGTTCACGGAGCCGGAGACGGAGGGGAACGACACCTCCAACAGGCCTTCACGGTTGCGCTCACAGAGCACGAGCGCGCGGTAGCCACGGCGCTGTGAGAAGGTCTTTGCGACCTGGATCTCGTCGCCGTACTTCGAGTCGTACTCCGCGAGGATCTTGTTCGGCGCGAGGTCCTCGGAGGTCATCAAGACGCGCTCGGAGCCGTTGACGATGAAGTAGCCGCCGGGGTCGACGGGGTCCTCGCCGATGTCGATCAGCTCCTCGTCGGTGAAGCCCGCCATGTTACACTTGTTCGAGCCGACCATGATCGGCATCCGGCCGACCTTGGTCTCCGTTGAGTCGACGACGGTCTCGGGCTCCTCCTCGCCGCCACGGACGATGGACATCTCCATGAAGACGGGCGCGGAGTAGGTGATGTTTCGCAGGCGTGCTTCCTGTGGGTACAACAGCTCCTCGGAGCCGTCGGCCTCGCGGACGCGGGGCGTGACCATTCGAACGTCACCGAGTTCGACGTAGACGGGCTCTTGGCCCTCCTTGTCGCCGATGTCGGTGTCGATGGTCGCCTTCTCGTCGACGACTTCCTGCATGCCGCGGTCGAGGAAGTTGTTGAACGAGCGGAAGTGGTGTTCTGCGAGCCGGTCATCCGAGAAATATTCGCGTGAAACCACGCGTCGGTCTTCCCTATTCATGAGACGACGAGTCGGTATACGACCGCTTTATCGGTCGTTCGGGAGTTTCGGACGATCTTCACCACGTCGCCGACGGTCGCCTCGTCGGGGAGCGCGGGATCCGTCCGTTTGATCTTCGGCAGGTCGGTCTTTTTCACGTTGTACTCCGTCAGGACCGCCTCGACCTCCTCGGGATCGTCGAGCAGGATGTGGTCCGGGACGAGTTCGTGTTGGCTTACGTCTACCATGGGTGCTGGTGGTGGGGAAAAGCTATCACGAGATACTACAGCGGCATACAAGCGCCACTCAAATAAGGCTTGCCAACCGCGGACGCCACGCACCGCTCGGGGAAAACCCGGGCGTTCTCGTCCCGAAAAACGGGGGCCGTGAGTAAAAACGTACCGGGGTGTGTGAACGGAACACAGCCGAAGGCGGGATGGCAAGCCTTATTTGCCGAACGGGGATACGGTTGAATGCGGCACGCCCGGATGGTGTAGTGGCCCATCATACGACCCTGTCACGGTCGTGACGCGGGTTCAAATCCCGCTCCGGGCGTCCCCGATTTCGGGGCCCCGCCGCAGTTGTCTGCCCGGATGGTGTAGTGGCCCATCATACGACCCTGTCACGGTCGTGACGCGGGTTCAAATCCCGCTCCGGGCGCTTGAGGAACGTTGACGAGCGGAGCGAGTCGTTCGTCAAGCGGTCTGAAAGGTTTGAACCAGGGAGCGGAGCGAGCGTTGCCGAGCGAAGCGACTGGGGTTCACATCCCGCTCCGGGTGGTTTTAACCCGGCAAACCGCCGTTACCCCTCGAACCCGTCCTCCCAGCGGAACGTCCCGTTTCGCTGGACGACCTCGCCGTCGACGCTGATGAAGGAGTTCTCGCTCATGTCGCTTATAAGATCGACGTGGACCGCACTCTGATTACCCGATTCGCCGTCCGGGAGACAGGCGTCGTAGGCTCGGCCGACGGCGAGATGGACCGTGTCACCCATCTTCTCGTCGAAGAGGATCGAGTCGGTGAAGCGATCGATCCCGCGGTTCATCCCGATGCCGAGCTCGCCCAGTCGCCGTGCACCAGGATCGGTGTCGAGGATCGACGCAAGCGCGTCCTCGCCGCTTTCGGCCGTGAACTCCACGACCTCGCCGTCCTCGAAGACGAGGTGGACGTTCCGGACGCGGGTCGCTTCGATCGTCATCGGCACGTCGAAGAAGACCTCGCCCTCGGTCGCGTACGGGGCGGTGAACACCTCGCCGGAGGGGAGGTTGTGGGAGTCGTACGCGACGGAGGCGGCGGAGTTGACGGCGGTCCGGCCCGCGATCGACATCATCACGTCCGTGTCGGGGGCATCCTCGCGCTCGGTGACGATCCGCACCTCTTCGCCGGCGTCGAGGACCGCCTTCATCTCGGCCATCTCCTCGGCGAGCGACTCCCAGTCACGCAGGACGGCGTTGTACACGAACTCGCGATACTCCTCATAGGCCATCCCGGCCTGCTGGGCGAGGCTGCGCGTCGGGTGGACCGTCGAGACCCAGTCGGTGTCCATGCGCGCCTCCCGTACCTCGGTCCGTGCGGACGCGTACGCCTGACGGATATCGCGGTCGACGTCCGCCGCCGCCGTGGTGTTGCGCCCCCCGCCGAGCCGGAGGTAGACGTCGACCGACTCCATGAGCGCCAGATCGACGCTCGGCTCGCCGAACCGTCCGGTGAGATCGTCGTCCTCGTCGCCATCCTCGCCGGCGACCGCCTCGTGTCCTTTTAAATACGCCCGGCCGACCTCATCGGAGCCATAGAGGACTGTGAGGGTCGCCCCCCGTTCGCCGAGCACCTCGGCGACGGCGACCGCGAGGTCGTGCGCCCCCTCCGCGACGTCGACGACCACGTCGTCGCCGGCTTCGACCCGCGCGCTCCAGTCGACGAGCACCTCGGCGTGCTCGCGTACGCGTGCATCCATACATCCCCGCTGTGGCGGGGTCCGCTTATATCCATCCGGTACGGCGCGCTCGCCGGGGGTCCTCGACGGATACGACCCACGCCCACCTCCTCGGGACACGGTGACTCACCGCACGAAAACCGTTATAGCCGGTGGATCCTTATGAGTCCCCATGAGCGCTGACCGGTCCGTGCTCCAACGGACCATCGAGCGTGGCGAGCGGGACGGCGGGGCGATCGAGTTTAAAGAGCGCTTGAGCCGCGAGGTCCACCTCTCTGAAGGACGGATGGAGTCGCTCGTCGCCCAGTTGCGCCATCGGGTGCTCTCCGGCGACGGCGAGGCGACCTACGTCCTCGGGGTGACCGACAACGGCGGCCTCGCCGGGATCTCACCGGAAACCTTCTCGGAGACGATGGACGTCCTCTCGCTGCTCGCCGAGGAGGCCGACGCCCACATCGCCGACGTCGAGACGTGGAGCGCGGGCTCCGCCGGCAACGGCGACGAGGAGGGGCTCGTCGGCCTCGCGACCCTCCGGGAGGGTGGCGTCTTCGAGGCCGACGACGACCACATCGTCGTCGGCACCGCCGGCCACGTCGATCACGGCAAATCGACGCTCGTGGGGAGCCTCGTCACCGGCCGAGCCGACGACGGCCAGGGCGGCACGCGCGGCTTCCTCGACGTCCAGCCACACGAGGTCGAACGCGGGCTCTCTGCGGACCTCTCGTACGCCGTCTACGGGTTCGCCGACGACGCCGACGAGCCGGTTCGGATGGACAACCCCCACCGGAAATCGGATCGTGCGGGGATCGTCGAGCGTGCCGACCGGCTCGTCTCGTTCGTCGATACCGTCGGCCACGAGCCGTGGCTCCGGACCACGATCCGGGGGATCGTCGGGCAGAAGCTCGACTACGGCCTCCTCGTCGTCGCCGCCGA
>PWGU01000043.1 GCA_003554605.1 Halorubrum sp.
AAGAGCGTGATGGCATGCATGAACCTGGGCCTCCGCGGGCGACGACTGTGGGCGAGACGGTCGAACTTGCACCCCGCTCACCCGATCCTTCGGGAGCCTACTACTGGACGTTGATCGAAGCCCCCTCGGGGAGCGCGGCGGATCCGGCGAGGGTACCCGACGCGTCCGGGGATGATTCCGTCCTCCGGAACGGCGAAACGAGCCGTGATGACACCCCGGTTGTTCACCTGCATCCGGACGTGCCCGGTGAGTACGTGTTGGAACTCGACGCGCCCGACGGCACCCATCGACAGCGCGTCCGTGCGTATCCCGACGAACGCCTCGAAACGACCCTTCGCGTGCCCGCCAGCGACCTCGGGCTTCCGGATGACGAGGTCGAGACCGTGTCGGTCATGGCGGCGTTCAACGACCGACTACTCGCGCGGGACCGTCCCGAGCGCGACGGCGACGACTGGGTGTGGGAGACGCGGCTCCCCCCGGGTCGCCACCGGTTCAGTTTCGTCGCCAACGACGACTTGATCGAGGGGACCCACCGGGCCGTGCAGACGGTCGATGGACCTGGTCGTCCCCACTGCTCGCTGCACGCCTCGGTCACCGAGAGCGACATCCATCTCACCGCCGAGGTAGGGTTGCCGCCGAACTCGCCCCTTGACCCGGTCGATGCCGATGTGACCTTCCTCGTCGACGACCGCGATGCCTCCCCTGGGTCGATCGCCGACGTGGAGGATCGCTCCGACGGACACGAACTCACCGTTCCCATCACGGCGCTTCGGACGGCGGCCTCCTCGGACACCGTTCGCATACACGCGGTTCCACACGCCGAGCGCCTCGGCGCGATGGCGACGGTTGAGATACGGTTCGACGGCGATGGGGTGGTCGTCAGCGATCCCCACGCGACCCCCGACTGGGCGACTTCGCCGACGATCTACGAGGTGTACGTCAGGTCCTTCGCCGGTGACACCCTCCCCACGACCTTCTCCGAGATCGAGCGCCGCGTCCCCTACCTCGACAGTCTCGGCATCGACGTGTTATGGTTGACGCCCGTGCTCGCCTCGCCGACGGAACACGGGTATCACATCACCGATTTCTTCGAGACGGCCGCCGACCTCGGTACACGTGCCGACTTCGAGTCGTTGGTGGAGGCTTGTCATACGGCCGGGATTCGGGTGGTCTTCGACCTCGTGATCAACCATACTTCACGGGATCATCCGTTCTTCCAACTACACTCGGCGGGCGTCGACGCCTACCGTGACCATTACCGCCGCGTGCCCGGCGAGTTCGACGTGACGGACACGGATTGGAGCGAATTGGAACCGGGAGATATGCCCGAATACTATTTCAACTGGCGACGGATCCCGAACCTCAACTTCGACAGCCCAGAGGTCCGCTCATGGCTACTCGACGTCGTTGAGGAATGGGCCGCCGTCGTCGACGGCTTCCGCTGTGACGTCGCGTGGGGCGTCCCGCACGGCTTCTGGAAGGAGGTGGCGGATCGTACGCACGATGAGTTTCTGCTGCTTGATGAGACGATCCCCCACGACCCCTTCTACGGCGAGGGGGCGTTCGACCTGCACTACGACACCTCGCTGTACCACGCGCTGGGGGGCGTCGGCGCGGGAGAGCGGTCGGCCGATGCCATCGCCGACGCGGTGGACCGGGGTCGCTGGCTCGGCTTCTCCCCCGGCGGATTCGACCAGATGCGCTACATCGAAAATCACGACGAGGACCGGTACCTCGCCGTCCACGGTGAGGCGGCCCAGCGTGCGGCCGGTGCGGTGACGTTCACGCTCCCGGGCGCACCGATGATCTACGCCGGGCAAGAGCGGGGCAACGACCGGTCACGTGGCCCGATGAAGTGGCACGACGGGGACAATTCGCTCACCGAATTCTATCGTCACCTCTCGGCGCTTCGGGATGACGAGCCCCTGCTTCGAACGGGCGATCTCTCCTTCATTCCCGAGGGGACGGACGTCACCGTCGTCGACGGCGACCCGGATCGCGTGGTGGCCTATACACGCGGTGCCGCCGACGGTGGCGACGACCACCATGCAGGTGAAACGCTTCTCGTCGTCGTCAACTTCGCCGACGCCCCCGTGACGGTGGAGCTTCCACCGGCGTATACCGATGCGACCGACCGGTTTGATGGGGTACGTCCGAGCGAGGATCGTCTCACGGTGGAGACGGTCGCCGTGCTGTCGTCGTAGCAAAAATACGCGACTCATCGCCAGTATAATCGCGGAGAACTCACCGGCTGCCCGTCAGGGAAGTAGCCCTCGAACCGCCTCAACGACGGCCGTCGTATCGAAGAGTGCGCCGCTGAAGACCGCCGCGAGTATGACGACGAGAACCTTCCCGTATCGGCTGATGAGCACCCGTGTCGAGGTGGGGAGCTGTGCCCGAACGATCGGAAGCGCCATCACCCCGAGGAATATCCCGAGCCCGCCGGCAAACCGGTTGTCCGCGAAGTTCGTCACGCCGATGTAGATGATGATGATCCCGGCGACGTACGCGAGGATCTTCCCCTTCGACATCCAGACCCGGTCGAGCGGCCCGGTTCGGGTCCCTTCGTCGAGTTCCGCCTCGGGCTCCTCATCCCCGTTCGATTCCGTCGTATTTGCTGTCTGTTCGCCGGCCGTCATTCCGTCTATCGTGTCCTGTGTCATCGACTCATCCCGCCGTTCGTCGCCAGTCTGTTCATCCCGCAGTCCGTCGGTTACCCCATCCACGACCGCGACCTCAATGTCGGTGGCGTCGGTCTCACAGTCGAGCGTCAACCCGAGCGTCTTCCCGACGTCGGCGACCGTCGTCTCGTACGCGAGCGTCACGACCTTCGCGCTGTGTGCATCGAGGTCGACGGTGGTCATGTCGACGGCGTCATCGAGCGTGAGGGTCACCTCACGCGCCCCGGAGACGTCGCCTTTGTTCTCGATAGTCGCGTCGACGACGACCCGCCCACCGGCGAGGACCGCCGTTTCGAGCCGATCGTCGTCCTCCCCGGCGACTTCATCCTCCGTCCCCGTTCCGCCGTCATCCGCGTCGGGTGGGGTGTCCGTCTCGTCGATCCGAACCGCCACGCCCGAAACGATGAGCGCCGCCTGTTCGGGTTCGGCGAGGACGTAATTGGCCGCTCCCGGTACCGCGCTGACCGCGCTCGCGATGCTCGCCGGGGCGGAGGCCGCGAACAGTTCGGTCCGTGAAAACAGGACGACTGCGACCCAGCCGCCGAACGCCGCGGCACCCCCGCCGGCTGCGGTCCGTGCGATCGAGTTCGATCGGCCGCTCGTCGTCGCCGGCGCGCTGCTCACTTCCTCTATTTCATCCGCGTCGTCCGTCGAGTTATCGTCCTCGTCCGGGACGGGTTCGAGGTCGGGGCTCGGCGTCGGCTCGGGGTCCTCGATGGTTTCGTTCTCAGTGGTGTTTTCGGTGGGATCCGCCGGCGGATCGTCGGATCCGTCATCACCGGAGGAATCATCCGACGATCCTGAGGATCCGGGTGACCCGGACGATCCCGAATCGTCCGACTCCTCGGGTTCGTCCTCCGGTTCCGCGATCGACACCGTGACGCGGTCCTCGAAGCCGCTCGCGGCGGCCCTGAGTTCGACCTCTCCACCTTCATTGGCGGTCAGGACGCCGTCTTCGTCGACCGACGTGAGATCGGGGTCATCGACGGTGTACTCGGCCGGTTCGGTGGCGGTCACCGTCGAGCCATCGGTCAGCGTCAGCGTCACCGTCGCCTCGGCGGTTTCCTCCACCTCCAGATCAATCTCGTCGACCGTGAGTGCGTAGTCGTCGACCTCTCGGACGAGGAGTGGGTACTCGTCGCTGGCGATCCAGGTCGGGTTGAACGCGAACTCGAGCGACAGGGAGCCGGAACCCTGCATCTCATCAGTGGTGAGGCCGGTCACGCCCTCCCGCTCGCCAGCGTCGCCGACGGCGACATCAGTGCCGCTTGCCTCGATGTCCCAGTACGCACCGGTTATTTTAGATTCTGCACCGACTGATCCTGCAAGTCCACCGTTGCCTTCTCCGTCGGCGACTGTGCCGGTCGCATAGGCGCTTGAGATGTTCCCATTAGTGGTCTCCCCAACGAGCCCACCTGCGGTCTCATTACCGGTTACCGCTCCTTGTGCATAGGAATCACCGATCGGCCCGGATGTTTGTCCGACGAGCCCTCCAATCGTATTATTCCCGGTAATCTCTCCAGTCGCAAACGAACCGAACACGTCGCTTTGAGTGTTGCCGACGAGTCCACCGACGCGGTCCTCCCCGACGACAGCAGCCGTCGCCGAGGAGTCGATTACTTCGACCCCTTCGCCGCCCACTCCGACGAGACCACCAACGTTCTCACCGTCCGGGGCAATCACGTCACCGGTTGCAACGTTGTTGGCGATATTGTCCTCACCCGCTGTGCCTCTGGTAAACCCAACAAGTCCGCCGACTGCGTCACCGTTTGGTGCTGTAACGGTAACGCTTGTGTTTGAATCGATTATGCTACCTTCACTCATACCAACGAGACCACCGATATCCCAACCATCCTCCGCGTTGATCGTCCCACTTGCGCTCGCGTCAGCGATGTTTCCTAGGTTCTCACCTATGAGAGCACCGACCAATATTGGTCTACTACCTTCTCCTACCTCTGTCGATGGATCCCCCCCTGTGACTTCGATATCGACATGAACATTAGAGACATTTCCCTCGTTTAATCCAATGACCCCGCCCACCCGTAAGACGCCACTTAGGTTCACGTTGGTGAGTTCGAGGTTCGAGATCTCGCCACTTTGACCAACAGAGCTGAACAGTCCAACCTGCTCTGCGTCACTCTCGCCGATATTGAGCCCATCAATCGTGTAACCGCTTCCATTGAACGAACCCTGGAAGGAATCGATCGGCTCGAATCTCGCGATCTCCCCCTCCCAACCCTCGGTCGCCGAGGCGTCGATATCGCCCGTTAGGGTGTGGTTCGCGGAGGGTTGCCTCCGGATCTCTTGTAGCTCATACACGGTCCCGATCTGATACGGGTCGTCCGCGCTGCCGTCGCCCGCAACGAGGTCGTCGAAGGCGTCGGCGGCGTCACCGTATGACGAATCCCACGCGAGTGCAGGCGCTTCGTCGCCAGGGACCCACGTTGACTCGAAGTCCAGTTCGCCCAACTCGACCATCGCAGTGAGCCCCGCAAAGTCCGCGGAGTTGCGGGCTGTCGTGTTGACCGTCACGTTGTGCGTTTCGCCGACACCGTCCGCGACGTTTCCGGCCACGTCGGCATCCCAGTACGTTGCCTCGACGGTGCCGTTGTTGTCGCCGACGACTCCGCCGATCGACCCAGTGTGGTCGTCAGCGATATCGAACTGGACCCTTGCATACGATTCCCGGAGCTCGCTCGGATCTGATCCGGCTTCCTCATCACCGGCGTGGTTCACCCCCACGAGTCCTCCGAGACCATCGGCGTCGGTCGCGCTGACGTTAATCGCCCCGCTTGCGTATACGTCCTCTATCTCCGTGCCATCCGTGCTGTTGCCGACCAACCCAGCGATGGCGGTCGTTTCACCGGTCACCGTTCCGGTTGCGTATGACTCGCCCACGTTCCCGCCGGCAACCGAGCCAACGAGTCCACCGACCTCGCTCTCACCAGTCACGTCGGCCGCGGCGGTCGATCGCTCGACGCTCCCGCCGTCGATGGCACCGATCAGTCCGCCGGCTCGCTCCGCGCCCTCGACGACGCCGGTCGCATTCGATCCGATCACCTCAGCATCGACGACCACACCGACCAACCCACCGGCAGCGTTGCCGTCGGTCGTCACCGTTCCCGTGGCGGAACTGTTCTCGATCGCACTCTCGCTATCGCCCAGCACGCCGACCAGCCCGCCGACCGCTTCGGCGTCGGTCGTCTCGGCGACGACCGATCCGCTCGCGTCCGAGTTCTCTACGGTCGTGCCGTCCGTGCTGTTGCCGACCAACCCACCGATGGCGGTTGGACCGTTGCCGGTCGACTCGCCGGTCGCCGATCCGTCCGCGGACGACTCGTTCACGGTTCCGTTGGCGACCATCCCGACCAACCCACCGACATCGCCCCCGCCGGTCACCTCAGCCGTGGCGGTCGACAGTTCGACGGTTCCACTCTCGGTCGAACCGATCAGTCCGCCGACACGCATCTCGCCGTCGACGACGCCGCTTGCAGTCGACCCCGTCACGCTGACCTCGCTGCCCGCCGCGCCGATCAGTCCGCCGACGGACGACTCGCCGGTCACGTTGCCGTCCGCGGTCGCATCGGCTATGAGCCCTCCTTCGGACGATCCGACGAGCGCGCCGACGGCGGTGTCACCCGTCACCTCGGCGTCGACGATCGACACATTGCCGAGTTCCGCGTCGTTCGCCGCGCCGAACAGGCCGACATACTCAGTCGACGTGCGGTTGATCGTGAGCCCCTCGATTTCGTGGCCGTCCCCGTCGAACGAGCCCTCGAAGGGCTCCTCCTCGGCTTCACCGGAACCGATCGGCTCAAATCCGGCTCCGCCATCCCAGTCCTCGGTTCCCGTCGCGTTGATGTCCGAAACGAGGACGTAACTCGCCGTCAGGTTCCCCCGCATCGCCTGTAACTCGGAGGCGTTTCCGATCTCGTAGGGGTCCGTCGCGTTCCCGTCCCCTTCGAGGTCCTCATCGGGGTCGAGCTCGACGAACGGATCAGCGGCCGCGCCTCCCGAAAGCGCGGCCAAAGTAAGCAGGCAGACGGCCACGACGGCCGCGGCCGTGCTCATGCCCGTGGGTGTACCGTCTCGCCCGCCCATCAGTCGACGCCCCGTGAGGGGGGCATCTCCCCGCCTGCTTGTCTTCGATTCCAGCTCACGTTGCGGTGCCCGTCCACTCGCTCCGGTATGCTGCCCGTTCCTCGATGCCCGTTCGCTCGCGATTCCTCGCCGTCTTCATGCCCGTGTTCCCCATACATGCGATCGAAAACCAGGGGACTGTCACCGTGCCCGTGGACTGCCCGTTCCCGGCCTCTGTGTATCGCTTCGCCGTATGAATGATATAGTCCGTACCAGCGCATGGTGGTATGGCCTGATATCGTGGGCGATGGCCGTGCAGTCACCCAGTTTTGGGGGGCGAAGAGCTATCTGTGGACCCCGTCGATAGGCTGACGATGCAGGCCACCACGATCCGGTTGCGAACCCGACAGTTGCTCGATCCTACCCATCGGGATCGTCCCGGGACGGTGGTCAACTGGCTCATCATGTCGCTCATCGTGGTGAACGTGCTCGCGGTGATG
>PWGU01000238.1 GCA_003554605.1 Halorubrum sp.
GGTTCCGGGTCGCCGCCGGCCTCGTAGGCCGCGTCGGGATCTTTTAAGAGGTGTCCGGTGGTCAGACAGACGACGCGCTCGTCGTCGTCGACGACCCCCTGTCGGCGGAGCTTTTTGAGCCCGGCGAGGCTCGCGGCGGAGGCGGGCTCCACCCCGACGCCCTCGACGGCGAGATGTCGTTGGGCGGCCGTGATCTCCACGTCGCTCACGGCGATGGCCGTCCCGCCCGTGTTCCGGATCCCGGGCAGCGCCTTCGGCGCGTTCACCGGGTTGCCGATACGGATGGCGGTCGCACGCGTCTCGACCTGTTCCCACCGACGGACTTCGTCGGCTCCCTCCTCGATCGCCTCGACCATCGGCGCCGCGCCCTCGGCCTGCACGCCGGTGAGCTTCGGGACGTCCTCGGGGTCCAGCGCGCCGGACTGGACCAGTTCGCGGAAGCCTTTATAGATCGCCGAGGTGTTGCCCGCGTTCCCCACCGGCAGGACGATCCGGTCGGGATAGACGCCGTAGTCGGCGTGGAACTCCTCCAGTATCTCGAAGCCGATCGTCTTCTGTCCCTCCAGCCGGAACGGGTTCAGCGAGTTGAGTAAGTAGACCTCGCCGCGTGCGGCGAGATCCTGAACGATGTCCAAGCAGGCGTCAAAGTTGCCGTCGACCTCCAGAATTCGAGCGCCATGCAGGCTCGCTTGGGCGATCTTCCCCGCCGCGACCTTCCCCTTCGGCAACAACACCAGCGTCTGCATGTCGCCGCGGCCGCCATAGGCGGCGAGCGCGGCCGAGGTGTTGCCGGTCGATGCACACGCGAGCGCGTCGACACCCAGTTCCTTGGCGACCCGGACGCCGACGGTCATCCCGCGGTCCTTGAACGACCCGGTGGGGTTCATCCCCTCGTGTTTGATCCGGAGCGCCTCCACGCCGACGGCCTCCTCGATCCGTGGAACGCGGTGTAACGGCGTGCCGCCCTCGGGCAGGGTGACGCCGAGGTCGAACGGCAACCCCTCGCGGTAGCGCCAGACGCCCCGATCGGGGCCCTCGGAGGCGGCCCCGTCGCCGAAGTCATCGAACGTCGGCGGGTCCGCGTAGCGGACCTCAAGCAGTCCGTCGCACTCGTCACAGGTGTAGCGAACGGCCTCGAAGGGCGCGAACGTCTCCGCGCACTCGATACAGGCGAGCCACGTTCCGTCGTCGGCACACGCCGGTGCCGACGGCGTTGGATCGTCGATAGCGAGACTCATTGGCGGTCCTCCGTCCCGCCGGCCCTTAAGCCGGCCGATGCGGGCGACATCCGCCCGCCGATCTCACCACCGAACACCCCCCGCTTATGAGTGCACACCCCGTACGCAGGTTATGGCCTCGGAGCCGTGTGACGTCTGTGAACGCAGCGTCCGCATCGCGGGCGGGATCGGCGACCTCTGGAACTTCGCGTTCGAGTCGACACAGGGGTTGACCCTCGAACTCTCCGACGGCTCGGAGTTCTTCCTCTGTTTCGACTGTATGGAGGAGCTGCCGGGTGACCACGAGCCGACCGCCGAGGACGTCGCCGAACTCAAGGAGCGAACCGAGCCGGTCGAGGAGGACGGAAACAGCTTCTGGCACTGGGGATAGCCGTCGCCAGTCGGCATCACCGCACGCGTTCTCTCGTGACTTCCTGAAGCGAGCGATTCGCGCGTCTGCGTATTTGATATCGCATTATTTGGTTTATCTACTCGATCGCTCCCGTCCGCTTCCTCCCGATCGAACGAGCCACGGAGGGCCCCCGCGTCGGCCCGTGGGAGTCCCTCACGACGCATCACAAACACCATACCATCCCGTCACGCGTGTTAGGGTATAGGTGGTTCCAGTGAGAAAGAAACAGGAGTATACGGACGATTACCGGGATAAGACGCTCTACTTACCGGGCCCGACGGAGGTCCGCGGCGACGTTATCGAGGCGATGGCCCAGCCGATGTTCGGCCATCGGATGGATCGCATGACCGACCTCTACACGACCATCGTCGAGGACACGAAGACGTTCCTCGACACCGACAACGACGTCATCATCCTCACTGCCTCGGGAACCGAGTTCTGGGAGGCGACGACGCTCAACCTCGTCTCGCGGGACGGTCGGGTGCTCTGTCCGACCTCCGGCAGCTTCAGCGAACGCCAGGCCAACGTCACCGAGCGACTCGGTCGCGAGGTCGACCGGATCGAGTACGAGTGGGGCCGGGCGGTCAAGCCCGAGGACGTCCGCGAGGCGCTCGAGGCGAGCGAGGAGGGGTATGACGCCGTCACCGTCGTGATGAACGAGACGTCGACCGGCGTCCGAAACCCGATCGAGGAGATAGGCGACGTCGTCGCGGAGTACCCGGACACCTACTTCGTCGTCGACGCCATCTCCGCGCTGGGCGGCGACTACGTCGACATCGAGAAACACGGGATCGACGCGATCTTCACCTCCGTCCAGAAGGCGTTCGCGATGCCGCCGGGGCTCGCGGTCTGTGTCGTCAGCGAGGACGCCTACGAACGGGAGGCTTCGAAGGGAACCTCCTCGTGGTACGGCGGATTCCGTCGCTGTCTCGACTACTACGACCGGAAGGGACAGACCCACTCGACGCCCGCCATCCCGCTCATGTTGGCCTACCGCGTCCAGATGAAACACATGCTGGAGGAGGGCCATGCCGCTCGCGACGAGCGTCACCGCGAGATGCGTAAGTACGTCCACGACTGGGCTGATGAACACTTCGACCTCTTCGCCGAGGAGGGCTACGCCTCACAGACGGTCACCTGCGTCGAGAACACACAGGGGATCGACGTCGCCGCGACGATCGAGGAGGTCTCCGAGCAGTACGATATGGTCTTCTCGAACGGCTACGGCGACATCGCCGAACGGACCTTCCGGATCGGCCACATGGGTGAACACACCGTCGAGAGCGTCCGCGAACTGACCGACGCCATCGAGGACGTGGCGGGACTCTGAGCACCGCTTCCACTTCTTCATACACCCTAAAACTCCCATTTTCGGCCGTGTGCGTCGTTTTCATCGCTATCTGTCGGTCCAGCGCAGCTCGGACGATATATCCCATACTGCTATATCAAAATTCGTGAACGAGCCGATCCGGTCCCCACGGATCGACCGGCGACTCGCCCGAAGACCTTTCGGGTCGGCTCAACTGCGTCCATCCATGGATCCCGACGACCTCCGAACCGCCCTCCGGCGATGGATCGACGAGGGGGTGATCGAGGAGTCGACGGCCGATCGGATCCGTGGTCGTTGAACGAGAAAGGGCGACCGTCGCCGTTGTTTTATAACACCGCTCGATACGCCTCAAGCGTCCGCTCGACGTCCTCATCGGTGTGTGCGTAGGAGGTGAACTGGCACTCGAACTGGTTCGCCGTGAGCAACACGCCCTCGTCTTTCATCCCCTGCCAGAAGACTCGTTCCCAGCGATCCGTCTCGGCACTCGCGACGTCGGCACCCGTCTTCGGGCAGGAGCCGTACCGCCCACACTCCGGATCCTGTAGACAGCCGGCCGGACAGCAGTCAGCGGCGCTCGTCGGCCCATCGCGGGTGAACACCGTCTTGAACATCGAGTCGGTTCCGACCACTGTGTACTCCGGGGCGCGCTCGGCGCAGATATCCGTGATCCCCTCACGGAGCATACGGCCGAGCCGATTGACGTATTCGTAGACGTCGTTCTCGGCGGCGTACTCCAACGAGGCCTTCCCCGCGGCCATCGTGACGGGGTGACCCGAGAACGTTCCCGACTGGAAGACGTCGCCTGCGGGCGTGAACCCCTCGATGATCTCCGCGGCCCCGCCGATAGCGCCGACGGGGAAGCCGCCGCCGATCACCTTCCCGAAGGTCGTGATATCGGGGGTGACGCCGAAGGCCGATTGCGCACAGCCGAGCCCGCCGACGCGGAACCCCGTGATCACCTCGTCGAAGACGAGCAGGGCGCCGTGATCCGTACAGAGGTCGCGGAGGGTCTCGTGGTAGCCGTCCACGGGCATCACGATCCCGTTGTTCGCGAGGATCGGCTCGACGAGCACGGCCGCGATGTCGTCGCCGTACTCCGCGAACACCTCCGTCGCCGCCTCCACGTCGTTGAACGGGATCGGGAGGGTGTGTTCGGCGAACGCCTCCGGGATCCCCGCGGTCGAGGGATGGGTGCTGCCGGGGGAGCCCTCGACGAGCGTCGACTCCTGTGCGCCGTGGTAGCCACCCTGCATGATGACGACCTTCTCGCGGCCGGTGTAGCCCCTCGCGAGCCGGACCGCCGAAACGGTGGCCTCGGTGCCCGAGTTGACGAACCGGATCGACTCAACGCTCGGGACGTGACGGGCGACGAACTCCGCGTGTTCGACCTCGATCTCCGTCGGCATCCCGTACATCGGGCCGGCGGCGGTGTGTGACTGGATCGCCGCCTCGACCGGCTCCGGGAGGTCGTGGCCGTATAAAAGCGGTCCGTAGCCCATCACCCAGTCGATGTAGCGGTTGCCGTCCGCGTCGATCACGTGCCCGCCGTCGCCGCGCTCGACGAAGATCGGATGCGGCATCGTCGCACGGATCGAGGAGTTGACGCCACCGGGTGCGACCGACAACGCGCGGTCGTACAGCTCACGCGAGCGCTCGTGGTTCATACACGGGTTTCGACCGGGGGATAGAAAGTAGTTATCGAGCCGGCCCGGATCGGCCATGACGGCGAGCCATCGGAGCACCCCGAAACGCCCAACGGGCTGGGGGGTGAACCGCCTTTCATGCAGGGCCACGACGTCCTCCACGTCCTCACGCGTCCGCCGGTGGTTCTCGGTGCCCTCGCACAGGCATTCGTCCTCGGTGGCTACCTCGCATGGGTCGAGACGCCGGGTAGCGGGCTCCTCATCGCCGGACTGTTCGGGGGAGCCGTCGCCGGAACGCTCGTCGGCGACGTCAGCGACGGATGGGTCTATGGCCCGCTGGCCTCCATCGGAGGGCTCGTCGCTTTCGGGGCCGGATACGTCGCCTACGGCGGCTATCTCTCCTGGCGTCTCGGAACCGAACTGCTCGTTCGATCGCACGTCCAGTTCGTCACAGCCCTCAGCCTCTGGGGGATCCCGGCGTATCTCATCCTCGGTGCGGTCGCGGGCGGGGTGATCGCATACCCGGCGGCCGCCGTCCGTCGCCGACTGCGCGCCTCGACGAGCTGAGTCCCCCTTCCGTCGACGGTTCGAAAAAACAGGCCGCTCCCGGTTTCGCTATACTGCCTCGGGACCGGTCGCCCCGGTCCGGACCTGCAGCGCGTCCTCGACGGGCAGGATGAACACCTTCCCGTCGCCGGGTTCGCCGGTCTCGGCCGCCCCCCGGATCGCGGTAGCAACCTCGTCGGCCGGGATATCCGCGACGACGACGTCAACTTTCACCTTCTGGTGGAGGTCGACGACGAACTCCTCGCCGCGCCATTGGCCCTTCTTCGCCGGCTGGGTGCCACGTCCGGAGACGTTCGTGACCGTGAGCGAGGGCGCGCCGATCTTCGCGAGCGCGGTCTTGATGTCACCGAGCTTGTCGGGTCGCACGATGGCGGTGACCAACTTGATCTCCGAACCCGCCTCCGCGCCGCCGTCGGCACGCGGTGACTCGACGGTTCCCCCCATCGCCCCGCCGTCGGTCACGACGTTGGGCTTGCCGAACTCGGGGTAGGTGTCGATGCCGTGTTCGGTGACGTCGAGCCCGTCACGCTCGTCCTCGGGCGTAACGCGTGCCTGCCCGATAGCCTTGAGCGCGCCCCAGACCGCGGCGGTCGCGAGCACCGTCCAGATCGTGATCACGGCGACGCCGACGATCTGCGGGACGAACATTCCCGCTTCGATCGAGACGATCCCGCCCGCGATCAACCCGCCGCCGACGGCGGTGCCCTCGATGGACCACAGCGGGAAGAGGATCAGCCCGAGCATCCCCGCGCTGCCGTGGACCGGGAACACCGCACAGACGTCGTCGATCTTCAGCCGCTTCTCGACGAACCGGAAGACGAGGGGCAGCTGTGCGCCCGCGAGGAAGCCGATGGCGATGGCACCCATCGGCGTGATCAGATTCGTCGGGCCGGTGACGCCGACGAGACCGGCGAGCATGCCGTTCGCGACGTAGAGCGTGTCGACCTTGTCGTTGAGATACAGCGAGACGGCTCCAGCACCGAGCGCGCCCATCCCCATACCGAGGGCGGTGACCATGGCGACGCTGCCGACGTACGCGAAGTCGGCGAGAACGAGTCCGTCCGCGCCGTACCCGAGCGGGTTCGCTGCCGTGCCGACGTTGAAGCCGAACCAGCCGAAACAGAGGACGAGCGTGCCGAGCACGGCGAACGTCATCGAGTGGCCGGGGATGACGTTGACGGAGCCGTCGTCGGCGTATTTGTCCATCCGCGCACCGAGCACCCACGCCGCGGTGAGGCCGGCGACGCCGCCGACGCCGTGAACGACCATCCCGCCCGCGAAGTCCTCGAAGCCGAGGCTCGCGAGGATCGGTGCCTCCGCACCCGGCGCGTACCAGACCATGCCGGCGACGACCGGATAGATGACCGCTGCGAGCAGGAAGGTGTAGGCGACGTACGCGCGAAGCTTCGCGCGTCCGGCCACCGCCCCGCTTACGATGGTTGCGGCCGTCATCGCGAAGACGGCGCTGAATAGCCAGAGCGTCCAGCCGGTGTCGGCGCTCTCGCCGAACATCGTCAGCGCCGAGGCCTCCCCGCCCGCGAGCAGCGATCCGACGTTGTTCGAGATCCCCATCCCGACCACGAAGAAGACGAAGATGCCGACTGCCCACGTCAGCATGTTCTTCGTGAGCTGGTTCGCGACGTTCTTTGAGCGTACCTGGCCCGCCTCCAACATCGCGAAGCCGGCGTGCATGAAGAAGATGAGGAAGGTGACCGTGAGCCACCACGTCATGTTGACGCCGTCGACGAGCGTCTCGATCTCCGCGGCCGATAGCTCGAGCAGGAGTGCACCCATCACTTGAACTCACCTCCGCTGTGTGAATTGTGTGAACATTCGTGTACCGATACCCGTGTCGTATGTCCGCTTGTGTCGTGATTCACGTATGCTTCTCCTGAAACGGGAATATATAAACACCGCAGTTGAATTTCACAAAAAGTGACGTTAATAATACCTAC
>PWGU01000198.1 GCA_003554605.1 Halorubrum sp.
CCGGATCCGGGATTCCTGCCGGGTCGTACCCCGGACGCGACCCGTCGCCTCGTCGGCCATCGGGACGAGCGAGAGCCGGTCGAGAAGCGGGGGCCAATCGGCGGCACCGGCCGCATCGCGTGCGAAGGAGACGGCGTTCGCCAATCCAGCCCGTTCAGTAGTTCCAGCCCGTGAAACGGCGGCGTCCGCCGCACGACGTCCCTCGGCGACGTAGAGCCGATCGGCGAGGACGAACGGGATCCACGCCGGAAGGATCACGAGCCACAGGAGGACGCCCGCGAGCGCGGCGACCGGCCCCGGGATACGTTCACGCTCGGGTTCGTACCCGTGGATCCGGTTGACGCGGCCGTCGGTCTCCCCACGATCCTTTCGCCGACCGACGAGCAGCGTCGCGATGAGCGCCAAGGTCTCGACGACGACGGCGGCCGGGAGCAACGCGGTCGTCACCGCGGCCTCGCGTCGCTCAAGCCGCACCAGCGCGTGGCGTAACGCCGCGTCGCGGTCGTCCTGTGGCAGCGAAAGGAGCCGCGTCGAGACGACGAGGTGTGCCCCACGGTGACCGTCCGCGACCGCGACGTTGGCGGCGTTCCTGCGAACGATCCACACCGTGGGGGGGTCGACGCCGACCGTCGCGGCGAGGTCGTCGACCCGATGTTCGATGAACGCCGACGGGCGATCGTCGAGGTCGGCAGCCGGGAGGCGGTCGATCCGGCGCGCGAGGAGGACCGGACCGATCGCGGCCGAGACGACGGGGCCGACGATGAGCGCGAGAAACACCCCGAGGATGGGGCCGAGTCCGGCGAGGACGGCGAGCGGGAGCATGAAGGGTAAAAGAAGGGCACCGGGGACGATAGCGAAGGCGACGAGTCCGAGGATCGAGCGACGACGCCCCGGGATAACCGCCGGAGGGGAGGGCGCTGATGGGTCTGACGGCGGCTCGGCCTCGGTGGCCGCCTCATGCGTTGTATCCGTCTCCCGCCCCGACATACGTGAGGGACGTGGGCCGATCGGGATAAAGGTCTGCCGGACGATTGGAGGCGGAACGGACGGTCGATCGGCATCGGTGCCAGAAGGGATGGCTCCGGTCCCGGGGTGACGTCGGATCCGTCGACCTTCCGGAGCTTTTAACCCCGTTCCTGCCCGAATTTCGTCCAATGGCTTTTGAGGATCTGCTGAACGACCCCGTCATCCAGAAATACCTCCACGAGCTGGTGGGGCCGACGGGGATGCCGGTCGCCGCGGCACCACCCGACGGTGAGGTGACCGACGAGGAGCTGGCGGAGGAGCTCGGACTGGAGCTGAACAACGTCCGGCGGGCGCTGTTCATCCTCTATGAGAACGACCTGGCCACATACCGACGGGTCCGCGACGAGGACTCAGGTTGGCTGACGTACCTCTGGACGTTCCACTACGACAACATCCCGGAGAATCTTGAAGAGGAGATGTATCGCTTGCTCGACGCGTTAGAGGAGCGTGAGGAGTACGAGCGGACCCACGAGTTCTACCTCTGTGAGGTGTGTTCGATCCGCTTCGAGTTCGGCGAGGCGATGGATTTCGGCTTCGAATGTCCGGAGTGCGGGTCGCCCGTGGAGGCGATGGACAACGAGCGCCTGCGTGAGGCGATGGGCCGCCGCGTCGAGGAGGTCCGCGACGAGCTCAACGTGGACGTGACCGGCTGATGGTCGTCCTCGCAACCAAGTGTTACGTCGGTGGCGACGCCCGCGAACGTGCACTCGACGGCATGAACTCGCTCGTCGGAAACGAGGTCGGCGATCTCGACGTCGACTGGCAGGTGGGCGTCCGTGACGACGACTTCGTGCAGGTCGATGTGACCGGCGAGGACGCCACCGTCGCACGCAACGTCCTCGCGGAGACGTGGGGCGAGATCGTCGCACACGACGAGGGTCTCCAGCCCGGCGAGGAGTACGTCGGGACGCTCGAATCGTGGGACGCGGACGGGTTCGTCCTCGACGCCGGCGAGGAGGTACAGGTCCCGGCCGATCGGCTCGGACTCGGCGTCGGCTCACCCGAACAGGTCGTCGAGCGGTTCGGGCTCGTCCAACACCTCCCGATGCGGTTCGTTTACCACGGGGAGGGAGGGAGCGACGCGAGCGACGATGGCGATGCGAGCGACGGCGACGCGGACAGCGAGACGCCGCGGCTCGCCGACCGGGAACGCGATCGGCTGTATGAATGGCAGCGCGGCCCCGGCCGGGTCAACGTGAACTCCGCGACGCGCGGGGAGGTCCGGGCGACGGTGAACCGTGCCGGACACGCCCGTGACATCGTCACCGTCGAACGGCTGGGACTGCTCGAACAGAGCATCGTCTGTGGGGAGGGAACCGACCCGCCGGGGTTGCTGGCCGCCATCGGCGGCTACCTACCCGCCGAGATGCGCTGTGTCGTCTGAGACCGTGAGACCCCAGTAAGACCGTGAACCGCAGATTCGCCCTCGCGCTCGCCTGTGTCGCCCTGCTCGTCGTGAGCGCCGGCTGTCTCGCGTTCGTCACCGGCGGCGGGGAGATGGCGAACGAGACGCTCGACGCCGAACCCCCCAGGGAGTACGACTTCGGGACCGACCGTGACGCCGACTTCGACCTTTCGGCCGATGGAACCTACACCGTCGTCTACAACGTCTCCGAGCGGGATTCGCTTCGCCTGTATCAGGACACCGTCTACGCCGGCGACCAGCCGCTGGAGTTCCGCGCGTTCCGCTACCAGTACCCCGACGGGACCGTGATCAACGGGAGCGAGTTCCGCGAACGGGGCGGCGAGGTCGATCAGACCCCCGACGAGGTGTGGATCCGGTTCGCCGACGATATGGAGGGCGGAAAGGTCGCCTTCTCGGGTGACGGCTCGCCACGTCGGTTCACCATGTTGACCTACGTGCAGGGCTCGTACGCGGTCACCCTGCCGGAGGGCTTCAGCACGGACATCCCGCTCGTCGGCCACGTCTCCCCGCGCGGCAGTGCCGTCGAGGAGGTCGACGGGCGCGACCGAATCGTCTGGGACTCCGTGACGAGCGGATCGATCGTCGTCCAATCGTACCGCGAGCGCGACCTGATCATCTTCGCCGGGATCGCGCTCATCGCCGGCGTCGTCGCCGTCGCCGGAACGCTCCGGTTCCGAAGACAACTTGAGGAACTGAAACAGCGGCGTATGGAGATGGGCCTCGGCGTCTATGAGGAGGAGGACGGAGACGACGACACGGGAAGGAACGATCGGTGACCTGCGCTCGTCGGCCCACCGGGCGGGCGTTCCCAGCGCCCTTTTGAGGTGTCCGCCCGTGGGTCGGGTATGGACGTCGCCATCGTCACCGTCGGGGACGAACTGCTCGTCGGAGACACCGAAAACACGAACGCGACGTGGCTCTGTCGGCGGCTCACGGAACGGGGTGTACGGGTATGCCGGGTGACCGTCGTGCCCGATTCGATCGCCGAGATCGCCCGCGTCGTTAACGAGTATCACGCCGAATATGACGCGGTGATCGTCACCGGCGGGCTCGGCCCGACCCACGACGACGTGACGATGGAGGCGGTCGCCGCGGCGTTCGGCCGCGACGTGGAACCGAACGAACGGGCCGCCGAGTGGCTCGAAGCGCGCGGGTACAGCGCCGAGGACCTCACCGCGGAGACGACACACCTCCCCGCCGACTGCCGCCCGCTCGCGAACATCGAGGGCGTCGCACCCGGCGCAGTCGTCGAGTCGGCGTACGTCCTCCCCGGCGTCCCCGCCGAGATGAAAGCGATGTTCGAGTCGATCGCCGACGAGTTCGAGGGGGATCCCACTCACACCGTCGCCGTCAACGTCGCCGAGCCCGAGAGCGAGCTCCTCGATCGGTTCAGCGAGCTACAGGAGCGGTTTGCGGTCCGGGTCGGCTCGTATCCCGGCGAGCACGTGACGGTGAAGATCACCGCGGAGGACCCGACGGAAGCGGAGACCGCGGCGGCCTGGTTGCGGGAGCGAGCGACGGCTCCGGCGCGGAGCGGGCGGGAGAAGTCATGACTCGGTCGGAACAAACCGCGTGAGAACGAACGGGCACGAATGGGGGCGGCTCCTCAGCGGTACAGGTAAGCGACCCACAGCACGACGATGAGCAGGCTCGCGATGAGCACGGCGGTCGCGGTCGCGCTGATCGGAAGCGGCTCCGGCTGAACGGCGAGGGGAATCATCATCGATGCTTGTTTCGGACCCCTATTAAGGGTTGATCCTTCGGTCGTCCCGGGCCGGGCGCGCCGTGTTTATTACCGACCGGGGGTGAGCCCCCGATATGCATATCGGCTTCGTGATGAACCCCATCGCGGGAATGGGCGGCCGGGTCGGACTCAAAGGGACTGACGGGAAGGTCGCGGAGGCGGTGGAACGAGGCGCCGAGCCCCGGGCTCCGGACCGCGCACATCGTGCGCTCTCCCGACTCGCCGCGATACGCCCCGACATCGAGGTCACGGCCGTCACGGACCCGATGGGCTCGGCCATCGTCCGGGAGGCCGGGATCGAGCCGGTTGCGGTCATCGATCCCGGAGGTGAAGGGATCGTGCCCCCGGAGCCCGCCGACCCACACGGGACCACCGCGGAGCACACGAAACTGGCGGTGCGTGAGTTCCTCGACCGCGGGGTCGACCTCGTCTGGTTCGTCGGCGGCGACGGGACCGCGGCGGACGTTGCGGAGGCGCTGGAGGGGAGCGACACGCCGATGCTCGGGGTGCCCGCGGGCGTGAAAGTCTACTCGTCCGTCTTCGCCGTCTCACCGGAGGATGCCGCCGAGGTCGTCGCGACCTTCTCGCGAACCGAGCGACGGGAGGTGATGGACATCGACGAGGACGAGTACCGGGAGGGTGAGGTGAATCCGGAGCTCCGCGCGATCGCACACGTCCCCGTTGCCGAGGACCTCCAGTCATCGAAACAGCTCGGCGGCGGGACCGTCGAGTCGCTCGCCGAGGGCGTCGCCGCCGACATCAGGGCGGGGACAGGTATCACCTACGTGCTCGGCCCGGGGTCAACGGTCGGGGCGATAAAGGCCGAGCTCGGCTTCGAACCGTCGCCGATCGGCGTGGACGTGTGGCGGGACGGCGAACTCATCGTACGGGACGCCACAGAACGGGAGATCCTTGAGGCGCTCGGCGAGGAGAACCGCATCGTCGTCTCGCCGATCGGCGGACAGGGGTTCGTCTTCGGGCGCGGGAACCCACAGCTCTCGCCGGCCGTGATCCGCGAGTGTGAGGTGCGGATCGTCGCCTCCCGGGCGAAACTCGACGACGTTCGCGTCCTCCGCGTCGATACCGACGACCCCGAGCTCGACGCCGAACTCGCGGGGTGGGTAAAGGTCCGTGTCGGAAAATTCGAGACGCGGATGATGAAGATCGCCTGACGCCGCAGGTGTGGGTTACCGCTACTGAACGGTTCCGACCTTATCGGCGACGTAGCCGAACTGATCGACATAGCCGTACGCCGAGAGCAACACGGGGTAGAACGGCTCCTCGGCGACGAGGGGGTCGCCGTCGGCGGCCGCAAAGCGCTCGCCGTCCTCGACCCGCCGGAAGTTGTTCGCGAACCCCTCGTACTCCTCGGCGGGCGGTTTCGGGATCCGGTCCCGTAACCTGAACACGTCGACCTTCTCGCGGGTGCCGAGGTCGATGACGCCGGCGGTCGATTCCGCGCCCATCCCCGGCATCGCCAACGCGCCGGTTGCCGCGAGGAAGGCGCGGACCAACTGATAGGCGTTGTCCGCGGCCGTATCCGAGCCCTGTATTCCCGCTTCGACCTCCAGGGTGTGTGGATGTTCGATCAGCCGCCCCTCGGTGAACTCGTCGGTCTGGATGATGCTGTCGACCGGGAGGTGTGGGGCGATCCCCCGGGCCACCTCGTCCATCGAATCGACGACCACGAACGGGCCCGCATACGACTGCGTCGAGTGAATCGCGAGGGTCGTACAGCCCGTCAGTTCCGATTGGACCCGGTGTGCCAACCGTCCCTCATGGGTGTCGGCGTTCGGATCGCCCGGAAACGCCCGATTTAAATCCTCATCGAGGTAGCGTTCGTTTTCGGCGAGCGCCTCCTCGTTAGCGATGATCAACTTGATGGGACGTTCGACGGACGGTCCCTCACGAATGAGCCGATCGATGGCACGAGCGCCACACGGCTCGTCGCCGTGGATCGCGCCGACGACCGCGACCTCCGGCCGTCCCTCGCCCAATTCGATGATATCCATATGAACCCAAGGACGGCGATGGCTAAGTGGTGTTCGGATCACGCCGTGGCGAAGCTGTCGGAACCAAAATATGTGCTGTGGCTCACGGGCCGTGCTCAAGCCGCTCCGCATACGCATGATCGGCGGGGTAGGCGGTCGGTCGGGCACCGTCGAGCGTGATCCGCCAGTCGTCGATGGCATCGGGGGAATCGAGCGCGCGTCGGAGCCGGTCGCGGACGTCCTCGACGTCGACGCCGTAGAAGTCGGCCGGGACGCCGTGAAGGTACTGTAATGCGGTCTCGAAAAGCGATCGCATCCCCTCGTCGTTCTCGAAGTCGGCGCGCTTGTACGCGCCGGCGGCGACCTGCACCATTCCGTGAAGGAACGCGGACTCCGTCGTCCCGGAGCCGTAGTTGTACCATTCGTCCTCGAAGCAGTCGTGGGACTCGTGGAACGCGCCCGCGTTGAACAGCCGAACGCCGTGTTCGGTCGCCCGCCGAAGCGTCGCATGCTCCCAGTAGCCGCCCAGTAATATGGCGTCGGCGGGAACCTCCCCGGACGGGTCGTTCAGGTCCTCCCGATGGCCGTCCGTGGACTCCTCCGGGCTTGAGGGAAGGCGATTCCACCCGGTCGGGTTCCCGAGCGGCGGCGCAACGCCGGGGTCGCGGGTGTGTTCGTCCATGAGCCGGGATATGCGGCCGACTTTCTAACCGTTGCCGATCCGGCACGACAGGTCGGGTGTCCGCGCGGTCTGGGCGAAACCGGAGGGTTAAATCCATACGAGATAGAAGGGGTGAACGCGTGCGAGGGTAGCCAAGCCCGGAAACGGCGGCGGACTCAAGATCCGCTCCTGTAGAGGTCCGTGGGTTCAAATCCCTCCCCTCGCATGAGTGCGTCACCGCGCACGAATGCA